>JAHDEN010000075.1:0-19498 GCA_020628815.1 Chloroflexota bacterium | reverse complement strand
AGATGCGTTACCGGCAAAAATTCAGTTTAGCGGGCTGATCCAGGATCAACATGCGGCCGGCTGGACCCGAGCCTGTGCCATTTATGCGGCCGTCAAATCGGGGCACGAGCAGCTAATGGCTGAGCTTGAAGAGTGTCTGCTTGAAGAAGATAATTTAGTTTCCGAAACGGCCAAGTGGGCGATTGCAGAGTTAAGTTTGAACGGCGCAGACGGTGCTGAGGAAAACCAAATGTTAATGATCGAAAAAGTGGCTATCTTAAAATCAGCCAGTATTTTTAAAGAGACTCCGGGCAATGTTTTGGCCTCAGTTGCCGCTATCGTGAACGAGATTCCGCTTGAGGCCCATGAAACGTTTATCCGCCAAGGCGAGGCATCGAACGAGATGTATTTGGTGGTAGAAGGGGAAGTAGAAGCGATGATCAATGGGAAGTCGATTATTAAACTGGGTCCGGGGCAGACGGTGGGTGAGTTGGGTATTTTTAACCAAGAAACTCGTTCGGCCGATGTGCGCTCGCTGGTCCCCACGCTGCTGTTTAGCATTGAACGGGATGCGCTCAAGCAGCTAATGGCTGACCGGCCGGAGATCGCTCAAGGGATCATTGGCGCTTTGAGCCGCCGTATTCGTGAGCAGGGTCAGCTTATGTCTCAGGCGGGGTAGTGGTGTCGCTCAACCATAGGAATTAAGAGTCTTCTGCATCTAAACTCAAAAGCGGTAAAATCGGTTGATGCTGGAATAATCCAGTCAAAAACTTGCTTTTGAGGTTCTATGACCATTAAATTTGGAACAGATGGCTGGCGTGCCATCATCAGTCGGGATTTTACATTTCATAATCTGCGCTTAGTTGCTCAAGCGATCGCCAATTTTATAAACGATCAGCCTGCTCCGGATAAAATAGCCGTGGTTGGCTTTGATACCCGCTTTTTGTCTGACCGATATGCGGCCGAAGTGGCGATGGTGTTTGCGGCAAACGGCATCAAAACATGGCTGGCTAGAGCTGATGCACCAACACCGGCCGTGAGTTACGCTATCGTCGAGAAAAAAGCGGTTGCTGGAGTGATGATCACCGCCAGCCATAATCCACCCCGCTACAACGGGGTAAAGCTAAAAGCGGGATTTGGTGGGAGCGCGACGAAAGAGCAGCATAAACAGGTGGAAGCCCATCTATCCAAAATTATTGAAAACAAAATTGAGCCAAAAATTGGACCTTATAAAGAACAGATTGATGATGGGATGATCACCCGTTTTGATCCAGCGTGGAGCTATTATGGTCATTTGGGCACCCTGATTAGTCTCGATACGATCTCTCAGGGTAAATTGGGCGTTGTGGCCGACGGCATGTTTGGTGCCGGCCGGGGAGTAATCGGCGAAATGTTGGCCCGCACCCGGGCCGAAGTGACCAATATTCGTCACCGCATGAATCCTGGGTTTGACGGCATTCATCCCGAGCCAATTGCGCGCAACTTACAGCAGCTTATGTCGATGATGAAGAGCGGCCATTACCATTTGGGGCTTGCGACAGACGGGGATGCTGACAGGATCGGTGCGGTTGATAACAACGGTGATTTTGTTGACCCACACCGCATTTTTTCGCTAATTCTAAAATATTTGATCGAAGAGCGAGGGATGAGCGGTAAGGTTGTGCGGACAGTTTCAACCACCCGCATGATCGACCGTATCTGTGCCAAACATGGGCTAGACGTTGTTGAGGTGCCGGTTGGTTTTGGGCTGATCGCAGATTTAATGATGACCGAAGATGTGTTGATGGGTGGCGAAGAATCAGGCGGGATGAGCATCAAGGGGCATATTCCTGAAGGGGATGGCATTTTGATGGGGCTTTTGCTGCTTGAAGTCGTCGCATCATCTGGCAAAACGCTTGACCAGCTTGTTAACGATCTATTGGAAGAATATGGGCCAGCTCAATATAGCCGGACCGATATGCAGCTGTCCCGGCCGGTTGAGAAAGCGGATATGGTCGCTATGTTGCTCGATGCCGCCCCTAAGCAGATTTCTGGCGTAGAGATTGAACGGATCGAGACGACAGACGGTGTGAAATATTACATGGCTGATGGCAGTTGGCTGCTGATCCGGCCGTCGGGGACTGAGCCGGTTTTGCGCGTATATGCTGAAGGACCAAGTGATGCGGTTGTGGCTGCCCTGCTTGGATTTGGCGAAGAAATGGCGGCAAAAGCTTAATGAATTCATCTATCTCACTTTCCAAACGTATATTTATGATCAGCCTTGTGCTTTTTGCACTGTTGGCAACTGTCGCGGGATTTGCGAACGCAACGGTTGAAGCAAATAAAGAACAGCCAGCTGCGGCCGATCAACGCCTCCAAATAATTCGGGTTGCGTATGATGGGTATGCAGAATTAGATTATCTGATCACTACGTTTGATGTGTGGGAGATTCAAGCCGTAACACAGTCGGTGTTATTGCTGGCAGACAAAGATCTGGCTCAGTATCTGCATAATAATGATTGGCAAGTGAAGCTTGAGCCGGAGCTAACCGATTTTCATTTAGGGGCAAAACGTTCTCGATCTATCGAGACTTTTTTTGGTGGCTACAAAAACAATGATGAAATTATTGCTGAGCTTCAGGCATTAAACGCTGCGTACCCTGAGCTAACCGAACTGGTCGATTACGGAGATAGCTTGTGCAAAATTTTGAATGGATGTGAAACGCCTGGCGGCGACCCGCTGCCCGGCCGTGATTTGCTGGCGTTGCGAATTTCAAACGAAGCGATTACAGGGACATCGGTCATTTCTGACTCAACCATCATCTCTGGTACAAAACCGGTTTTTGTGTTGGATGCCGGTATTCACTCTCGAGAGCTTTCTGTGCAAGAGACCGGTTTACGCTTTGCTCGCTGGATGCTTGAGAATTACACAACAGATCCCGCTGTAAAACCGATTGTTGATTGGCAAGAGACTTGGATTATTCCTGTGGTTAACCCAGATGGGTTTGACGTGGTCTTTTTAGGGACCCAATTGATATTAATCGACCAACCCCTGTTGCACCGTAAAAACGGCCGAGTAACCAACGGATGTTTTTGGCCTTCAACCGTATCCAGCCACTTTGGGGTCGATCTCAATCGGAACTTTTCATTTGGCTGGGGAACCAACGGAACTTCAACTAATCCGTGCTCACAAGTTTTCAATGGGGCTGGCCCAGCGTCTGAGCCAGAGATTGTGGCTTTAGAAAAGCTGGTCACTCAATTGATTCCTGATCAGCGTGGCCCAAACCGTGAGGATGCCGCGCCACCTGAAACAACCGGCATTATTATTTCGATGCACAGTTTTGGCGAAGTGATCATTTATCCATGGGGGGATGGGTTGTTTCCAGACGAGGCTCCAAACGCAGACGGCATTGTTAAAATCGCCAATCGCTTGGGAGACATTACCGGGTATGATCCGGTGCAGGGGAATAATTTTGGATCAGGATTTGGGGTTTCAGGCGCATCGGATGATCATTTTTATGGGGAATTTGGCATCCCATCCTTTACGCTTGAACTTGGGACGACGTTTTTGCAGGATTATGGCTATACATCTACAACCATTTGGAATGATGTGCACCCGGCTTTGCTCTACACAGCCAGCATCGCCAGAGAACCATATCAGCTTGTAAACGGACCAGAGTTATCAGGGTTAACTCCATCTGTTACAGACAATATGCTGACGATTACCGGCACAGTAAGTGATGTGGAGTTTGGCAACAATTTGGTGGTGAGTGTGACGGTACAAACCGATATGCCCCATCCATTTGAGGCCCCCCAAACATTTGTGGCTGGAGCACAAGATGGCTCGTTTGATTCACCAACTGAGACGTTTACGTTGGGCCCCATCGATTTAACCCAGTTTGAAGATTGTTCGGCCGAGTTTTATGTGCACGGCACTGATGACGCCGGTCAAGTTGGCCCTAGCCTTGCATTTTCAACCGGCAGCTGTGAAGTCCCAGACGACCAGCAGCTGTCCTTTTTCCCATTTATGGCAAAAGAATAGGCTCGTTTTATGCCAAAGAAAACTCAGAGCAACCGCACTTTGATCTCCAATTTGATTTGGATCATTTACCTGCCTGGGTTTTTGTATGCGGTTGCTCAGGGGATGATTGCACCGGTCTTGCCCCTTTTTGCACGTAACTTGTCTGAGAGTTTTCAACTGATCGGTTGGGTGCTGGCGGCCGACTTTTTGGGCCAAGTCCTTTCAGATGTACCGGCCGGGTACATTATGGAGCGGATCGGCCGGAAGCGGGGGATGATTTTCGGCATTGTGGTCATGGCGATTGCAACCGGGCTAATCTTCTTGGCAACCGCCATCTGGCAACTATTTTTGCTCCGTTTGTGCGCTGGGTTTGGGGTTTCGCTCTATTCGGTAGCGCGCCATGCGTGGTTGGCCGATGGGGTGGACCCGAGCGCGCGCGGCCGTGCGATTTCTGTGATCGGAGGTGTGTTTAGAGGGGGGAAAGTGGTTGGGCCACTCATCGGTGGAACGGTGGCGGTTACCTTTGGACAACGGCCGACCTTTTTGCTGTATGCTGCCATTTTGATGTTACCGATGGCGATCCTCATCTTTATGAAAGATCCAAATGAGGCGGCCGAGCGAGAGCAGCTAGCGGTCAAGGCGCATAAAAAAGAAAGCCACTTTAAAGATTTTGGGAATATTCTGCGTAACTACAGTCATATTTTGATTCCGGCCGGGGCGGGGGTCTTTTTTGCTCAAATGGTGCGCTCTGCCCGCACCGTTATCTTGCCCCTGTATGCGGCCGTGGTGTTAGATCTAGACGAACAGCAAATCGGAACAATTTTAAGCACCTCTAGTTTGATCGATACGGTTCTTTTCCCTGTGGCCGGTATTTTGATGGATAGCTGGGGGCGTAAATATGCGATTGTACCTAGCTTTGTGTTCCAAGGATTTGGGGTTTTCTTAATTTCCCTTTCAACCGGCTACTGGTGGCTCATGATAGCCGCCTGCTTGATCGGATTAGGCAACGGCATTAGCTCTGGCACCATGATGACGCTTAGCGCTGATCTGTCTCCGGCCGAGTCACGCGGTGGGTTCTTGGGTCTGTGGCGCTTAATTGGGGATGCAGGTTTTGCGGCCGCTCCACTTATCGTTGGGGCGATTGCAGACGCGTTGACGTTAGGGGCCTCTACGATTGTGCTTGCTTTCTCTGGTGGCTTGGCGTCCGCTATCTTCGCCTTTTTTGTCCCTGAGACGTTAAAAAAAGAGGCTGTTGGGGCAGATTAGAGCGTAATTGTGAAAATATCGGGCCTAATTAGCAATTCGGAATTAAGTTCTTAAGGTTACAAAGTGTAAAATAGATTACACTGCGATAAGCGATTCAAATTCTCCGAATCTAGAATCTATGCACACTCATTTTGACCATTAAACTGTGACGCCATCTTCCAAGCCATCCTTCCATCACCACACCGGCCGCTCACTACTAGAGCCTTCATCTTAAATTTAGATGATAAACACGACTTCCAATATCACCCTTAAAACGTTTGGCAAAGTATCTCTACAGTTTGGAGAGAAGCTGTCTGATGATAATTTACAACTAAAACGGTTCCTGCTTGTTGTCTATCTTGCTGAACGAGGGGAAGCACAATCACGCGAGAAACTGGCAAATCTGCTTTGGCCAGAAGCGCAACAGTCACAAAAAATGCAAAGCTTAAGATCGCTGTTGGCGCGCTTAAAATTTGATGGGGTTGAGCAATTTTTGCACATTAGTCGCAAAGAGCTCGATCTGGCGGATCGCGATTCATTATCGTTTGATCTAAACAAAATCCGAGAGATCGCCAGCGATTTTCATAACAGTGAGCTGAATGAATTGCAGCTGTTATTTGATCTTTGCCAAGGGCCATTTTTGGCTAATATCAATTTAGACAGTTTACCCGGGTTGTCTGACTGGTCTTATGCGATTCAGCATGAAATTGAGACGATTTTGTGCCAAGCTTATTTGCTAATGACTCCTCGTCTTATCGCTGCTGGTGCGGCCGCAGAGGCGGTCTCTTACGGCCGGATAATCATTGAATTAGCACCCTATGATGACCAAATGTATTTGCTGTTTGTCAAAAGTTTGGTCGCCAACGGACAGATTGCGGAGGCGCTTAAAGAACTGAGCAATTATCGGCATGAGGTGCTGAATATTTACCCTGACCATCGCTTTTCTCCAGAGCTGGTTGAACTAGGATCTCAGCTGTCAGAACCGGGGCAATTGGCTCGACATCTGTCCATACCGATTGCAGATGCTATAGTGCCTCCAGCGCCTGCACACTGTCAAACAATTTGGAATGGAGAAAATTTTCTTATTCCAGTTCAAGACATGATCGGCCGAGAGACAGAAGCGCAACGGCTGCAAAAGTTTCTCGAAAGAGGGTTTCGGCTTATTTCTGTTACAGGATTAGGTGGTATCGGGAAGACATTTTTTACTCGTAGCCAAATTCCTGATCTCGCGGAACGTTTTAGCGGCTGTGTTGCCTTTATCGACCTAAGGGGATTAGAGAATGATCCAATTCGAGAGTCTGTAATGCCACAAGAAAATCGGCTTTTGCACTGTTTGAGTGAGCGGATAAGAATACCCATCGATCAATCATTGCCTGTTTTTGAGCAAGTTGTAACTGGGCTTAAAGGTCCAAAATGCTGCTTGATTCTCGATAACTTTGAATCGATTTATGACGAAGCTAGGGTAGTTGGCCAGTTGCTTGATCGTCTGCCCGGTTTAACCATGATCGTTACGAGTCAAAAAGCGCTGAATTTAAGTCGAGAATGTTTGCTTCACTTTGAGGGACTGCCGGTGTTTGGTGGGGACACCTCCGAAACAATGTTTGGCCCGGCCGTTCAGCTATTTGAGCGGGCGGCACAACAAAAATCCCCAGACTTTCAACTTGATCTAGAGAACGGAAGAACCGTAATGGAGTTGTGTGCCGAGCTTGGCGGGCTGCCTTTGGCCATTGAGCTTCTCGCCAAACAACTTAATAAGTTTACCCTCGAAGAGCTGTTGTCAGATACGGTTGATTACAGCCAACTGCTGCAAAGCGACGCGATCGATCTCCCTCCTCAACATCAATCTGTTTTTGAACTTCTTGAAAAAATGTGGAGAAAATTATCCGACGAAGCTAAGGCTGTGCTTCCGGAGCTGACCCGTTTTTCTAACGAGTGGGGGCGTGAAGAGATGCAGGTGATTGCTCCCGCAGAATTTGCTGTGTATAAAGAACTTTTGCAGAGTTCCATGCTTCAACAAACTCAGCCAGGAACATTCAAACTTCATCCGCTAGTTAAGCGGTTTGCCAATGGTGAGTTGGCTTCGCAATGGGATAAGTTTTTTGTTTCTGATTTATGGGATCAATCCGATCTGACGGCAAATGTTGAGCGATATTCTCAAGGGTTGGCTTTAGTTGATGATCAAGACATTGAAGTGCGTTTTGATTTACTTTTTGCCATGATAAATACCAAACTTGCTCTGCAAGAAGATCTGCTGAACTTACTAGATTTTTGCGGTACTTTGGTTGAACTTGCTAACCAATTGGGAGACGAAAAACAAATCATTTTGGCTCAATTGCTGCGCGGGAACAATTTCACCTTAGTTGGGAGAACCGATGAGTCAATAAAATGTTTAGAGATCGCGTTGGAGTTGGCCGACAAGAATGAGCTGCATGAGGCAAAAGCGTATATAAACCTGCAAATGGCGGCACAGTTTGCTTATCTCGAAAGAAACGAGGATACAAGCAGCAAACTTGATGAAGTGAGTCAGGTGCTTGATCAATTAACCAATAGTAATCTTCATTTAGATTTTATGTATTTCACAAGCCTGTTACATTTTAATTTAGGTGAATATGACTCTTCAATCGAAAAGACAACCGAACTTCTACAAAGATGTCAGGAAGAAAATCGACTTTACCGCTATGGATATGGTTTAAGTTTGCTTATTAGAAGCTACCTATTGAAGACTGAATTTGAAAAAGCAATCCAGTTCACCAAAGAAGGGCTTGAAATTTCTAGCCAGATCGGTCACAAAGCCTTGCACCAGTTTTACCTAGGTTATTTGGCGCATTTTCAAATTTATACGGGGGAATTGGAATCTGCCCGAGATAGTTTTTCATTATATGTCGAGGTGCTTCGGGGGAGCGGCCGTCTAGAGTTGCTTGCTCATTCCTTAAATCGTTTGGGGCGAGCTCAATTTTTATTGGGGAACTACGAAGATGCGGAAGAAAAGTTTAAACAGGCGATTAGCATCCAAGAAGATGTCTATAGTCAAGTTGGGACAAATATTTTGTGGAGATATTACGGAGATTTGCTTGTGGAGGTTGGACGTTTTGATGAGGCTGTAAAAGAATACCAAACCGCTGAATTGTGTCAGCTTTCTGAGCGAATTCCAGACGAATTGGTGCAAACACAGTGCGGCTTGGCGCTGGCACTGTATCGTTCAGGCCAAGTAGAGCAAGGCTTAGCAGTTGCCGAAAAATGCTGGAACTATATTTTAGAAGACGATTTGACTGAAGGGGCGCGGGATTGGGCTTTGCCGGGCTATTATTTGATTCAAGTTTTTGAGCTAAGCAATGATTGCCGCAAGAATGATCTAATCTTAAAAATTTATGGAAGTGTTCAAAGGCTTGCAAGCAAGATAGGGTCGGTTGAAGCTCAAGAGACGTTTTTAACTCAAATACCAGCTCGTCGGCGAATTTGTCAGCTTGCGCAGGAAAACATTTTGATAGAAGTTGCCGTCCCGGCCTAGCTCTAATTTTTTGCGGTTACTGGTCACTCCAAACTGCAAACTCATTCCCACTTGGTTCTGTAAAATGAAATCGCCGGCCGCCGGGGAAATCGAACGTTTTGGTTGAAATTACCCCACCTGCATCTACCACTTTTTTCTGAGTCTCTGCCAAGTTTTCGCTATAAAAAATCACAAGAGCACTCCCGTTCTCAGCCTGTGCTTTTTTATCTGCTCTATAAAACCCGCCGTCCAGCCCTTCCCCTGTAAAGTCGCAATAGTCGGGGCCATAATCCGTAAACGACCAACCAAAAGCGGCCGTAAAAAATGCCTTTGTCGCTTCAAGATCAATGGCTGCGAATTCTACATAGTTTATTTTTTCGTGTTGGTTCATTGTTTGGCACACTCCAAAATCGCCTGCAACATGACATTTGCACCGTTTATCACATCTTTGTCCTGTGTATATTCTTTAGGATTATGGCTTATCCCTGCCTCTGAGGGGACAAAGAACATAGCGCTGGGGACAAAATTACTCATCATCTGGGTATCGTGTCCGGCAAAGCTCATCATACGCTGGTGCGAAAGCCCCAAATTGTTGGCGGCCGATTCAAGCGCAACCAGCATGTTTTCGGCCGCAGGTGCCGCCCGACAATCTGATGCATCGTCCCATTCAAACTCCAAGTTAAGCCTGCTTGCAATGGTATGTCCCAAGTTTTTTAGGTCAATCATCATCTCGTCTAATAAATCTTCGGTGCCGTGTCTAAATTCTAGGGCAAAACGTGCTTCATTGGGGACGATGTTGAATGCGGCCGGTTTGCTTTCGATCTGGGTACAGGTCAAAACAGCAGGATTGAATTTCTCATTGGTAAGATCCCGAGCTTTAACCATAAACTCGGCCGCCCCCATCACCGCATCCTGACGCACAGACATCGGCGTTGTGCCTGCATGATTTGCTTTGCCACGAAATGTGATCCATTCTGAGCGGATGCCCACAATGCCGGTCACCACACCGATATCAAGATTCTCGTTTTTTAGCCGCATCCCTTGTTCAATGTGCAGTTCAAAAAAGCCCAAAATTTCGGCCGGATTGCGCCTGGCCCCCAGCGCTGTCGCTTCACTGATCCCTAAATTTTGCATACCAGCCACAAGTGCATCCCGGCCGCCCCGTGGGTTTTCAAGCTGATCTTCTGTCATGGCACCGGTTAGGGCATGGCTGCCGAACTCGCCCATGACCGACCCCTCTTCATCGGTAAAATTAATCACTTCAAGATGAAATGGGAGGGGGATCTCTTGATCCTGAATGGTTTGAGCCGCTTCTAGGGCAGCCAAAACGCCCAACGCACCATCAAAGCGTCCCCCGTTAAATACCGTATCGAGGTGTGACCCCACGATTAAAGTTTTAGCATCGGGGTGGGATGATTTCAGGACGGCCGATTGATTTGCCGCCCCGTCTGTCGCATAGTCAAATCCAGGGCTTTTAACTCGTTCAGCAAACCAGTTGCGCCCTTGAATGTCCTCATCCGAGAATGCCAAGCGGGTGACACCACCATCGGCCGTTGCCCCGATTTGGGCCAAATCTGCAAGGTTTTTGAGTAGGCGTTGATTGTTTATTCGAATATTTTCCATAATGAGCTTTTCGCAAGCAGCCACCAGCACTCAAACTAAAAATAGTGCGGATGGCTGTTTGCTGATCGTGAAGGGCTCAAACCTAAGCTAGTGGATCTCGATAGACATCTTTGTAGTACAAGTACTGTGATTCCGGTTTGCCCAAAGCGCCAAACCACTGTGGACAGTAGGGGCCCATCCACAATGCATCACCCGCCTGCATCGGATACCAATTGTTGTCCAATCGATAAACACCACCCCCTTTTGTCATGAGCATACCGTGCTCCATGATGTGTGTTTCAACAAACGGAAGGGGGGTTCCAGGTGCAAAGGTAAATAAATTAACTCCCATGTCGTAGCCAGGATGATCGGGCAAAAAGAGCTGAAGCTGTGCCCCTTCATCCCCCATAAATGCATTTGACTCTACTTCGCTGGCATGCCCCACAATTAGCTCAGGCTGGTCATACCCCTCTAATTTTGAGAAGCGTTTTTCAAAAATGACCAGTTTACAACCGTCAGTTGAAGTGACTTGATGGTCAAGATCGGCCGGGCAGTAGGCGAAGCTCTCATGTCTTAGATCATGGCTCGTGCCACCTGCTGTTAGTGTGGCTGTCCCTTCTTGAACCCAGATAAACCGTTGTACACCGGCTAGCGGTAAGCTAGAAACCCCACCATCTTCCATTAAGGCATAATACATTGAAAATTTGGCACCCATACGCGGGCTAACCAAAATAATGCCCATTGTCTTTTGCCATCCAGCAAGCGGGGCTTGTACATGTCCATCTGGGGCAATAAATGCATGGCGCCGTTCAACATTTGTCCGGGTACTTCCGAAAAAGTCTAAATTCATCTGCTTCTCCAATCGGTAATTATTTTTGAGATCAGGATAAGAAAGAGATCCCTGATAGCTAAATTGTATCTGGTTGTAGGCGGTGGTGTTAGGCTAACTTACTTACTATGCGTGAGAAAATTAAGCATGTAGGGGGGCTGGATTGGGATCAATGCTCAAAATGCGCGGAGCTTACTTTAAGCGCGATCTGGAAAATTGGTGAAAATGCCATCCACTCCCATTTTACGCATGCGCTCAATGTCAGCTTTTTCATTAACGGTGTAAACCAAAACCGCCAGCCCGTTGCTGTGGGCTTCGTCTACAATTTCTTGGTTTACCATGTGTAGGGATGGGTTTATGCAAACCGCTTCTAGCTCTCGCATCACAAAGTCGTAATCAATCTCACCGGTCCAAAATAAAGGTGCTCGGTTGTAGATCGGGCTTAAACGTTTGGCTGACAGCAATTCCAAATGATCAAAAGAGGAAAGCAAGATTTGATCAGCAGCCCAATGAGCGGGTAGCTGGGTGTTTAAATAGTTGATAACGGGTGCTGCAGTTCCCGGCCCCTTTAGTTCAATGTTTAACCCAGCTTTGGCATCGATCAAGTTCACGACTTCGCTCAATAGCGGTATTTGCTGCCCGTTTCCGGCATCTAATTTGCGTAGGTCTGCCAGTGAGTGCTCCATGACTGGGCCATGCCCATTTGTGGTGCGGTCAACGTCGTCGTCATGAATAACAACCATCTCATTTTCAACAGCGTAAACGTCAATTTCAATCCAATCTACACCGATGTCAAGTGCAATTTGAATTGCTTGAAGGGTATTTTCGGGTGCATGCCCCATAGCACCGCGATGTCCGATAACTAGCATAAATTTTTCCTACTGGTGATTAAAGATGATTGTCTGTGGCTATATAGATCTGGTTAGTTCCCCTCCTATGAGGAGGGGTTAGGGGTGGTGGAGTTACCCTCATTCCCAGCCCCTCTCTCATTGGGAGGGGGAAGCCAGCCAGAACACCTTTGCATTTACGATTTTTCTTTGCCTAAATGTGGCTTAAGCGATTGTTTCCATGCGTTTGATGCCGGTGCGGTCAAGCACGAGCCTGATTCGACTGTGAATTTTAGCTTTTTGCGGCCGAACTGTGCGGTAGCGCGATACGATGTTGAGATGATAAACCTTATGACACAAGATTGAGCGCAACTCACCATCTTCCAAATAATCGCGCTCTTGAACCGGTTCAGCCATTTTATTCAAATAAGCCCGCACATCATAGCGCAAAATGTCATTAATACCGGTAATCTGTACCATGTCGCCAAAAATTGATTTAAAAGCATCGGCGTACAATACGATTTCTTTTGAGTGGCGAATAATATTTTCTTCCCGGCCGTCGCTATCGATCTTGCTAAACTGATCCCGATCTCGTTTTAGTAAAACTTGGCCGGGCACTTGGCTTTCAGCAACAAACGCCACTTTTTCTTTTAGATACCCAAGTTTAACCCCATCTTGGGTACGAATCACGATCCGTCGGTCATGCAAAAATGACTGCAGCCGCTGAGAAAAAATATCCCGTCCAGCTTCTTTAATTCGATCTTTAAACATGTAACCGACGACCAACGCCGTAAAAACGGGGAGCGTAAAGGTGCCATACTGAGACTGAAAATAGAATGCGACCAGAGTTGCAAAAATCATGGCGATGCCGGCCGCGGCCGCATTGCTTAATTGGGTAAGACGCCGCCCATCTTTTGAAATATCTGCGCTTAAAAACAAGACACTCGAGGCGTATTTTTTTAAGACTGAGGCCCGGTAGAGATAGGTTTCATTTTCATCTTCTACATTTAAAAGAGAAAAGTAGCCGTGGTGGCGCCGATGTTTGGTTTCATCATCAACTCTGTCAGAAATGCGTGTGCGAAAATCCGGCCGATTGCTTTTCTTTGAGTACACATCAACAATTTGAAACAGCTCAATCAACCCTTCTTCAACCAAAATACTGATCGATTCATCTGTGAGTTGATACCCACTAAGCGCAGATTCTGCGACATGGGGCAAATTAAACGTTGCAAACATCTCTCTAAACTGATTGCTGATCAACTCCGTTTCATTCAAAAATTCTTCTACCAGCGTGTCAACCACCAGATGGACTTTCCCATTTTGTCCCATCTCTTCGATCCGGCTGTTGGTGTGTACCAAATGCTCACGGATGGCGCTGTTTAACATAGCGGCCAACAGTTTAAACATCGTGTGCAGCTGGGGTAGTACGTTGGGATCATTTACCCAATTAGGCTGATCAATAAGCTGCTTTAAAGCGGTTAGTGGGGAGGTTGGGCTTTCGGTAAAGTCTCGCAGCAGCATGGCAGGTGTTTTTAGGCGAATATAGTTTTGGACATCCCGATAAAAATCGCTTTTGCTATAAGATTCGGCCGAAACGCCTAAAGTTCTGGGGGCAAAAATATATGTCTCGACGGTGTAGCGGGTTTGACGACCAGCCAGCAACTCATAATCAAGCTTAATTTCAACCTGATATTGATCGTGAGGTTTTACCTCTTGTTGAATTGATCCGACCGTAGAAAACATATATGTATTGATCCTGCTAACCTGTTTTAATGAGTAGAAAACGATTCGACCAAGCGACGGGCCGTAGGCTCATCAATAATCAAGTCTGTGAGGTACTTGCCCCGCAGCGCCCCAAGCAAGCAGTCTAGTTTATCGGTGCCAGATACGGCGCAGATCGCTCGATCAACTTGGCTAAAAAGGGAAAGATCGGGACCGCAAGCCTGCTGGTTGAGCGGAATATTTTCGTGTCGGCCGTCACAATCAATCAAAATGTTGGCAATTAAACCAACCGCATTACAGGCGGATAGTGCGGCCGGTTCACCGTAAAAATGATTGGTGTTTGAATCTAAACTTTCTGGGCTAAACAAAATCACGTCTGATCTGTTTTGTAAATCTAAAATGCGCTTGATGCTACTTTCGCGCCACAGAACTTGTTTTGTTTCTGGGAAATCAAAGAAGGACGGAACAGAAAACAGGTGACCTCTCGCTTCATAGTTGCTGGCGATGTGAGCAATCAGATTTCCTGAATGTTCCCGGCCGGGGCCAGGCACATAGTTGCCACCATTGAGCTGTACCACATGTGCATTAACCAAAGATTTTGGGGTTAGGCAGGCGGAAATGTGATTGACCATCTGGCTAACTGAAACCCCTAAAACCGTGTAGGGCTCCATAATTTGGCTCAGATAATTAGCGGCTACGCGAGCCACTCGATCTTGCCAAACGCTTTCTCCTGCTATTTCCGCAACCGGAACCACTTTGACTTCTTTTAGCTTAAAGTGAAGCTTGATCACTTCTTCTAATGGGCTGGCACGGCGGCGCACATCGTTAATGCGAATTTCGATCAGCCCCTCGTTTCTTGCCCAAGTTAACAGCCGCGAAATGGTTGAGTGAGATACCTGAAGCTCGGCCGCAATACGTTTCATCGGCAGGTTTTGATAGTAATACATCTGTGCCGCCTGAAGCGCATTTTCGAGCTGTTGTTGATCGTGATCCATCGTCTATCTTAGTCTGTTCAGCGGCCGGTATCCAGCCATTTGAATAAAATTGCACCACGTCGGGTGTGGCTGTGCAAATTTGTGCGCAGTCGTTGACACAATTTGCAATGAGCGTATGCTAGATGATAGACCAAAGTTGTTCACCCACCAAAACTTCGACCAAAAAGCTCCTTTTGGTTTAGACCGAACCCATTGCTGCACCAACTGATTTGACCTGCGTTACAAAATAGATGAATCGACTAAAAGATGCTTGATTCTAATCTTCCGTTTTAATTTTTATGCTCAGTTCTGTTGTTGACTCTGATTTAATTTTGGCCCTTGATGTTGGTACCTTAAGCGTACGGGCGATTGTGTATGATCAAATGGGGCAGTTGGTTGCGTCGGCCAGCCAGCCGGTAAAGTTGAATCGGATTAGCGATATCGAGATCGAGCAAAATCCTGATGAGATTTTTAGCAACCTTGTGGCCGCAATGGACGAGGTCTTGTCTCATGCAGATGTGGTCGGCCGGAACATTTCGGTTGCAGGCTTGTCTTCCCAGCGGTCAAGCGTTGTTTGTTGGGATCGCGAGACCGGCAAACCGTTGTCACCCGTCATAAGCTGGCAAGATCGGCGTGCTTATACGTATCTCGATCCGTTAGAACGACAGGCGCACAAAATCAAAGAAATTAGTGGATTGATATTGTCTCCTCACTATGGGGCAAGCAAGCTGCGTTGGTTGTTAGACAACAACGCTAAACTGAGCAATGGCCAAGATTTTATGTTTGGCCCATTGGCCGCTTTCATCGTTAAAAATCTGGTCGAAAATCATCCTGAAATTGTTGATCATGTCAATGCGTCTCGCACGCAGCTGATGGATTTGCAGGCAAGGAATTGGTCGAAAAAGCTGCTCAAACAATTTGAGCTATCGGCCGATCATCTGCCAGAATGTCGGCCGACCCAATATACATACGGGTTTTTAAAAAACAGCTCTATCTCGTTGCAGGCTGTGAATGGTGACCAAAACGCTGCGATTCATGGTGCCGGGCAGTTAGAGCCAGGCACATTTATCGTCAATATCGGCACAGGTGCATTTGTACTCTTACCGACAGGCAGCACTCCGGTCCATCATCCCCGTTTGTTGGCCAGCGTTGCCAACAGTACCACAGACAGCGCCACGTATCTGTTGGAAGGGACAGTAAACGGGGCAGGTGCTGCGATCCAGTGGGCGGCGGAAGAATGGGATCAACCTGACTTAAGCCACAATTTAGAACAGTGGCTGACCGAAGTTGAGCTCCCCCCGATATTTGTAAATACGATTGGTGGTTTAGGTTCCCCCATGTGGGAAGAAGGGCCAAAACCTCACTTTATCGCAAATCCGAATGCTAAAACCGAGGCAAAGACGGCCGAAAAAGCGGTTGCCATCGTTGAAAGCATTATCTTTTTGATCCACATCAATCTAGATGCGATCACCAGTACCGGACAAGATGTAAAACGCATCCGAATTAGCGGTGGTCTTTCATCCGTTGATGGGTTGTGTCAACTTTTGGCCGATATGTCACAACGGCTGGTGATCCGTTCCGAGATTCGTCAGTCCACTTCGCGAGGAATTGCGTGGTTGGCAGGTAAGCCATCGGCCGACTGGAGTCATCTAGAAGATGACTATTTTTTGCCCAAGCAAAATCGGCCGCTGCAAAGTCGGTATCGTGCGTTTTGCCAAGCAATTGGCTGGAACTAAAGTGTTAAACAACCCTTAACATTTTGCTGGCCGTTATTAAACATCCAATAACAGAACTAAGATAACGTCTTAAATTGTGATTAAAAAAGAAGGTGACTATACAGGTGTCCCGTTTTGTAGGGGTGAGGGTAAATCCACCTCCCCTAACCCCTCCTCATAGGAGGGGGACCAACCAGACCTGTCTAGTTAAAAAAGAAGATTGAAAGAGGAAAAAACGATGCAAAATTCTTCTCCCCCTAAAGGGAAAGGCATGCAAAAGGTTATGGCCGCTTTGGAAGGGTATTTATACCTGCTCCCAACGCTGATCATTTTAGGGGTTTTTGTCTTTTACCCGATTGTTAGCTCATTTAATCTGAGCTTGACCCGTGTAGCCCCGTTTGGAAACCAGACACGATATGTTGGTTTTGAAAATTACCAGAGACTTTTTACCGAAATCCTAGAAGGTGGGGATTATTGGAACAGTTTAAAAGTTTCATTCTGGTTTACCCTCGGCACGGTGCCGACAGGTATTTTTCTAGCGGTTGGGCTAGCCATCGCCTTGTCGTATCCGCTTAAACGACTCTCGTGGTTCCACCGACTTTTGATTTTTATTCCAATCGTCATATCGAGTGCCGTAACCGGGGTCATCTTTCGTTTTCTTTATAACCCGGCCGTTGGTTATTTAAACTACTGGCTCACTTTTGTTGGTATCGAGGAAGGACCAAACTGGTTGGCTTCAAAAGATTGGGCCCTAATCGCCGTATCTATCGCCGTTGTCTGGCGACAGCTCGGTTTTAATGTAATCATCGCCTTAGCTGGGGTGCAAAACATAGATGGAACTTACTATGAAGCGGCAAAAGTAGATGGAGCAAATATGTGGCACCGCATACGCCACATTACTCTGCCTCTGCTTTCCCCCACGCTCTTTTTCTTGCTCATCATCAATGTGATTAATTCGCTCCAAACCTTTGGTGAAATCAATATTTTGACAGATGGTGGCCCGGGGCAAGCGACTACCAATTTAGTGTATGCCATCTTTGTAGATGGATTTATTGGGACCCCGCTACGTGGATTTGCTTCGGCCCAGGCCTATTTGTTGGCGCTAATCATTGTGATTGTTTCGATTATTCAATTTAGAGGTCTAGGCCGGAGGGTGAATTACTAATGAGCTCAATTATCGATGACGAAACTCAGGTTGCGGCACCGTCTGAAAAGATGAGTCGGAACGATTGGTTATTGCAGATATTCTTGATCACTGTCGGATTGATTATCGCTTTACCGATTATTATTGCGATTTTTACCAGCCTTAAATCTGTGACTGATATTAATGCGAATCCGTACAACATTTTCCCCCGGGATTGGACTTTGGATAACTACCGCACCGCTTGGAACGCAACCCCGTTCGGCCGTTATTTGTTAAACAGCGCAATTCAGTCCGGTGTGATTGTGATTTGCCAAGTGCTCTTCAGTATTTTGGCCGCATTCGCCTTTTCATTTCTGAAATTTCCCGGCCGAGATCTGATGTTTTACGTGATTTTGGGCAGCTTGATGGTTCCTTTCCAGCTTACCTTTATCCCCAATTTCATTTTTGTCAGTGAACTCCCAAGAAACTGTATGGAGCTATTTGGTGAATCGGCCGAATTTTGCTCTAGCTTGGGGGCCAACAGCTACTTTGGTCTCACGGTTCCATTTCTAGCCAGTGCATTTGGGGTCTTTTTACTCAGGCAGTTTTTCCTCGCGTTACCCAAAGAACTGTACGACTCCGCTCAAATTGACGGAGCCAGCAACTTCCGCTTTTTATGGCAAATCGTTGTCCCGTTAAGCGGTGGCGCCATTAGCGCGCTTGGCATCTTCGCCTTTTTAGGTGCGTGGAGCCAGTATCTGTGGCCCCTGATTATCACCAACGACCAAAGCATGCGTACGGTCCAAATCGGTATCCGCTTCTTCTTGTTTGATCAAGAGCGTGGGGCTGATTGGGGCTCGTTGATGGCTGGCGCAGTGATCGTAATGTTGCCGACTCTCGTTATCTTTTTGGTTGCACAACGACAACTGGTTAAAGGTATCGCCATGACCGGGTTGAAAGGGTAATTGTTTTTGATCGAATGCCTGTAGCACCCACGCTGTAGGGGCGAAAGAGGTGGGCAAGAGCATTGGCACTGAAAATAGGCGTTTCAATACCACCTCTTACGTCCGTGGCATGCAAATACGTACATGCCACGGACGTAAGGGGCCGACCGAAAGTTGAGGCGTAGATCAAAGTACTGTTCCGGCCCCTTTCGCCCCTACGCTGGTGGCATGAACATATTCACATGCTGGGACGTAAGGGACCGGCCGAAAGGTGAGGCGTAGATCAAAGAACCGTTCCGGCCCCTTTCGCCCCTACTTAATTAAATTGTTTTGAAGGCAGAAATTTTCTGTCAAGATTTAAATCCATCGTTAGGAAACTGACCGTGGAGTATCCTCAGGAGGATCGAATGAAGAAACATATGTTGAAATGGCTCGCATTAACTGTGACCCTGATGCTGTTACTCGCCGCTTGTGGCGGTGGTGACGCACCTACTTCAGAACCGGCCGAAGAACCGGCTGCTGAAGTCGAAGAAGAAATGGCCGAAGAAGAGGAGCCTGCGGCTGAAGCCGAAGAAGAAATGGCCGAAGAAGAAATGGAAGAGGAAATGGCCGATGTTGTCGCCATCGAATTCTGGCACGCCATGGGCGGTGAGTTAGGTGAAGTGGTTGATGAGCTTGTTGCTCGTTTTAACGACAGCCAAAGCGACATCGTGGTAAACGCCACATTCCAAGGATCGTATGACGATACCTACAATGCGCTTCTAGCTGCATTTGAAACCGGCACAGAGCCAAATCTGATCCAGAACTTTGACTTGGCATCACAAACCATGATCGATACCGGCCGCCTAATCCCAGCCTACCAGCTGATGGAAGCGGATGGATTTGATTCTAGCGTTTTCTTGCCAGCCGTTTCTGATTACTACTCAGATGACAACGGGATGGTTGCGCTTGCATTTAACAGCTCAACCCCGATCGCGTATTACAACACAGCGATGTTTGAAGCTGCTGGCGTAGAGCCACCGGCCGAAGGTGAAAGCTGGTCATTCAGCGAG
>JAHDEN010000306.1 GCA_020628815.1 Chloroflexota bacterium | reverse complement strand
CCTACGGTAAACTTAAGCCATGCACGTCGCCATCAACGGATTCTTTTGGAACCAATCAAATACCGGTAGCGGTCAGTACACGCGCCAGCTTATCTATCATTTTAATCGGCTGATTTCTGATCTTGAAGTCACGCTGGTTTTTCCGGCCGTCAACGACCAAGACCAGCCGGAAGATGTTCCACCTAGTGTGAATGTGAAACGGGTGGCGATGCGGCCGGGCCATTTGGGCAAAGTGCTGTTTGAACAGCGCGGATTTCCCAAAGCGTGTAAAGAAGTTGGGGCAGATTTGGCCCATATCCCCTATTGGGGCAGTCCGTTGCGTTCACCCGTTCCTACTGTTGTCACAGTACATGATCTGATTACGCTGATCATGCCGGAGTATCATCAGTCTGCCGCAGCTCGGCTGTACACCGCTTTGGTGTCTGCCAGCGCCCGAGGGGCCGATCATATTTTGACCGACTCTAACGCCAGTAAAGAAGACATCATTAAGCATCTTGAAATCCCGGCCGAAAAGATCACAACCGTCTACCTCGCCCCCTCGCCCGATTTTTCGCCCGAAGGCAACTTTTTGCTCGACATGGCGGTGAAACAAAAATACGACCTGCCAGATTTTTATTCCCTCTACCTGGGCGGCTATACCCATCACAAAAATGTACACACGATGCTGGTGGCCTACACCTATGTGCTTAGTGCTCTTGGCAGCGATTATCCGCTGATTTTGGCCGGCAAAAAGCCAGAACCTGGTACTACCGCAGTAGATTATGACGAGCTGATTGAAAAGTTAGGTTTAACCGACCACGTGCGCTGGCTGGGTTACATAGACGAAGCGGACAAGCCGGTGATTTATCGCGAAGCGATGAATTTTGTGTTCCCCAGTCGGTATGAGGGATTTGGTCTACCCCCGCTAGAAGCGATGGCCAGCGGCGTGCCTGTTGTAGCAACAGACGCTCCGGGTATATCTGAAATTGTGGGGGATGCGGCGATGGCGGTAGACCCTGACAATGAAAAGCGGATGGGTGGTGCCATGATCGCTACGTTGCACCAAGACAGCTTGCGGGATGATTTGATTGAGCGGGGGAAAAAGCGGGTTGCGGAGTTTTCGTGGGAAAAGACGGCCGGGCAAACGGTCGCCGTGTACGCAGATGTTTTAGAATCCCTCTAAAATTTTTCTTCAGCCTTTATCCGTTTTATTTCAGCAACAGCATTATCTTTTGGCGGCCCTTCTCTCAGAGTTTTAATGAGCCACCACACCAGTAACGGACCTGCGCCTATCATTAGCACAGCCAGCATCACAAACACAAACCCAAAAATAGAGAGATTAATCATTTCTTCTTTTCCTCATCTTTTAGCATCTTGATTTGCACATCAAGATTACTGTCTGATCCATTTAGTTGGGTGGACCTTATGATGATATCTACTTTTTGATTTAGCTGTTCAAACGAAGCAAGCTCAGCTGACATTTCAACCTGATAATAGACTTCAATCGTATTTTGATGGAATTGCATCATCAAAAAGGTAGGATCTTCCACAATAGCAATCACATTCTGATGCTCATTCACCCATTTGGTAACCTTATTAGCATTACTCATTCTAGAATAAATTTTTGCTTTATTAAGTAGCCATTTAGGGTGTGTGGATAACTCTATCGGTAAAAATCCCAAAGGTTTGATAAGGTTTTTCCCAATAACAAAATTCGGTGCTTGGAAAATTTCTGAATGAACTGCAATCCCTGTAAGCCGTTTTTCTTCAGATGAGGACGTATCACTCAACGGGTCATATTGATTACCAATTATCTCAAAAATTGAGGCCACAACATTCCATTTATTTTGGATAATTACATTTCGAATTTGCTCATTTTCCATGCCCATGCTGTGAAAATTGGCTTTAATTGATATCGGAACATCTTCTCCATCAGCAGAAAATCTGGCCCCAGCTTCCACTGCTAACAGCTCCATATCAACCGACCGCAAATCTGTCTCCAGCTTCTCTCTTTTTGAGTCTCTTCTGGATTTAAAATATTTTTGCATCATTGGATTTGCTATTATGATCAGAAACCAGACAAAAAATAACCAAAGAGGGGCATCATCAAACATAGGTATAGGTTACACCTCACTTATTGCTTAATCAATTATCGTTCTTTTTGTCAGCGTATTTACGAGCCACCACATTAAATATGACCCCGAGCCAATTGCAAGCAGCACGAGTGTGACCCATACAGACATGAAAAAAGATGTTTCGTTCAACTGTTTTTCTCCTCCCTTTTTAGCATTTTTAGCTCCTCGTCGTAATCGTCCAAGAGTTTATTGCTTTTAAGAGTAGAAATAATTTTAGCTTTGTTTACTAGGTTAGTTAAATTCGCACTATTTAGAAAAAACAACCCGTCAAAGTACACAGCAATTTTATCTCTTCGAAATAGGATAACTGAAAAGTATCGATTGGTAATTAATTTAGATAATTGCTTGTTTTCGCTGATGAAGCGAACGATCTCATCTGCATCATGCCGCCCAGCAAAAATATCTATGTAGCTCGGAATCCATAATGGGTAGGCATCTCGATTGATCTGGACATAACCAGAATTAGAATAAGAACCAGATTTAGAAATGTTGAAATTAGGAAAATGTTGGTCCTCAAAGTGGATCAGCATGCCTTGGAGGGATTGTTCTTTATTTGCCAGCTTAAAGGTTGAATCTAATTCGTAGGTACGCACAAAGTAATCAAAAATATGTAGGGTCCGCATGTTTTCTTTGAGAAAAGCGACATTTTTTGGTATTCCGTTGGCTGACTCGAAATGACAAGAAGAGGCTCGGAGTAGATTTTTGAACTGATGACTATCTTTTTCAAACTCCCAACCGTTTTCAGCAACCCAAAGTTTTAAATCAAGCGATCGTTTTTGGGTTTCCTCTTCACGAGCAAACCACGTTAATCCCCCACCAAATGCGAATAGGCCGACAATTAAAATCACCAATCCCAAAAGCCCTAAAATGAGTAAAACAACATCCATAGGTTTCGCTCCATGACTGAATAGAGAATCTTGCGTAATTATTGATTAATCAATTACTGAAAAGATACCACACTTTAAATACGCACCTTCTGGAAATTCGTCGCGTAGTGGATGATCGGCCGCATGTTGGCTTTTGAACTGCTTCCACAGCGGCCGCTCCAGCTCCTCGGCTGCTTGGATCACCGTGCAAAAAAACAGCTCGGCCGAAACCCGGCTTGAGCAGGATGCCATCACCAGCAAGCCTTGCTCCGCCAGAACGTTTAGGGCCAACCTCGTCAGCTTTTCGTACGCTTTAATCGCCCCGTCAACTTCATCTTTGCTTTTGGCAAATGAAGGGGGGTCAACTATGACCAAGTCAAACGTGCGGCCCGACTTCGCTAAATCTTCGAGCGCTTTAAACGCATCGGCCGCGACCGTTTCGTGACGACAATTGGCTACTTCCGGCCGATCATGATTCAGTGCAAAGTTCCCTTTAGCCGCCTCAAGCGCTGGCTGGCTGATGTCTAAGCTCATGACACTTTTGGCACCCCCGGCCGCCGCGAAGAGAGAAAATCCCCCCGTGTACGCAAACACATCTAGCAAGGTTTTGTTTTTTGCCAGTTTGCCCACCCGTTGCCGGTTATCCCGGTGATCAAAAAAGAAGCCGGTTTTGTGTCCGTGGATCACATCGGCCGCAAAGTTAAGGCCGTTCTCTGTAAACGGGACAGGGGCGTTCGGCAGCTCTCCTTTTAGCATCATCCCATCTGTTAGCCCCCACGTTTCACCCGCCTGCACATTGCGCGAGAGTCGCAACACCCAATGCTCGGCCGGCATGACTGTCTCTAATCCTGCCAAAATAGCCTTTAAATGGGGGAACCATGCGGCCGTATAAATTTTGATGACCAACGTTTGATCATATTTATCGACGATCAACCCAGGCAAGAAATCTCCCTCCCCGTACACCAGCCGGTATCCGTTCGTGCCGGTTTCAGCCAGATGGGATCGCTTATCGGCCGCTGCCTGTAGCTTGTCTAAAAACCAATCATCATTGATTTTGGCAGGTTTCCCGGCCGCTAACATTTTGACCCGGATAGGACTGTCAGGGTCATAAAGGCCTACAGACAAGAACTTTCGTTTTTGGTCAAATACGACCGCAACATCGCCGCTGTTTGGTACAAAGCTCTCTTCTGTAATCCCACCATCAAACAGCCACGGATGCCCCTGCCGAAGTTTTCGTTCTGCACGTTTGTTGACTCGTATCGCTACATTCTTCGGTGAGATAGGCGGAATGCCGTCTAAATAGTCCATTCTTAAAGGTTTTCCTGAATGATCGGTATGCCATTGGCAGAAATTGTCTCTTAAACTTCTACCCTGAAGATTTGTAATTATTCAGCAGGTCGTAAATATCGCCGTAGGGTCAACGGCTTAGCTTCGCACGCTGAGATCGGGCCACAAATGGATCGAAGCGTCCAACGCCCACACCGACGGCGTCGACCCCTACACAAGGTACTGAATAATTAC
>JAHDEN010000074.1 GCA_020628815.1 Chloroflexota bacterium | reverse complement strand
TAGCAATTCTTTGCCTAAGCCAAATGGCTAAATTCATCTTTTACTTGGTCACTTGTTTGGGGCGTTGGCCAGATTGATAAACGTATTAAACCGAATGCAAGAATCCAACGGGTATCTCATCAGGGATACTCGAATGGGATACATTGGGATACAAGTTCTCTGATTCCCCAATATCCAAAGCAAAAGAGAGATACAGATCGCCTCGTTAATGAACAGAGTCGGATATAAATAAACAAAAGCGGTCTTAACCAGGAAATATAGACAGCCCTCAATAGTGCACAATGATGTCAGCACAGCATTGATCACCGATTAAAAACGGACGAACTCATCTAAAACAACCAAATCCAATCCCCCACAAAAGCACATGTCATTTCGAGATATTCAAACCCAAAACGATGTCAGACTCTATCAAAAACGGCTGACCGATAATTATTTAGATCGGCCCGAAATCATGAATCATATTGTTCAACAAATCGAGCAATTAGGAACAGAAAACCCAACCGTGGCTGAGCTATGCATTGGGCCGGGCCAATTAGCGGAATCGTTGTGCAATAACATTCCCAAGATCGATTACATCGGTCTGGACTTTATCCAGCCGTTTCTTGATTTTACGGCCGCCAAGTTATCGGTTGATGGGGAATTTGTCTGCGCAGACTTAACTGGAACCGAGTGGCCTAATCTACTGAAAGGTGCATCTAAGACGGGTCAAATTGATGTCATCGTTTCGATGCAGTCGTTACATGATGTAGGTGATGCGGATCAAATCGCATCGATTTACACAAAGTGCCAAAGCTTATTAGGTGAAGAAGGGCTTTTTATCAATGCAGATTTAATCACTCAGGAAGGGGACGAGGCAAACGCACGGCCCGGCCGATTAACTGTGCCGCACCATCTTGAACTTTTACAAGCGGCCGGGTACACAACGACAGGTTGCACCCACCGCACGGCTCAATTTGGGGTCTGTTTTGGCAGCAACAAATAAGTTAGTCACAAAAACCTTCTATTTCAAAGGATTAATCCTGAAGGGTTCGCTGAAAACCTACCCCATGCGTATCAACTTAAGGCAAAAACGATCCATAATAGCCCCAGAAATCATTATTTCCATAACCCAAAACGTATTGTAGGGGCATCCCTTGTGGGTGCCCAGGTACAGCATGGCGTCAATCTGGGTACCCACGAGGGGCACCCCTACATCACCTGATCAAATTTGGCGCAGATGATTTCTCTATGGACCTGCTTAAGTTGATACCAATGGGTTCGCTGAAAACCTACCCATCCAACAGCCCGATCAACTTTGCTTGATCAGACTTAAGCTTTTTGTACGCTTGGGTCACATAATCAAGCAGCTCTTTAGATGGGTAATGAACTTGAGATTCATGATCAGAAAAGT
Organism: Chloroflexota bacterium; assembly: GCA_020628815.1. Taxonomy (GTDB): domain Bacteria; phylum Chloroflexota; class Anaerolineae; order Promineifilales; family Promineifilaceae; genus WTJY01. Next base: position 25,445 of record JAHDEN010000074.1, on the reverse strand, counting down.
CATCAAGGTCCCATGCCCGAATCACCGCTTTAAAAGATGACACATGTGCCTGCAACACCAAGAGACATTCCGGCATCTCTGGCTCGATCAACAAATGGGCATTACTCTGAATAATATCAACCATCTGCAAATTAATCGGCATAAAAACGGTTCGCATCCACAAACGCCATGCATTTAAATCCGCATCGCTAGGTGGGTTCAGATCAGAAAAGTAGCGAGAATTCGGCTGATATTGAACCCTAAAAGCCCGCCAAGACATGTCTGAAGACTGAACTAGGGCGAACAAAGGGCCATACAGTTTTTCCAACTGATTGTTGATCCGTTCAAGCTGGTCACGCTGCTGTTGAGCCCGTCGGCCGCTAAACCATGTAAACAGGTAGCCAAACAAGGCCAGCAAAATAGTGATCGATGTTGTGATTAAAAACGTGGGGTCCATATTAAATTGGGGGGATGAAGGTTGATAGTACGGTAAAGGTTGAACAAAAATTGTATCATGTTGGTTCACATAGGAAACTTTTGCTATTCACCTAAAAATTCACCTTACACTGGTTGATTTTCCCAGAGTAATCGGGTATTTTCACACAGGGTGTCAAATCTCTACATCATTTCAAATATCAATAACAGGAAGGGGTTTTAAGGTCTCAGATAGACCTTATGCCCCTTTTTTCATGCACAATCAATTATGACAACTTCAGAAAACAGCTACGAGAAAAAACAACGTTCTCCACGGGAATACGTTGGACTTGTCTTAAAAGGAATGGCAATGGGTGCCTCAGATGTGGTTCCCGGCGTGTCAGGCGGCACAATGGCCTTCATTTTAGGCATTTACCAAGAGCTGCTAGGCTCGATTAAAGATGTTGCCAATGCAGACCTAATCAAAGCGATATTTTCTTTCAACTTTAAAAAAGTTTTTGAGATCGTCAATTGGCAGTTCTTGCTAGCGGTTGTTTCCGGGATCGGAATCGCCGTTGTTAGCTTGGCCGGTATCCTAGAATATTTGCTCGAAAACCAACCGGTGTTCTTATGGAGCTTCTTTTTTGGCCTGGTCGTTGCTTCGATCATCATGGTTCAAAAGCAGGTTGGCAGTTGGAACGTTGGCACCATCGCTGCCCTAGTTATTGGCACTGTAGGCGCTTATATTCTGGTCGGCCGTGTCCCTGCTCAAACCCCTGACACGTGGTGGTTTTTAATGCTTTCAGGGATGGTAGCGATCTGCGCCATGATTTTGCCTGGTATTTCAGGCTCTTTCATTTTGGTGCTCATGGGCAAATACCAAACCGTGCTCGCCGCGGTTAGCGATTTTGACATCACAACCTTGGCCTTCATCGCTATCGGTGCTGTGATCGGATTGGTCACCTTTGCTCAAGTATTGAGCTGGTTGTTCAAAAACTTTAACGACCTGACCGTTGCCACTCTGATCGGCCTAATGATCGGCAGCTTACGCAAAATTTGGCCTTGGAAAGATGATCTAGATTGGGTACGTGACGCGGCCGGAGAAATCCTCATTCGGGACGGCCACCCGATCGTAACCAAACAGGCAAATTATCTGCCAAATATGATCGACAACGGCGGCCAAGAAATCTTTTTCGCTATCGGCCTTGCCCTAGTCGGGTTTGTTATCATCTTGATCCTCGACCGGTTATCAAGCGAGTAAACGTTTAAAAAGCTGGAGTAAAGGGTAGACAGGAAATGATCCTTTTACCCTTTACGCCCCACGCTTTTCTTCTGCCCCTCCCCACCACATCACCCCACAAATAAATGAGAAGTACACAAAAAATAAAAGCGGTCATATTTGACTTAGACGATACGCTTATCGATTGGTCAGGGCTGCAAGGCACCTACCGAGAGTTATTCACTCCATCTTACGGCAATATGCGCACCTATTTGGTTGAGCAGGGCTTTGACATGCCCACGGCCGAAGATTGGGGACGAATTGCGTATGAGTGTGTGGTAGAAGAGTGGACCGAGAAGAAAAAGACGTTTGCTGGAGCGAACTTTGGTGACGCGGTTCAAGCAATGCTAAAAAGGTGCAACATCAACCCAGAACAAGTTGACTTAAAAGAGATCATGCTTGCTTACGGGCATACGGTCGCACCCGGTGTTGAACCTTTTCCAGACACCCATCCGGTGCTAACCCAGCTCAAAGCTGAGGGATACAAAATAGGATTGATCACCAATGCGTTCCACCCGATGTGGATGCGGGATCCAGAACTTGAACAGTACGACCTGCTTAAATATTTTGACGCCCGCATCACCTCTGGCGACACTCGGTTTATGAAGCCGCATCCGGCCATTTATTGGCGCATGCTGGGATTGTTAGACCTAATGCCGGAAGACTGCGTGTTTGTTGGGGACAGGCCGGCACACGACATTCAGGGGGCCCACAACGTAGGTATGATCGGGGTGATGATGGACCCGCCCCACCTAGATCGTGGATTTGAAGGAACAAACCCTGATTTCGTGATAAACTCCTTGGCAGAGCTATTGCCTATTTTAACCAAACTAAACTAATTCAAAACCGGTCAGGTTATAAAAAGCTGACCGCTTTAAACCGATTTTATATGACAGAAAAAGTTGATCGCAAAGCACTCAGAGCCGCACGTAAAGAACAAAAACAGCTTGAAAACACAGCCCGTGGGCTCAACCGGCAAATGATTCGGTTTAGCCAAGACGAGCGTTTTGCCGAATGGCTGGCTCAGGCTTTACCTATCTATTGGGACGACTATTATCAGATGGATACGGCCGATGAGATGGACATGACCGAGTCACTCCGCTTTTTCGACTGGTTCTTTTATGACTATGCGCCGGACACAAAGACAAAAACCATCTTTCAAACTTGGGTAGATGAACAATGGGAAGATCTTGATGATCGGCAAAAAACTGTGGTTGAGGGTTGGAAAGAAATGCCGGCCCCATCGGCCTATGTGTTTGACGATTATGATGCGATCAACGCCCGCTTTAAGCTGACCGACTTTTTCAGCGGCGAAGGTGCGATTGCAAAATCACCGGCCGGTTTTGGTAAATCTAAAAAAGGGGACCTGATTTTGGTTCGTCTGCTGCCGGTCGGCACCGAGCTTTTATTTAGCACCGTTGGCGCCTTTATCCCACAAGAAGAGATTGACGGCCTGAAAGAAAAAATGGACGAAGCCCGCAAAGCTGACCCAGATGGAGATCAAAACGCATTTTTGCAACGCAACAGCCATTTGATCATGCATCACGCCATGGCAAAATCTGTTGACGAAGGTCGCTTTGCCGTGACCCGCCTGGACCCGAACCGTGTAGACAAAGCGGTTAAACGTGCGGGTAAGAATATGGCGAAAAAGTTTAAGAAACGGATCAAAAGAAAATAACATTGTGGTTTACGATTCCTGATTGACGATTTACGATTCAAGTCGAAGATTTCGAACGTCGAATCGTAAATCTAAAATCGCTAATCTAAAATCATATTGTGTTTGATCTACTTTTTCTCGGCACTTCGGCCGCAACCCCATCCGCCTATCGTGGCCTTTCGGCCCACATTATTAGCCACCGCCAATACCGCTTTCTGCTCGACTGTGGTGAGGGGACCCAGCGTCAGATTTTGCGCTCGGGCATGGGCTTTCGTCGCTTAGACAAAGTCTTGCTCACCCACAATCATCTTGACCATATCATGGGATTGGGTGGATTGGTATCAACATTGGCCCGTTGGGAAGTGATGGAGAATTTCGATATTTATGGGAGCAAAGCGACCCTCGGCCGGGTAAAAGATTTAGTCTTTGGGGTTGCACTACGAGGTAACAAAACGGCCGCCAACGTCAATCTGCACGAAATCGAAAAAAATATGATTATTCTGGAAGACAGCAAGTTCAAGCTGACCTGTTTTCCTGTAAAACACCGTGGCCCCGGCTGCTTTGGGTTTGCGTTTGAAGAGAAACCGCGTCGGCCGTTTTTAGATAAAAAAGCGGAAGCGCTAAACGTGCCGTTTGGCCCAGAACGAGCCAAACTCGTTGCGGGGCAACCGGTAGAGCTGGCCGACGGCCGGACTATTTCTCCCGACGATGTGCTGGGAGACGAAATCAAAGGGACCAAATACATTCATATCGGGGATTTGGCACAAACCAAAGGGCTTGAGGAGATTTGTGCAGATGCGGACGCCCTTGTGGTGGAAGCAACCTACACCCACGAAGAAAAAGATTTAGCCAAAAACTACGGCCATCTAACGGCCACGCAGGGAGCCAGATTTGCGAAAGAGGTAGGGGTGAAAACCCTGATCCTGACCCACATTTCAAGACGGCATTCTGGCAAACAAATTCGGGATGAAGCACGCGGTATTTTTAGAGACACCTATGTGGCCCGTGACTTTGACCGTTTTGAGATTAGCCGAGATGGGGTTCAGCGCTTTCGTGATGAAGGGCAACGATAAAAAAGATAGGGATTGGGGATAGAAGATAGGGTGCGGTTAAAAGTTGTGGGGACATCCATTGCGCATTGCCTATTGCACATTGTTTATTGCCCATTTCCGGCATATTCTCGCTTAGCAAACAAAACACTCGCCAAGCCAACATCTGCTGTTCAACGCACCCTGTTTTCTCAGAAAGTAGAGCAACCTTTTAATGAGCAAGGGGCAATTAACAATGATCCATTCGCCTAATTCAACTTTGCCACGCCTTTTGACCACACCCCCTATCCCTATCCTCAGTCGCTATCCCCTCTAATACATCACAACCCCGGCCGACACATTGATATCCTCACCCGTAATTGAGCCAGACCGATCAGAAGCCAAAAAGACAGCCGTATGCGCCACATCTTTTGGATCGGTCAACATTTTTTGTGGCGATGCATCTGTAAACTGCTCACGCGCCTGATCTGTCGTGATCCCCTGCGCAATCCCCTGAGCCATAAACGAGCGTTCCATGCGTGGTCCAGCCACAATGCCGGGCGAGATCAAATTGGCCCGCACGCCCGAATCTGCAAGATCCCAAGCCAATGTGCGTACCAGGCCAACCAGCGCCATTTTAGCGGCCGTATACGGCGTGCGGTGCAACATCGGCCGTTTGCCCGTGATCGAGCCAATAATAATGACCGATCCGGAGCCTTGGGCCAACATGCCGGGGATAAATGCCCGATTACACAGAAAAACCCCGTTCACATTAATGTCAAACGTGTTTTGCCAATCGGCCGGATCAATTTCCCAATGGGGCAAAACGGGGCCAGCAATACCGCTGTTATTAACCAGAATGTCACATCGGCCGAACGCCTCTAGCGCTTTGTCGCGCAGGTTGTCCACTTCAGCCACGTTGCGTAAATCTGTCGGGATGGCAAGCGCTTTTCTGCCAAGCGCTTCAACTTCTTTGGCGACCGCCTCTAGTTTCTCTTGTGTGCGGGCGGCCAAAACAACATCGGCCCCCTGTCGTGCAAACTCAAGGGCGATTTCCCGGCCGATCCCTTGGCCTCCACCGGTGATAACTGCAATTTTGTCTTTAAGTAACATGTTTGGATTGTCGATTTTGGGTAGTTGAAGAGCAATAAAGATTGCTATCAAAAGGCAATTATAGCTGCGAAGAATTTTTTGTGTGCAGCTTAAACTGTTTCAGCAAACTCAACACCCTCGCCAGTTTTTTCTTTCGATTCTACATTGAATGCTGGCCCGTGAAAAAACGTGCAAAAGGTAAACCTGCGTAGGGGCGGACGCCATCGGACAGACATGCATCGAAGAAGACAATGCCCACACCGATGGCGTCCACCCCTACAAATGCATCGCGCTTGAATTAAAAATAACTTAAGGCCTCAGGCAAGAAACTATGTAATGGATCGTTTGATAGCTTATCCGTACCGCTCAATCCGCAAATCTGCCTGCGCCTTGTGCGCCATAAACCCTTCAAGCTCACAATATTTCGAGGTGTACTCGCCGATCAACACGCTGGCTTCGTCGCTGGTAACCCGCTGATAGGTCAACGTTTTTATATATTTACCAACCCACAATCCGCCGGTGTACCGGCCGCCGGTTTTTGTTGGCAGCGTGTGATTGGTGCCGATCGCTTTGTCTCCGTAGGCGACATTGGTGCGGGGACCTAAAAAGAGAGCCCCATAGTTTTTCATGTTCTGCAAAAAGTAGTCGTCGTCTCTGGTCAAAATCTGCACATGCTCACTGGCCACTTTATCCGCTTCCACAACCGCTTCTGCCAAATCATCAACCAATATGATTTGACCATAGTCGCGCCATGCGGGAGCGGCAAATTCGGCCGTTGACAATGTCTCAAGCTGCCGTGCGATTTCAACCTCGGTCTCTTTCGCCAACTGCTCGCTAGTGGTAATGAGGACGGCCGGGCTGGTCGGCCCATGCTCCGCCTGCCCGAGCAAATCTGTCGCCACCATCTCAGCATCGGCCGAATCGTCAGCCACAATCAGCACCTCGGTTGGCCCAGCCTGTAGATCGATACCGACCTTCCCATAAAGCTGCCGCTTGGCTTCTGCCACGTATGCGTTACCCGGCCCGACGATCATATCAACCGGAGGCAGGCTTTCGGTGCCTAACGCCATTCTGGCCACCGCCTGAATGCCACCGATAATGTGGATTTCATCTGCGCCAGCCAGTGCCATGGCGGCAACGGTTGCTTGTGGGATTTGTCCGTTTTTAGGTGGGGTACAGCCGATAACCTTTTCTACGCCTGCCACTTTTGCCGTCAGAATACTCATCTGTGCAGAGGCGATGTGGGTAAAGCGGCCGCCAGGAATGTAGCAGCCTGCGCTATTTACCGGAACATGTTTGTGGCCCAAAATGACACCCGGTATCGTCTCAACTTCAACGTCTCGCATCGAGTCCCGTTGGACCTGTGCAAAGTTGCGAACCTGGGTCATCGCAAAGTCGATCACGTCCCGCTCGTCGGCCGAAAGCGAGGCAACCGCCACTTCTATTTCCGCATCACTTAGCCGAAAACTGCTGGGGCTCCAATTATCAAACTTGTGCGACAGTTCATACGCAGCTTCATCGCCGCGTGTTCGAATGTCGTTGATAATGTTTGTTACTGTGTCACGAACTTTTGCGTCGGCCGCAAATTCGATGTCGGGGCTAATGCCATCTTTTAATATTTTTGCCATAGCGTTCTATAACTGAACCGATTTTTTGAAACGGTCTAGTTTTTATTTGATTGACTGCATAAAACGATCTCTGATAAAGCCAGGATCCATGGGAATCGGGTTGAGTTTAGGGCTGCCCGGAGCCACTTTGGCCACAATAACATGTGGTCCAGCGGTTTGCATGCACTGTTCTAAAACCGCTTTTGCGCCAGCGTCTTGGGTGACGTGAACGCTGTCGATCCCGGCCGCGCGGGCGATACCGGCCAAGTCGGTTCTACCAGATGTGTGGGTCGGCTGATCACCGGTCGAGCCATAGGCTCCATTATCGACCAACAACAAAATATAGTTCTTGGTGCCGTAATTGCCGATGGTTGCCAACGTGCCTAAATTCATCAGCACGCTCCCATCACCATCAATCGAAATGACCGGCTGGTCGGTTGTTTGCGCAATGCCCAGCCCAATTGATGAAGAAAGGCCCATTGATCCTAGCATGTAAAAGTTTTTAGGCGAATCCTGAATTTCGTACAGCTCTTGAGAAGGAAAACCGATGTTCGAGACAACCAAGGCGTTATCAACCATGATCGGCGCTAGGTCTTTTAATAATTCGTATCTTCTGTATGTCATTAGCCTTTCCCCCAAAAATCAAAATCGAGTAGCGCTGCCACCGGCCGCTGGGCCACCTGCGCGTGTTGCACCAATCGGCCGACTTTTTTCACATCGGCCGGATCGCTAAACGCAAAGTAAGGGACTCCTACCGTATCTAAAATCGGCTTTGTCGCATTGCTCATCGGCACCTGTGTCCCGATTTTCTCCCCCGGTGTACCACGGTGGCTCACGATCATCGTGATCGGCAGGTTGTAAAACAGCCCCAGAGAAAACAAGCTCGTAATAATCGTGCCGACCCCTGTATTTTGCATGGCGATTACCGGGGTTTTGCCACCCAGAAATGCACCCGCACACAGCCCCAACCCTTCTTCCTCGCGGGCCGCAGGGGTATAAATGACTGATTTGTCTTCAGCAAGCAGGTTAATTAAATCACCCAGCAGCTTACATGGCACCGTGGAGAAATAATCTGCCCCATTAGTCTTTAATTCATTGAGTAGTTCTTGACTGACATTGTTCATAATTTGAGAAGCAGCAGCGCAAGTAAAAGAAACAATCTGAACATTGAACCAAAACTTGCTACTTTTTAGCTATAATTTACAATTTAAGCAGGAAATTTGGCCGATATTTTGATGTTTGTCAACAAAGTAGAGGATATTGCCCGATTTCTTTAAGATATTTGTCATTTAAGCGAGTTCCAAGGGAAGATACCAAATCGAAGGCGAATAGACCATTTGCTCCCTTGAAGGTATCTCATCTACAAGCCCCAAACACGCATCATACGCTTATGAATCAACCGCACAAACTTTCAGATTTAGATAAACGAATTATCGAAGTGCTGTACAAAGATGCACGCGCTCCGATTTCAGAAATTGCAGACAAATTACAGGAACCGGCCTCAACGATTCGCGGCCGGCTCAAACGGCTTGAAACGACAGGCATTATCTCCGGCTACCTCCCCATCCTTGAACCCAAAGCGCTAGGCTTTGACCTTACGGCCGTGGTAATTCTGCGTCGTGATTCGGGCGGCCATGTAAACGATGTGATCCCTCTGCTCAAAGATTTACCCGGAATCGTCCATTTTCAAAACCCACTGGGGGATGTAGACGGACTCCTCACCATCTGGGCCAAAAATATCAACAACTTGAGCGAAGTGATTCGGGAGTTGAATCGGATCGAGGGTGTGATCCGGACGGAGACCTTGGTGATCTTGGAAGAAGAGCGCTTTTTGCCTCCCAATATTTTGGAATACCTTTAGCTAAACCTGATCCAGCCCAACTTATAAAAAATTTCGAAAAACACTACTTTCGTATGATATAAAACACCTCTGGTCAGTCTATAATTGAACCTATGATTCGGTATAGAGAAGATTTAAGCTTTCAGCTTTTGATTTTGTATCTGATGTTTGTGGCTTCTATCTTAATTTTAGCCCTCATCTTTTATAGAAGAGAGACGGCACGCCTGTATAACGAGGTTCAAGAGTCTGATTTAAGTTTGGCAAAAGCGGTAGCCCTTGAAACAGATGACATTTTCCTACGAGCCCAACATGCCTCACTTTCATTTGCTCAAATGCCGGCCGTAGTTGAGGCCAATTCTGGACAGATGGAAGCCCTATTTACGGCCGGGTCAACCTCTCGCCAAGATGTAAACCGAATTGCGCGACTATCAAGAGTGGGGGTGATGCAGTACCACTACCCCTCGAACATCAACGTCAATATCGGGCAAGACTTTTCGTTTGAGCCTTATTTTCAACAAGTTGTTGCCAATCAAACCCACGTTTTTTCTCGGGCCATTTTGTCACCCCAAAGCGGCAAACCGGTCATTGTCAGTGCGTCACCCGTTTATCGAAACGATGAATTTGAGGGGCTGTTAACCATCAACTTTGAGCTGGCCAATCTTGCCGATAGCCTATACACAATCAACCAGCAGCGCTCCATCAACAATCGGGTCAACATCATGGTCATCGACCAGCAGGGGCGGATCATGGCCCAATCAAAAGTGGGCAAGCTGCTCTTGCCCGTGACAATTGATGGGGAAACGGTGCGCCCAGGCCGTCAAGAATCGGTCATCTCTACCGACGAAGAGGGTGTCGAATGGCTCTATACATTTGCGCCTGTCCCCAGCGTGGGGTGGATGGTGATTGTCCAGCATCAAACGCAGCTCGCTTTCGCCTCATTGGAAAGCTACCAGCGGGGGTTGATCATCGCGATGATTCTCTTCAGCTTAGGCACACTTCTCTTCTGGATCTTTTTATCACGCAGGGTTATTGTCCCTATTGAGCAACTGACCCATTATGGTGAAAGTATTAGTGAGCGGGTATCTGAAGCGTATCCTGATGTACCGGAAATCTTGTCGCTAGAGGGAAGATCAGATCAGCTTGGTCGGCTGACCAAAACGCTGCTGACCGCCGAGCAAGGGGTTCGCCGTCGTTTGGCCGAGCTTACAACTTTAAATAAAACGAGTACGGCCGTTTTATCCACGCTCGACACGCAGCAGGTGGTTCACACCGTTCTTGATGAAATCCAAAGGCTGTTGCAGGTTCGCCAGTGCGCCTTGTTTGCCGTTGATACCGAGACAAATCATCTTGAAATTGTTGCCAGCCGCGGCCTCTCCACAGACTATGAAGTCTACATCAGGCAAAAGGGAGTCTCTTCATTCTCCCCTACTCTGGCGGCGGTCAAGCATGAAAACACGGTTCAGGTTTCGGACATTTACTTAGATGAAAACATGCTCCTGCAACCGCTCGCCCGCATTGGGAACTATCGTTCTCTGTTGGCGATTCCGCTCTCAAGCTTGCACGGTGACCCGATGGCGCTGGTTATCTTCCGGCCGGACGTGCACACCTTTACCCAGCAAGAGATCAATCTGGCCAAAAATTTTGCCAACCACGCCGCGATTGCGCTTGAACAGGCTCAGCTATTCCGTATGACCGACACAGAGCTACAGAAACAGGTCAGCTTTTTGAGCGCTCTCAATCAAGTCGGCCACTCGGTCAGCCAATCGCTTGTGATAGATGAGATTCTGCAAAACACCATTGACGCTGTTTTTCAAGTCACCCCCAGCGAATCTTGTTGGATATTTTTGTGCGCAGAAAATGAGCCTGATTTGCGCCTGCGCGCTCAACGGGGCTTGCCCGACCACATCTTAGCCAAACTGCATAACGCAGACAGCAGCATTCACGAAAGCGTGGTGAACTATGTTTTTGAAAGCAAAAAGCCGCTGCTGCTGAGTGCTGAAAATGCGGCCCAAGCAGATCTGCAAAAAGCGGACCTGATGATTTCTGGAAACGATTGGCAGTGGCTGGCTGCCGTCCCTTTAAAAGCAAAAGAAACAGCGATCGGGGTTTTAGGGATGATTTCGCATGAAGATCGTGCCTATACAGAAAATGAGATTGATTTGCTCGAGGCGATTGGGGACCAAATTGCGATTGCGGTTGTTAATGCGAGGCTTTATCGTCGAAGCCGTGAGATGGCAACGGTTGAAGAGCGAAATCGGGTGTCTCGTGAGATTCATGACACGCTGCTGCAAAGTTTGACCGGTATCTTGATCCATCTGCAAGGGGCACAGCGGTTAGAAAGCAAAAACCCGAAAATGGCGGCCGAAAGCATCAGTGATGCCTTGGCTTTGGCCCAAGAGAGTATGCGCGAGGCGCGACGCTCTGTGCTAAATCTGCGGCCGGTTGCGCTAGACGAACAACCTCTAGAAGAAGCAATTGAGAGTCATTTACAGCGGATGGCCGTTGAGGCTGATCTTGATTCGAAGTTTGTCCTGCAAGGTATCCCGATCCGACTAAGCGATGACATCGAGCAGCATCTCTATCGAATTAGCCAAGAGGCGTTGACGAACATAAAACGGCACGCAGATGCGACCAAAGTTGAGATCACAATGAGCTATGAGCCCCACGAGGTGGTGCTGACCATATCGGATGATGGGATCGGGATCGATGAAGGGCAAGTGCTAAATGGCTCTCCCAATCAATCGCATCACGGATTTGGCTTATTGGGCATTCAAGAGCGTGTACGGCTGATCGGCGGCCAAATATCAATCAACCACCCTTCGTCTGGAAAAACGACAAAAGGGACAATGATTAAGGTAAATATCCCCCTATGAGTAAATCGATTCGAGTGTTGTTGGTAGATGATCATCCGGTGGTCCGCAAGGGACTGGCGGCCGTTTTAGATGCCGAGGACGACATCAAAATTGTTGGGGAGGCGAGTGACGGGGACGAAGGGGTGCGCCTAACTCATTTGCTCAAGCCAGATGTGGTGTTGATCGATCTCAAGATGCCCCAGTTGGACGGGGTAGGGGCGATCAGAAAGATTTTGTATTTCGATCCATCGGTCAAAATCATCATTCTGACTTCGTACGCAGATGACAAACACATTTATGAAGGGATTGCGGTAGGCGCCAAAGGGTATTTGCTGAAGGATGCACCGCCTGATCGACTGGTTGAAGCGGTGCGGGCGGCCGACAAAGGCGAGTCGCTGCTCAGCCCTGAAATTGCGGCCCGTATTCTCAATCAATTTTCAAACATGATCAACCAATCCCCGGCCGAGGCAGAAGCCGCACAACGGGCAAAACCGGTGGTTCGAGATATTCCCCCTCTTACTAAACGAGAAAAAGAAGTTCTACATTTGTTGGGAAAAGGGGTGCGCAATCGAGAAATTGCCGAACAGCTCGTTATCGTTGAAACCACAGTAAAAATCCATTTGCGCAACATCTACAGCAAAATGAACGTTGGGAATCGGACCGAAGCGGTTTTGCTTGCAAAAGATCTTGGATTATTAGATTAACCATCCATGTTTAGCCTAGCAAAAGTCACGAAATTTTTTACAAAAAATATCAACTATGCACAGATTCAAACTACTACTTTTCTAAACCTTTAGTAGTAGTACCCCCGGGAAATCCCCTAATTTCCTTCATTTCTTTAGGCAAAGTTAGTACTTCGGGAGGGGGTGGAGTTGTTCAAAATTAACTATAGTGATTACAAGTTAAACGACACAGGTGGTTGTTTAAAAAGATTAGGTTCGAAGTCTAAACTGATGTCCTAGGTTTAGGCCGAAGTAGGAATGGAACGAGAATGTGTGGGACTTTTAAATTAATTCTCGCCCTTTAGGAAAATCACTTTATAGGAGAAAGGAACATATGAGAAAAATGCTTCCCAAAAAATTGATCTTCGTTGGAGCTTTAGTAGCTTTGATGATGCTTGTTGCAGCTTGTCAGCCGCAAGTTGTAACCGAAACAGTTGAAACAGTGGTTGAAGTTGAAGTCACCCGTGTTGTGACCGAAACTGAAACTGTTGTTGAAGAAGTTGTTAAAGAGGTTGAAGTTGTTAAGGAAGTTGAGGTTGAGAAAATCGTTGAGGTTGAAGTACCAGCCAACAACGGTCAAAGCTCGCTCATCATCGCGACCGCATCAACCGGTGGAACTTACTATCCGGTCGGTGTCGCTCTTTCAACGTTGACCAATGTAAAACTTGGAAATTCTGGTATCCAGATGAATGCGATCAGCTCGGCCGGATCTGCTGAAAATGTCCAGCTGCTGAAAAACAACGAAGCTGACCTAGCCATCCTACAAGGGTTGTTTGGGGCGATGGCTTGGCAAGGTCGCGGACGTTACGAAGGCACTCCTGAGCAAGAAATGCGCTCTGTGACAATGCTTTGGGAAAATGTTGAGCACATTGTGGTCAGTGCAGATTATGCAGCAACCGGAAACGTCAGCGACCTTGATGCGATGAACGGCGAAGGGTTCTCGATCGGAAAACGTGGTTCAGGGACAGAAACATCTGGAACCGTCATTTTAAATGCGCTTGGCTACGATGTTGACAATGACTTTGTGCCAGAACGTGTGGGTTACTCAGAATCATCAGCCGCGTTGCAAGACGGCCGTATTTCAGGAATGAACACCCCGGCCGGACCTCCCGTATCAGCTGTAACCCAAGCATTTGCAACTTTGGGCAGCGATGAGATTTCAATCCTCGAATTCTCTGATGAGCAAATCGATATGGTCAACGCTGACTTCCCAGTTTGGAGCCGCTACGTTATCCCGGCCGGAACATACCCAGGGCTAGACGTTGATGTGAACACCATCGCACAGCCAAACTTCTTGGCCGTACACCCAGACCTCGACGAAGAGACCGTTTATCAAATCACCAAAAACATCTACGAAAACCTAGACTTCTTGGTGAACATCCACAAAGCAACAGGCGCAATGAGCCTAGAGCGTGCAATCGTTGGCTTGCCAGTTCCATTGCACCCCGGTGCGGTTCGCTACTATCAAGAAATGGGAATTGAAGTTCCTGAAGAATTGATCGGCGACTAGTTTGGTGCATTGTCCCAGATGTCTCAAGGTGTTTTTGTTGAGGCGTCATACCCGCGAAGGCGGGTATCCAGTGCTAGGTTTGGCGCTGGATTCCTGCCTCCGCAGGAATGACATCAACCGAATCAATCTCACCTTAGTTTGGGAACAATGTGCTTAATAGTTTAGAGCTTTCATTTGCTCAGCAAATTGCATGGGCAAGCGAAAGTTCAACAGCTATTCAAAAATGGTTTGTAACTTAGGGGTGGGACTCGGTTACAACCATCCAATTGGTGGAGGTTCTGGAAAACGCTTCCACCAATTTTTTTTACCTTTTTTTGTTTAGAAAGTATCTAAAAGCAGGAATTCCCCCCACCTAGCCTCCCCCGAGGGGGGAGGAACTAGCCCCATCCTTTGGAAGGGGGCAAGGGGGAAGAATTGGTAGGAGTTTGAAATGAGTAACACTCCAGAATTGGAACAGGAACTTGGCGGAGAATCGGAAGCTACAGTTCGCAATTTAGAAAATAATCCACTGTTAGGGAACGTCACCTACTGGCTCGCCATCGCCATCGCAATTTTTCACATTTGGGTCAACAACTTTAGCCTCATGAGCGAGCTATGGCGGAACGCGATCCACATGGGGAGCTTGGGCGCACTTGGGTTTTTACTTTACCCCGGCTGGAAGAAGAGAGGGCTAAAGTTTGGACTAGGTTTAGACATTTTATTGGCCATCGCTATGTTTGGCTGTGCCATGTACCTCGTCTTTTTTGAAGAGGCCCTGCATCTACGAAACGAAGTTACAAACACCCCCGACCTTATTTTTGCGGCGATTACGGTTTTGCTGGTTTTAGAACTTGCTCGCAGAACGGCCGGACCCGTCATCCCGATCTTAGCCATCACATTTATATCTTATGTGCTGTGGTGGGGTAGCAAAATATCCGGCATGTTTTACTTCCGGGGGATGACGGTGCCACGCGTGTTGTACCGCATGTACTTTACAGACGAAGGGCTATTTGGACTGACTGCGTCCATCTCATCGACCTTTGTTTTTATGTTTATTCTGTTCGCCTCGTTTCTGCTTAATTCTGGGGGTGGCGACTTTATCATCAATCTGGCCCAGAAGATGACGTCTCGCATTAAAGGCGGCCCTGGCCTCGTCGCCGTTTTTGGCTCTGGTCTGATGGGGACGATTTCCGGCTCGGCCGTGGCCAACACCGTTTCAACCGGCTCGATCACCATCCCCATGATGAAAAAGGCGGGCTTTGACCCTGACTTTGCCGGTGGGGTCGAGACGGCCGCATCAACCGGTGGTCAGCTGATGCCCCCCATTATGGGTGCCGGGGCGTTCATCATGGCCCAGTGGACCGGACTCCCCTACTCAACCATCATCGCCGTAGCATTTTTGCCCGCGGTGATGTATTTCGCCACAGTGGGGTTCTTTGTTTATCAAGAGGCGAATCGCAAAGACGTTGGCTTTTTAGAAGAAACCAACAGTGACTCGGTTGGCAAGATTCTGCGCGACGGCATTCACTTTATGGTGCCGATTGGGGTTTTGGTCGGTATGTTAATTGCGGGCTACACCCCCACATACTCGGCCGGATTCGCCATCATCGCTGTTGTGGTTAGCTCATGGTTTAGCACCAATCACAAAATGTACCTCAAGGACGTTCTCGATGCGCTCGCACAAGGAACCCGCAACATGGTCACCACCGGTATCATGCTGGTTGCGGCCGGGCTTATCGTGGGCTCAATCAACCTGTCTGGTATCTCAATTACCTTTTCACAAGTCATCGTTGAACTTTCAGGCGGCGTCCTCATTTGGGCGATGATTTTGATCGCAGGGGCATCTTTATTGTTAGGGATGGGGCTCCCCGTAACGGCCGCATACATCATGCTCGCAGTTTTAGCCGCACCGGCACTACAAAGCATGGGGGTTTCACTACTTGCCGCTCACATGATTATTTTCTGGCTATCGCAAGATTCAAACGTGACCCCGCCCGTCTGCTTGGCCGCTTACGCTGCATCGGGTATTGCGCAAGCATCCCCCATGAAAACGGGTATAGCAGCCTGGAAGATTGCCAAAGGGCTATATGTGATGCCGCTGCTATTCGCATATAGCCTCCTTATTGACGGCACAATTGTGCAGCAACTTGAGGTGTTTATATTTGGGTTGATGGGTCTGTACGTCTTTTCGGCCGTGTTCACCGGGTATCTATTCAGATCGCTACACATGATTGAGCGTATTTTGCTTTTGGTCGTCGCAGCATTGCTCCTCTGGCCCAGCTTCCCGGCTCATATCGCTGGGCTTGTGCTTTTGGTTGGCGTGTATGTCTTCCAAACCCGATTTGCCCCTCCGTTTAATATTCCTCAAGCCTCTGTTTCTTAGATAGAGATTCGATGTGTTGTGCATGGCGGTCATCCAACCAAACGGCCGTCATGCACATCTAATCCAGGACAAACTTAAATGAGAACCATGTTTAATATCAATGACAATAAGCGCTACACGATGTTTTTTGCCCCATTCAGCCAAGATAACTTTCGAATTGGTGGCAGTTGGGAACTCGTCAACGATTCGATGAACTTCTCTCTGTTGATTGATAATTCAAAATCATCATGGGTCAATTTATTATTGACGGTTCGAGAGTCAAATGCATTCTGTTCAAACTTCAACTTGCACGTAGCAACGTATGCTCAGCCCTATGGCATGACAAACACCCCTCCCAAAAAGATTGGTGAGCAGTTTAATATCAACTATGTGGCTTCAAATTCAATCTTAGATACTCAAGATTATGAAATTTCATTAGAAATTCCACCGGGCTCTTTTGTAGCGGGGGCCTATTTCCTCTATCCGATTATTCATGCTGAGTACGAAGGGGAAGATTTAGGCGTTGTATGTAAAGGAAAAAAAGTCGCAGTTCAGGTATTAGATCTAACCTACTAAATTTTCTTCTTCCTTACCAAGCAGCAGACCATCGATCGCCATCGATGTCTCCTTTTGTTGCACGGGGACGGGGCCAAGCTGAGTTTAATCTTAGCTTGGCCTTTTTTTCGTCTAATATCTGCCCAACTACGGGGCCGCATCATGCATTAACAGTGGCAAGAAGATGGGATTCAACAACGGAACCCTGCTATAGGTTCGGAACGCATAGCTAAATTCGGTATTGACGTCCGAAATGTCGCTAGAGCAAGTTGGGCAGAAGCTATTGGCTCTCCCTCCCCCCCATTCGGCAGCTTGTACCGGGGCTCGGCCGTTAGCGGCACTGACGACTGATATTTTGTAGGTCTGGAATGGGACCAGCTCGATAGGGGGTGAAAATTCAACTGAGTTCCAGCCTGCAACAACTAAGTCCCTGCTCAATATCGTTTGTCCCACAACGGTGTCGTTTTGATCTTCTACGATAACATCAAGGTCGGCCGGATCACCGCTGAGTTCTAGCCACAGATCAAGGGTTATTATATTTTCTTGGGCTGGCACAAACTTTTGCCAGCGAAAGTTTTCAGCATCAATAGGATAAGCGGATGACACATTTTCTTGAGCCACATCCACGACATCGGTAAAGAATCCAGGATCATCTTCGGTCCCAGGTGGGGTTGCCGTTGAATCAGGGAAACCGGTTGGTTCGGCCGTAGGCGTGCCTGTTGCAACGGCCGTTCCCGTCGCAGTTGGCGTGCCTGTCCCTGTTGGAATCGGTGTTTCAGTTGGATCAACCGGCCCAGCTGTTGGCGATGGGGTAAACGTTGCTGTTGGTGTCGCCGTTGGGATCTGAACAGATTCGTTAATGGGCCAACCGATATCTTTTAACAGCGCCATCGTTAATAAACCAGGGTCATGGATCGCTTCCCCATTTGAAATTGAATGGGTCATTAGGGCATGTTCTGTCCCATCAAACGTTGTGTTCCAATGGGAATAGCTGGAGCCTTGGGCCCATGTTGCTGGTGCATAAAGTTCGGCCGGTGAGCCATTCACGCTCCTCACGCTTGGCCCATCATAATAAATATCTCCACTTGTTAGCTGTGACCCGAGTTGGACTGACCCGCTAGAATATGTTGAAATCAAATTGTCGTTTGTCCCATTCTCGGCATAAATGTCATATGCAAATGGGGCCGATATGTATCCAAAATATCCTTGACCCGTTTCATCGTCTACAGCCATCGAACCAGCAAAACCCAAACCATGTCCAATCTCGTGCAACACCACCGAAACAAAGTCGTATTCATTCCACGCAGGGCTTCCATCGGTGCCAAAATACCAATTCGTAAACTGGCTACTAAAGTTGGCTACGATCTCTGCATTGGTTCCATTTTGATCTGACTCCGTAAGCGCATTCGATAATGCGATCGGGTACCACGCACTTGCGACGGGAGCCCCATCAAAATTGCGGCTGATATTTGTTGCACCGGCAGAACCTAACACATTGGTCCCCAACGGAGACCAGCAGGCATTAATTTCCATTGTCACATCTGAAACGATTAGACTCTCCCAAATATCTACCGCATAGGCAAATGCGGCTTGTGCATCTGGGTCCCATGCACTGGTTGTGTAATTGCACGAATCCGGGTTCCAGTTCACAACAAAGGTAGACGTTTGGGGCGCCCGGCCGGGAACCATTCGGGGAGGCACATACATAAGCCTTGTGCCGGGATCAGCAATTAATCCGTGATCTTTATCAGGTGCAGGCACACTTATCATCTCGAACGAGTCTGCCACCACACTTTTACCTGACACAGACTCAGAGGCACTCTCATCAGAAATATGCTCAAACCCCAGCACGGCACAACAAAACAGAATAACTGCATAACCCAAAAACTTTTGCATAAACGGTTCCAACCCATCTGCATGACCTGACTTAAACTCAGACCTTGCACCCCAAACTGGTTACAGTTAGATGTAACCAATTATTTTTAACACAGACATTGGTGGACAGTTTTACAGAATTTGGGGTTGGTGAAAAGCTTTTAGGACCAAAGTATCAGTTTATACAAGGCAAAAATGTTTTCTGCAGACAAACTGAAAGAATTGGGAGGCGATAGGCAGACACAACCAAACTGAAAAGGGGTTTCAGCTTGGTCGTCGTTTTATGCGTGACCTAAAACGGGATGTACTTCATAAGGTGCTTCAAGTATTCCGATTTCCTCAGCCGTTAATTCTAAATCAACCGCACCCACCGCATCTTCCAAATGCGCCAGCTTCGTGGTTCCGATGATGGGAGCAGTCACGGCCGGTTTACTCAGCAACCACGCGAGGGCTACTTGTGCAGGACTATCGCCGCGCTCGGCCGCAACTTTGCTACACGCTTCACCTACATTAAAGTCACTTTCCCGGCCGTAGAGCCGATCTCCAAATTGATCAGTTTGAGCACGTTTAGTCTGTTTCCCCTCACGGGTGCGTGAGCCTGTGACCATGCCACGCGCTAGCGGGCTCCACGGAATCACACCGATCCCTTGATCCTCACACAGCGGCAACATTTCGCGCTCTTCTTCCCGATAAATCAAGTTATAGTGGTTTTGCATCGAGACAAATTTCGCCCAGCCTTGTGCCTCTTGAATACTCAGCGCCTTCATAAACTGCCACGCAAACATGCTCGACGCACCGATGTAGCGCACCTTTCCGGCCCGCACCAAATCATTGAGCGCTTCCAATGTCTCTTCGATCGGGGTCTCATAGTCCCAGCGATGAATTTGATACAGGTCGATATAGTCGGTTTCTAAACGGCGCAAAGAAGCATCCACTTGATCCATGATGTGTTTGCGTGACAGGCCACGGTTATTTACCCCCTCCCCCATCCGGCCGTTGACCTTGGTTGCGAGCACTACGTCTTCCCGCTTGGCATATTTTTTTAACGCCCGGCCGGTCATCTCTTCACTCACCCCGGTCGAATAGACGTTGGCGGTATCAAAAAAGTTGATGCCTATCTCAAGCGCACGCTTAACATGGGCGTTGCAGTCTTCATCTCCTAAAACCCACTCCCGCCATTCAGTAGAGCCGTAAGTCATCATCCCTAAACAGATTTTGGACACTTTCAGTCCGGTGTTGCCTAAACGTGTATATTCCATATTTTCGTTCTCCTTATTTAACTCATCATAGTTCCTATCTATTTTTCAGGCAAAGCAAAAAGTATCCCCGATTCTTGTCTAATTTCTGTCACAATGTTCCACTACAGTTGGATTTATTAGGCTTTTGAATAGTTACTCACCTTAACCAGTTTCGCGATAAATTGGAACTTCACAAGCCTATTCGTAGTTAAACAAGTATTAGACGTATTTTTTGAGGAAAGCTATGAAACGATTAAACCCAACAAAAACTATTTTAGCAGTCATCTTAGCCGTTGTGATCACCTTTTTGGCCATCGGCTGGCAAAGGGTCAGAGCACGCGAGGACGCCTTTACTGAAACCGATGGAAGAGGCGGGGATATCGTCAATTGCGAATTCTTTAAATGCGTGGCGTTTGATAACCCCCTTGACGGTGTTTCAGACCTTTTGGGTATGACTGACAATGAATTTGATAGACGCCATTTTCAAAATAGAGAAAGTCTGGTTGATTTGGCAGAAGAAGCGAATGTAGATATCCAAGAAATCATCGACGTAGCTGTAGAAAATGAAATTGAGTGGACAAATCAACTGGTTGCGGATGGCCACTACACACCTAGGGAGGGGAAAAAGGCTTTGGAAGATGTTGTTGATTCTGTCACGCTACATGTTATCAGTCCGTACAAAGATCCATTCCTGCTTTCTTCTGAATTAATTGGCGTGGATTACTTTGAGTTTTTACAAGCTATGGAACGTGGTCAAACGCCGGCCGAAGTTGCTCGGCTACACGGGGTACATCCAGAAATTATTTATGAAGTGCTACTTGAATCAGAAATGAAGCACATTGATGCAAAAGTTAAATATGGGGTTGAAAGTGAAACACTCGCTGAATTAACACGCATTCATACACCCCAATTTTCCAGAGACGTGGTGTATAAAGAAGGGTTCTATGATCGATTCTTTAGCTTATCTAAATTGCCGATCTTAAATTTAAGAGATCAAGCAGAAACCGATTATTCAATCGAAGATTTGATTGAAGATGAATCGAACTCACCACCAATCACTCTTCATACAGATACCGTCATCATATTTAGTGCAAAAGCGATAGGTATCGATAAAGATGACCTACAACAACAGCTAAAATCCGGCCGTAAAATTGCTGAAGTCGCACGGGAGCATGATGTACCACCCGAAGTGATAATTGATGAATTAGCCCTAGTCCAAGCTGAAATCATTGAGATGCTAATCAAGCTCGGCACATTCAGCAAAAATGACGGGGACTCTTTTTTGCTAGATCAAAATTATCTTCTGAGCGAGATTGTGTATAAAGCAAATTTTAGTCAATAGTTGAATCTTGTTTTTAAAATTGACAGGAGAGCATAGATGAGAATATTAAAACGCTTAGGTCCCATAAAAACGATTTTGCTGACTATATTGGTTGTTGTTCTGGTGCTGTTAGGAATGAGTTTTCGACTGATCAGTTCTATGAGCGCCGCTTCGATGGAATCGATTGATTCGGGTGGTGACACTCGATGCAAACTCGGTAAATGCGTCCCTTTCCACAAACCAGATAGGAAGATTCAACAATTACTCGGAATGTCTAGCCACGATTACAACGAACGGGTTCATTGGAACAAAGAGCCTCTGGCAGACATTGCGGAAGAAGCTGGGGTTGATCCCCAACTGATTATCGATATGCTTGTAGACAATGAACTTGCTTGGATTGATGAAATGGTTGCGGATGGGTTTTACAACACCGATGATGCAACTGAGGAAAAAGACAATTTAGTAAGCAGGATATCAGTAGATGTTCACAGCCCGTTTAAAGATCCTTTTTTTGTTGCATCAGAGGCAATCAGTGTCGACTATGGGGTCTTTATCAATTCTCTGCATGATGGGTTAACCCCGGCCGATTTTAGTGAGCCATACGATATTCATCCTGAAGAAATTTATGAAGCGGTGCTACGATCCCATTTAAACCATATCGATGCACAGGTTGAATTTGGGGTGATTAGTGAGGAAGATGCCCAGCCAGCTCGGATGCAGGCACCAAAATTCGCTCACAATGTCGTTTATACAAAACGGTTTTACCAGCGAATTGTCGGCCGATCGATTTTGCTAATGCCGATATTCTATGCAACAGAGTCGCTTGGGATCGAACCTAAGATTGAATTTAATCGCGAAACAAATTTGGCAGAGCAGGATCTTGAAATAGATCTGGAATCAGTTGTTCTGATTAGCGCTCGCGCACTGAACATCGACAAAGATACCTTGCAAGAGGAGCTAAACGATGGGAAGACGATTGCTGAGGTGTCGATTGACAACAACATCTCGCCCCAAGTAGCGATTGATGAACTAGCCATAGCTCAAGCAAAAATCATCGATACGTTTTTTGAGAATCAAACGCTAAGCGAGTTAGACAAAGAAACGATGCTGTTTGATCAAAATTACATTATCCGAGAAATCGTTTATGAGGTAGATTTAGGCGAGTAGGGATAAAAGGAATGGCGAACAGATTTAGCGAAACGGAAACTGTGTCACCCCATTCCTTACATCCTCGGCTGAACAATTACTAGGCACAAACGTATGAGTCAACAAACAATCCTCATCATCGAAGATGAAAAGCTAATTGCCGACTGGCTAAAAACATACTTTGAAAAAGCCGATTATGCGGTGCAGATGGCGTACGACGGTCGGAAAGGGCTAAAGATGGCGCGCGAGCTGGCCCCTGACCTCATCATTCTCGATCTGGGTCTACCCTCCATCGATGGCATATCGATTTGTGATCAGCTCAGAGATGAATCAGACGTGCCGATCATTATGCTCACGGCCAAAGGATCAAACAACGACCGGATCAAAGGGCTGGAGCATGGAGCAGACGATTACATCGTTAAACCGTTTGATCCCAAAGAGGTTTTAGCCAGAACCAAAGCCGTTCTGCGGCGAGTGCAGGGGAAAGTTCAGAAATCAATTGTTTGTGGCAATTTGACCTTAGATGAGCGGAACCAAACCGTGTCGCTCAACGGCTCCCATCTGCCCTTAAGCCAGGCTCAATTTGCCCTACTGGCAACCTTCATGCGCAACGCCAATCAGGTGCTTTCCCGAGATCAACTGATCAACTTAGCCTTCAACAACAGCTATGATGGGTTTGATCGCTCCATCGATGCGCACATCAAACGTTTGCGCAAACTCATCCACACAGACGATTTCCAGCCGATCCAAACCGTTTATGGGTCTGGATACCGATTTGAGGCCCCCGCCTAATGTCACTTTTTTGGAGAATCATCACCGCGTTTTTCTTGGTCATCCTGCTGACAATTTTGCTATCGGCCGGGGTCGCTGTCTTTTCCTCTCGCATCTACGTCGACTCTGTTACCAATCGGATCGGGAACGAAGAAGCGCGCTTTTTGTCGAATTACCTGAGCCGTGAGTACACGCAAGCGGCCGGGTGGGAGTTGCTTGAGCCAACGCTTGAACAAATCAAATTTGAGTCCGGCACGGTTGCCGCTATTGGCCAAACAAATGTTGCTTTGGCCGATTCAGACTCAGAATCGTTTGCCTATTTGGGGATTTGGAACCGCATCATCGTCACCGATATCAATGATATGGTGCTGACTGACACCTCAAAACGAGTCGATTCTGGAGACACACTACAGGGGGACATCTACAGCGACAATCCCAACGTCTACAAAAAATTTGTGATCAACTACCGCAATCTTGAGCCGGTAGGCGTGGTCTATGGCTTTATCGACCCGACCTATTTTCAGTTTGAATCACGGGATGGCTTTATGCCCACGTTGCGAACAATTGGGATTGGTGGCGCACTAACCCTGCTGATCGTTTCGTTCTTTGGCTTCTGGTTTGCCCGCACCATTACAACCCCCATCGTATCCTTAACCGAAGCAACTGAGACGATTGCGGGGCAAGACAAGCCGGTACGGCTCCCTGTGGCATCAGGGGATGAGTTGGGCAAAATGAGCGCATCGTTTAACCAAATGATTGATTCGCTCGAGGAGCAACATGAGCTTCGCGGCCGGCTGATCGACAACATCTCGCACGAGCTCAACACCCCGCTCAGCATCATCCAGCTAGAGGCGATGGGGTTGCAGGATGAGCTAAAACCGCCCAAAGCGGCCGCTCAGCAAATCGTGCAAGAGGTGTCAAAACTGCGTCACCTGGTCTACGATCTTAGCTGGCTCACCCACCCTGAAGATGATGAATTTCAGCTTGATTTAGAACCGACTGACATTGAGCATGAAATAGCTACCGAAGTAGAACGATGGTCTTTCTTAGCCGATAACAATGAGATAGATCTGCGTTTTGAAAAAGAGGGTGACCTGCCGATCATTCCGGCCGATCCGGTACGAATGAGTCAGCTTTTGGGGAACTTGTTGCGCAACGCCCTGCACCATACCAATCCTGGCGGCGAAGTGGTTGTTAGATCAGGTGTTGCCGAAAACGATGTGGGGGAACGTTTATTAAACATATCTGTTCAAGATACCGGTGTGGGCATCGCGGCCGATGAGTTGGCCTTTATTTTTGATCGATTTTATCGGACCGATCTGTCGCAAAATCACGCCCCAGGCGGCCGGGGGTTAGGGCTCGCCATTTGCCGAGCCATTGTCGAAGGGCACGGCGGTAAAATTTCAATTACCAGTGAGGGTGTAGGACAAGGCACGCTGGTTTCCGTAGAACTTCCATCCAACCCGGCGTAAACTAGGGAGCGCATTTTTAAACTCCACTTGCCTATCAAAAAATTACGCCTATATTTACCCTTTCACATTTTGAATGACCTATTATGGAGGGTTAAATGATTACATCAAGAGTTGAACTACAAGTTAGCATGGACAAAATGAATGACGGCATTGAGCTACAAAAAGGATTATTTAAAGAAGGTGGTCCCTATTACAACGTCGTCAAAAGCTACCGCATCTTCCAAGCTTATTTCTCGGGTCAGAATAATATAATCGCAGTTGAAGTTGACTTCGAAAGTTTGGGAGCATTTGAGGCGGCACACCAAAAAATGTTGGCTCAAGTTTCGGCCGAAGATTGGGGCGTTTACAGAGAGATTTTTAACAAACCAGCAACATGGACCCATTGGATTAAATACGACACTGTGGAAGATTCGGCCGTTGTCGCAAATTAAACTGATTTAATTAGCCAGTTTGAAAACGTAGTCTGAAACCCAGAGGTTCTTAAGCAAGTCTCTGGGTTTTTGTTTTGATATGCACTATAACGATAAGGGGGGATTAAAATAAGCTGATACAGAAATTGATTTACCTAATCTCCTCTTTTTAGATCTGTGAAAAAATTGCCCATTTTAAAAAAGTTGCTAAACTGAAAGTGGTGTACACCACTTTAGCTTGTGCATGTGCTAATCCCATTTGGGTTTAGCGTAAAAACTTTTGGAGAAGCGGTATGAAATCAACATACAGAGTAGTAGTCATCGGCGGTGGCGTCG
>JAHDEN010000073.1 GCA_020628815.1 Chloroflexota bacterium | reverse complement strand
GTTGCTGTTAGCAGCATCGACGAACTCCAAAGAAAAATGAAGCTCAAAGGCACCGTCACCCGCTTGGATTTATATGGCGCATTCGTAAACATTGGTTTGAATGCACCGGCCGTGTTGCACATTTCCAACATCGGTAAGCGGGTTAATCGGGTGTCTGATGTGCTTAAAACGGGAGACGAGGTAGAAGTTTGGGTAGACCGCGTGGATACCGCAAACGGACTTGTCAATGTAACAATGAATCGTCCATTGGCGGTAGAATGGGCGGACCTCGCAGAAGGAAACGAATACACCGGAAAAGTTACTCGTCTAGAGAACTTTGGTGCGTTCATCCACATCGGTGCTGAAAAAGAAGGCTTGGCACATGTTAGCGAACTAAGTCATGAATATGTACGTCACCCACGTGAGGTACTAAACGTTGATGACGAAGTACAAGTCAAAGTTTTAGACTTTAGCCGCAAAAAACGTCGCATTAATTTGAGCGTTAAAGCGTTGCAAGAGAAACCTGAAACCGCACTAGAAAACATGTCTGCTGCTGATCTTGAGTACGAAGAAGAAGATTACGGAAACGTACCAACTGCAATGGAATTTGCTTATCGCAGTGCGATGGGTGGTGATTCTGGCGGCAGCCGCAAACAAAAGAAAAAGAAAAAGAAGAAGGGTCGTAACTACAGTAACGACATCTATTCAAGAACGCTGGGTTTGGCTGAAGACTAGGCAACGCGTAAACAAAAAAAGGCGAGATTGGTTCAACCAATCTCGCCTTTTTTTGTTTCTATTGAACAGAACGTCTAGCGATGGGGCTCTCTGGGAGATTTACCTGTTAGCCGGGTCATCATCTGATAACCAGCCCAGCGAAATGGTTCAAGGGGGATCGGGGAGAAATCAGCATTCACAAAAGGCATGCCTTGCCATTTGGCCATATTCCCACCATATAAGTCAGTAATAATCCGGCCGGCCATGTTGGCGGCTGTTACCCCGTGGCCCGAATATCCAAGGGCGTAGTAAACATTTTTGTTCTCTCCCCTTACGCCAATTGAGCAGTTCCTGCGCAGGCTTATTGCTAGCGTTCCGGTCCACATATGAGCCCGCTTCATTGCACCGGTCCCCGGCAAATATTGCCCCATCGTCTTTTGCATGTCGTCAAACGCGGCCGTTGCGCTATGCGGACTTCCAGGATAAGCGGTACGGCTATTAAACAAATATCCGTAAGAAATATTACTGCCGCCACCAAAAACGACGTGCCCTTCGTTTGTTTTTGTCGCATAAGAAATACGATTTAGATCGTCGGAAAATCCGGCCGAGCCGGCCCAACCGATTTTCTTTGATTCATCCTCGCTCAGTGGGGGGGTCGAAAAAACGTGCGAGTGTAAGGGAAAAAATGATTTGCGAAAATAGCCCAGCTTGCCGGTGTAACCGTTTGTCGCCAGAACTATTGCCTTCGCATTAACAGTCCCGCTTTTTGTAACAACCTCAACCGTTTTGCCTTCATTGATTTTTGTCACAGGGGAGTTCTCGTAAATTTTTACCCCTCGAGCCTCTAGAACCGATTTTAGCCCCCGAATAAATTGAACCCCGTTGAGTTGACCTTCGCTAGGATCGAACAGACCTCCATAAACCCCCTGAAGATTGATCTTTTGACGAACTTGATCAGCGTCTAGAAACTGAATAGGAACGCCGATGTTATTGAGGTATTCGACTTCTTTTTTGGCTTCAATCGCTCGTTGTTCATCAGTAAAAACCTCAAAGCAGCCATCTCGTCGGTAACTCACATCCAGCCCATGCTTTTTAATTGTGGCTTCGATATGATCGATCGTTTCATGGGTTGCGCTATAAACTCGATGGGTCATATCATCTGACATGACCCCAGTGCCGTAGACCCAATTAAGCATCATGCCGCCGTTTCGGCCGCTGGCGCCATTTGCTAGCTTTTTAGCTTCTAATAAAATTACTTTTTTGTTCGGATACTGTACGCTGAAGTGGTATGCGGTTGAGATGCCTGTGAAGCCTCCACCAATAATGCATAAATCGGCCGACTCAGTTTGGTCAAGTGCAGAATTCGCAGTGTAGTCTGGTGTGTAGGCGGCCCAGAGAGATCTGTTTTCGTCAACCTCTAACTTTTCCCAACTTAATGGATAACTTAGCTTTGACACACCCCTGGCCGCTTGATATAGGCCTGCCTCAATTTTTTTAGCAAAAGATTGATTTGTACTCATAAAAGCAACTTTAAATCAATCTATCAATCAGGCAAATTGAGCTTTAATTTTCTTGTAAATAGGTGAGCTGAACACCAGCCCATTTTGTTTTATAAATTTGCAGGTTTTCATAAAGAATGTCGGCCGCTAGCGCATATCCATTTGGGGAGAAGTGCTGTTTATTACAAGGGAAATAATAGTCTTGAACACTGTCTTCTCCTTTGCTCAGATGTTCTGAGATTGGAGCCAGCAGGTCAAAATACTCTACATTTGCGTGGTTTTCAGCAAATAAGAGCATCCTGTCAGAAAATGGGGTGGTGAGTTCGCCTTGATACGCCTCAATATCATTAATATAGGGAATAGAAACTAAATAGATAGTTTTGTCAGGAGCAGCTAGGGCCAATTGATTGAGCGGGTGCACAAATTTCAAATAATCATCTTCTGAAAAATAGTAATAGGCAGAGGGGGTGTCAAATGTAAACGATCCTTCGTTTGATCTGTTTCGTAGATAAAGTAGAAGGTGCCAGCTGTAAGTGTATTCGTGAAGCAGCGCCTCGATATAAATAAATTTGTCTGGATATTTATTCCCTTGATGAACTATTTGCTCATAATTTGGGTAATCTCCGCTTAAAAACTGGCCAGAGTAAGTGGAATCAAACTTTATCTTTTTTTGGAGGTCTGCGTCGATAAAATCATCGTATGGGAAAATGCCGACGATAATCGAGTCATGATCGAATTCAGAGGCTAAATGTCGATAAGTCTCTAGGTGGTGCAGCGTCCCAGTATTTTTTATAGAGAAATTTAGATGTTCTAAGCCACTTTTCTTTTCTAGAATATCACTAATCCGGCCGGAGGTATCGACTCCCATACCTTCCATCATCGTGTCGCCTAAAACTAAAACCCGATGTTCAGAGCTATTTATGTTTCGTTCGATATCTCGTGCACCATAGGAGTTTGTTTGAAGCTGATACGGCTCACAGCCAGCGTGCTTGTTAAATGATATTCTCAGATTGAGATTTGGTTGATACCAAATACCAGCCTCATTAGAGCTGACTTTTGTCTCTTTTGGGGTTTGAACATTTTCCCAGTGATACGAGGGGAGCCTTGGAGCTAAGGCCGCATCAGAGTAAAAGTATAAAAATGAAAAGCTGAATAATTCAAATGCGAGGCTGAAGAAAAATACTGCGGCGATGAGTAGTTTGATTTTTTTTAGCATAGGTGGCGAGAACGGGGCTCGTTAAAAAGTGTTAGGTATAGCCTAACAGCGAGGTGTTGCGCTGATTCTTAATATAGTAAAAATTCACATCCGCAGGCCATAGGACATAATTACCGATGGGAATTAAGAATTGATCAAACAAACACTAATAAATGTTAGTTTAAGTATGAGTGTGGCCAAAATTATCCTTTCTCCCCTCACCCTTCAACTACGGCTTATGGACTTGGGCTAGGTGTACTGGTCGCGATTGAATTGTCTCGGGTTGGAGCAACAGTCACGTCAGTTCCAGTTGGCACAGGTGTAACGGTTGGCTGTGGCGCCACAACGGTGTTTTCTGTAGCGATTGACGGCGTTGGCGTTGCTGTTGGCTCCACAGGAATCTCAGTTGGCGCAGGCGTCAATCCATTGCCCGTCTCACCCAACGGCTGCAATGTGGCTGTCGGAATCGGGGTCTCTGTTGGCACGACTAAAATCGTCGCGGTTGGTGTCAGCGTTGGTGGGATTGGAGCTGGCGTTGCGGTAGGCCATACGCCAAATATGGTGACAATGCCTGTCTCACTTCGAGTTCGCTCTTCACCGGCCGCTGTTTCCAGTTTCACCAGCCATTCAGTCTCCCCCACCCTGCTGGCAAGGTTTAGCCCCTGAACCGGATATCCATAGTTAAATGGTTTTTGTACGTCGATGGGTTGATTTATCGAGCCGATGCGGCGCTCTACTTCGTTTTCGACTGAATAGAGCACAAACGTTTGATCAGCAGCTAAAGGTAACGGCCAATACCAGTAAAATATGATTGTGTCTTCTGGAAGAGGCTCATTAGGAATATGCCCTTCAGCACGAACCCCCGCCTCTAGCATTTGATCAGTGATCGATCCGAGGGTAGAGGCGAATTCGGCCGTCCAATACCACACATTTGGTGCGTTGTAATTGGTCGTCTGTGCAACACCGACTTCGTCTGCAATAGGATTAAGCAAAATAGCGCGATGCGGCGGACTCTGTAACCAGAATTCCACGGCCGCCCTTGGCGTTCTGAAGCCCCATGCGGTAGTTTCACCGGCATATCCACCAGAACTGTATCCCACACGAGCAACACGCTCATAAGGATGAGTTCCATCTGAACCGGTATGGCCAGTGTATTCAAACTCCGCCATATCATTGGTATGCTGTTTAGCTGCAACGTTTAGTTCAGGTACAAGGCTCACAGGTGTTAATCCAGCCTGTTGGCGAGCATCATTGATATACCAGTAGAGCTGTGCGGCCAAATCAGCCCCTGCAATCGCCTCATTATCGACAAGAACGATCTCAACTTCCCCTTCAAATTTTGCTACGGTGCTCAGGCTCAGCGTCCGCTCTTCCCCTGCCCCATCTCCTACGGGTTCGTCTCTTAGCAGCATTTCTCGCATGACAAGCGGCATATAGATCTCGGCCGGGCCAGAGCTAATTTCTACCACTCGGCTTACCGTTGCGGAACCAAAAGAGCTAATCGCCTCCATCTGGATCGTGTAAAGGCCAGGTGTTTGATAAGTATGCGAAATATCTAGACCCTCAAGCTTAGTCCCATCCCCCATATCCCATAAAATTGTTTGAACAGACTCATCTATAAAAATCTGCAAATCTAGCGGATTGCCCACAAGGGAAGAGCCGGGCAAAATTAAATCTGCGGCCGGTGGAGAACCTACCGTGATTTCAACAAAATTTTGCGCTTGCCCGTACTCGTTTCCAACCGTGTACACAACGGTGTAAACACCAGCGACCGGATATTGATGTTGCGGATTAGGCTCAGTCGAAAAGGTCCCATCACCAAAATCCCAATAATAGCTAAGGGGCTGCTGCCCCCCGCCCACGCTAGAGAACTGAACCGGCTCATTGATATTTGGTGTTGACGTGTCGAGACTGATAAATGCGGCTGGCTCTGGCACAATGGTGACCGTTTTGTCGATGGCGGTTGTACCGGCCGGGTTTGTCAAAAACAGCGTGATGGTATGGGTTCCAACCTCAGGGAATACAACCATCGGGTTTTGAGCGAGGATTTGTCGGCCGTCGCTCAGCATCCACGTTTGGTTTACAGGCCCATTAGACGCCACCGCTGCATTAAGCTGGATCGGTTGCCCGACAGATGCAGTTTCAGGAAAGACTGTAAAATCACCCGTCGGCGTTTCACCCGCCCAGAAGGCAAGTTCTGTGGTACGTACATCAGATCCGTGAAAAATCGACAAGACGATCACTTGCTCGGGTTCTGCTGCGTTGATTGAGTTGATTTGAAGCTCAAAACTTTCTTGCGCGGTACCACCCTGTCCGTTCAAGACTGGCGACCAAGATATTTCTAAGTTTTGCAGATTTAGGGTGGCTCCGGCCGGGATTGAGGATGCACTAGGCAAGACACCCGCAGGCAGTTTGATTTTTATTTCGGGAGAAAGTGGTTGAGCAGTATTATTTTGCGCAGTCAGGCTTAAGGTCAGCGTATCGCCCAATTGGGCTACCGATGGAGACAGGCGTGCATTGAAGGCTACCTCCCCTTCTAGCTGAACCGCACCGTTGTACGACTCGACAAGAGCGGACCGATCAAATGCAGGGTTGTTTACCTTGCTTGATGCACGCACTAATAACGTAGGCGCGAAAATCAAGACAAGCCCAAAAACGATGCTATTGATTGCTAATTTGTTGATATATCGGTCAAACAAAGAGTTGTACCTTTGCGCTTATAACAGGTTTTGAAAATTTCCCCCAGCATCACGCCGGAATCCCTCTTCCTAAAGGGATTTTACCAGAGGGGATTAGGGCATCCAAATTTTTTAGGGGCATTATGCATCAATTTGTCGAAAAATCTTATGTCTAGTGGCCAAATTGGCAGTTGCATTGAACAAATCTACAGATAAAATTCCAATATCTGAAACCCTATTCCACATTTTGGACCGTATCCATGCAAGGAACTCAGTCAATAGAACGCGCGATTCAGCTTTTAAAGCTATTTGATGATGAACGCCCTAACTGGACACTTGTCGAACTAGTCGACGAAACTAAGTTAAAGAAGACAACCGTTTTTAGGATGCTAACCACGCTTAAAAACGAAGGTCTTTTGGAGTACAATGCCAACAGTGGTAAATGGGGGCTCGGATCAGAGTTGATCTTGCTGGGCGGCCGGGCCATGCGCCAACACAGACTCAGAGACATAGCCAATGAGCATATGCGTAAACTAAGTCGCTTGTCAGGCGAAAGCGTTACACTAGATGTACTTTGGATTGATGACGACAAAGTCCCTTATAGCATGGTGATCGATGAGGTAATCGGCCGTCACTTGCTAGGCCTAACTCAATATATTGGCACCCGTTTGCCCGCACATGCCACATCAACGGGCAAAGTGCTGTTGGCTTTTCAGGATGAGGCGGAGCTAGAGGAGCTGAATTTCACTCAGATGATTGAGTTGACTGACGACACACTCAACTCTAAAGCCAACCTCCTTTCAAACTTGTCCCGGGTTCAAGAAAACGGATATGGGACAACGCGACACGAGCTGGAAGTTGGGATAGCCGGTATCGCGGCCCCTATTTTCGACTTGAACAATCAAGTAATTGCAGGGATTAGTATCGCTGGTCCAACTTCCCGCATCTCACCCGAAAAATTGCAGTCCTATGCACCTCCCCTGCTCGAAACGGCCGAGACGATTTCGATTCAACTTGGCCATCGAGCAACTAAATCCCACAAATAAGAGTAAACCCCATGAAAAGACAACGTATTTCGCGCCGAAACCGAGGCGACGCCAAAAAACCGATTGAATTTCTGCAACCGATTCTGAACAATGTCCCCTTTATGGATATTGTTCCGGAAGAAGGTGTCCAAAAAATACACGATGCGTCGATGCGGCTGATAAAAGATTTTGGCTGTTTGATTATCGATTATCCAGAAGCGGTTGAAGTGTTCAGAAAGAACGGCGCTACGATTGAAGATGGCAACAAGGTCAAAATTGATGAAGACACGTTGATGCACTTTGTGAACATGGCTCCGGCCAGTTGGACACAATTAGCCCGCAATCCGGCCAAAGATTTGCCGTTGGGCGGAAAAAATTGCGTGTTTGCACCGATTTACGGCCCCCCGTTTGTAGCAGACATCGACAACGGCCGGCGTGAAAGCACGATGGCGGACTTTGATAAGTTCGCCAAGCTAGCCTATGTTGCGCCCGAAATGCATATCGGGGGTGGTGTGCTGTGCGAACCGAACGACAAACCGTTGATGACACGCCATTTGGACATGTTGCACTCATTATCAACGCTGAGTGACAAATCCTTTATGGGGAGCGTGGTGTTTGCCGATAATGCTCGGGACAGTGTGGATGTGGCTCGCATCGTCGTCGGCCGTGAGCGGATGAAGGATAACCCTGCCTTGAGTTCAACCGTGAACGCATCTAGCCCTATGCGTTGGGACGACCGGATGCTAAGCGCCATCACCGTGTATGCAGAGACGAAGCAGGCGGTGATGTTCACCCCGTTTATTATTGCCGGGGCGATGTCACCGGCCACGACGGCCGCAACGGTGGCACAACTGAATGCAGAGACGTTAATCGGCATTTGTTATGCCCAAATGGTGAATCCTGGTGCTCCGTGCATCTATGGGGCGTTTTTAGCCAACATTGATATGAAAAGTGGGGCCCCGTGCTTTGGCACGGCCGAAAATAATTTGGCCATGTTCGCTGGAGGGCAAATGGCCCGCCATTACAACCTCCCCTATCGGTCAGGCGGCAATTTTACCGCGTCACGTATCCCGGATGCACAGTCGGGTTATGAAAGTGCCAGTACGATGTGGGCCACGGTGCAGGCCGGTGTCAACTTTATTTTGCACTCGGCCGGATGGTTAGAAGGTGGCCTGATTGCTGGATACGAAAAGTTTGTGCTTGATCTAGAGATCTGCGCCATGATCGCCCGCTACTGCAAAGGATTTGAACTCGACGATGACGGCTTTGCATGGGAAGCGTATAGCGATACCCCCACCGGACAGCATTTCTTAGGGTCGTCCCACACGATGAAGCACTACCAGACCGCTTTTCATCAGCACAAGGTGTTTAGCATGGACAATTACGAAAAATGGGAAGATGAAGGGAGCGAGGATTCTTATAAAAAGGCAAATAAGGTTTACAAGCAAATGTTGAAGGATTACGAGCAGCCCCCTATGGACCCGGCCGTGCGCGAAGAGCTTGACGCATTTATCGCCCTACGCAAAGAAGAGATTAATGCTGGGAAGCCAAGGCAAGAAAATTACAATCTGTAGCAGCATCACATAGCGTTTTAAAATTTCCAAGCCGGTCCGATCAAAAAGAAATCAGACCGGCTTTTTTATTGCTTGCATCGATATTACGCCTGCGCTATTATTCAAATAGCAATCATTCAACTTTGAACGAAATGAGAGCGTAGACCCTTCTATGGCAAAAACGATTCAACAAGCACTCGACTACAGCTATCTTCCGAACATTGTGGGCCATCTGTCATCTCTTGTGTTCATTCGGGCAACAGATATTGCGATAGAGCATTTAGCAGAAATAGGTTTAACGACCAAAGAGTTTGTAACGTTAGAAATCATTGCTAAAAACCCAGCCGTTTCTCAACGGAGCATTGCAGAAGCGGTTGGCACGAAACCTCCCCTGCTGGTGAAGATTTTAGATGACTTGACAAAACGGGGGCTGATTGTGCGAGAGCGATCAACTATAGATCGGCGGTTGCAGCATGTGCGCTTAACGGCCGAAGGTGAGCTGCTGCGGGAACAGATTCAAGAGTTGGCATTTGCGGCCGATGCTGAACTGATCGAGGAAGCGGGGTTGACCCTATCTGAAAAAGAAACTTTATTAAAGCTGATGCAAAAGCTGGCCAAAAGAGAACAGGTTACAGCTAACGGAGATTAATCATGACATTAATGGATGAAATTGTAATTAACCCTGAAGGCACCGCCGAAACAAATAATTTAATGACCGGTGACAGCTATCTGGAATCGCTGAACGACGGCCGAGAAATCTGGTTTGATGGCGAACGTGTCAAAAATGTGGTTGAGCACCCTGCGTTTCGCAACGCAGCTCGCAGTGTGGCTCGTTTGTACGATGCACTGCATGATCCGGAGCTAAAAGATGATCTCACGACTGTTGATAAGTTTGGTAATCGGACTCATCGTTTTTTCACCCCGTCATATTCGGCCGATGATCTAATTAAATCGCGTAAAGCGATCAATATTTGGCAACGGCTAAACTATGGCTGGATGGGTCGTACCCCAGACTACAAAGCGGCTTTTATGGCACAGCTTGCAGAAGGTCACAGTTTTTATGAGCCATATGGTGAAAATGCGCTCAATTGGTATAAAAAATTCGCCTCTCAAGGGCTACACATTAACCACGTGCTAATTGATCCCCCGATGAATCGGGGCAAAGGGCGGGCCGAAGTCAAAGACATCTATGTATCGCTAGACAAATCTGATGACAAAGGGATTTATGTGACCGGTGCAAAAATGGTTGCCACAGGGTCAGCACTAACTCATGCTACGTTTGTTGCTGTCAACAGCGGTACGGCCGCCCGCATGGAAGTCGGCCGGGATGAAGACATGGCCTTGGTCTTTTTAGCCGATATGAGTTCGCCGGGACTTAAGCTAATCAGTAGGCCGTCCTATGAAATGCGAGCCAAAAGCCCGTTTGATGCCCCACTAGCCAGTCGCTTTGATGAAAACGATGCGGTGGTTGTATTCGAGAACTGCTTTGTGCCGTGGGAAGACGTTCTGATTTTCCGAGACGTAGAAAAAACGAAAGGATTCTATGCTTCATCCGGCTTCTTTAATCGCTTTAACCTGCAATCTGCCACACGGTTGGCGATAAAGCTTGAGTTCTGCATCGGCCTTATGATCAAAGGGACCCAAGCATCAGGCACAAATAATTTTCGGGGTGTGCAGGCGGCCATCGGTGAGATGGTAGCGATGCGGGAAACGATTTGGGCGATGACTACAGCGATGGTGAATGATCCTGAGCCAGGGATTGGAAACTCGGTTGTGCCACGGCTACAGACGGCCGCGGCTTGCCGCATCTACACCACAAACGCTTGGACCCAAGTGCGCGAAACGTTTGAGACGGTTTTGGCCGGAGCGCCTAGCTTTACGATTTCAGGAGTGAGTGACATGCACGCGCCTGAACTAGATCACATTATCAACACCTATTATCAAGGGACAAACGTTGAAGGGCGGGATCGAGTTAAGTTCTTTAATTTGGTGTGGGATGCGCTGTATTCAGAATTTGCAGGCCGACACGGCCTATACGAGCGTAATTATGCAGGGAACAAAGATCAACAGCGGCTAGATGCGTTGCGCTGGTCTACGATTCGGGGAGACATCAACAGCTACACCGGCTTGGTTGATCAATGTCTGAGTGACTACGATGCAAATGGCTGGGTCCACGACCGGTGGAAGTAAGGAATAGCAACAAAAAAGCCCCGCTTGATTTTATACTGAACCAAGCGGGGCTTTTTTTATTTTTAAAACGATTAGTCTTTCGTTACAACAAAGTTCTCTAACACCAAGGTGTCGATACCACTATTGCGGAAGGTGCTAATCGCATTTTGCGGTGTGTTGACAATCGGCTCGCCACGCAGGTTAAAGCTGGTGTTGATTAGAATCGGCACACCGGTCGCCTGACCAAATGTCTCCATCAGGTCGTGATAGCGGGGGCAATGTTCACGATCAACCGTTTGCAAACGGCCGGTTCCCATATGGTTAACGGCCGGAACCTTCTTGCCCGGCTCTTCTTGGAACGGCAAAACGGTCAACATGTGGTTCATCAGATTGTTGTTTGGGCTATCGAGCTGGAACCAGTCGGCCGCGTATTTGCGTGGCAGCGTGGGTGCAAACGGCCGGAATGGCTCACGAAACTTGATCTTCGTGTTCACGATATCCTTCATGTCCTCATGCCGAGGGTCAGCCATGATACTGCGTGCGCCCAACGCCCGTGGTCCCCATTCAAAACGGCCTTGGAACCAACCAATCACTTTTTTGTCGAGGAAGTCAGCCACAACACGTTCGGTCAGCTTCGTTTCATCAGTGATTTCTTCGTACTTGTATCCACTCTCTTTAATGGCGGCTGAAACTTGACTGCTTGAGTACTCAGCACCCCAGTAATTGTGCTCTTGAGTCCACTCACGTGGTTTACCAAGAATAACGTGCCATGCGTACAAAGCAGCGCCTAACGCCCCGCCGTTGTCTCCGGCCGCTGGTTGGATAAAGATGTTTTCAAACGGGGTATCGCTCAACAATCGCCCGTTGGCTTTACTGTTTAATGCCACACCACCCGCCATGCACAAGTTTTTCGATCCGGTCTCTTTATGCAGCGCATGCAGCATCTTGATCACAGTTTCTTCAGTGACGCGTTGGATACTCGCGGCAATATCAGCGTAGTACTGATTCTCTTTAACCTGCGGATCGTTGGGGCTTAATTCAGGATTGGTGTTGTGGGTGAAAAAGTCGGCCGTGTGATGGCGAGCTGGGCCAAACAGATCGGTAAACTTGCTGTTATAAGTCGTATCGGCCGAATAGTGATAGCTGAAGTAATCCATGTTGGTGTAAAAACTACCGTCGTCATACACTTTAAAAATCTTGTCGATCTTATCTACATAGTTTGGCTCTCCGTATGGAGACATCCCCATCACTTTGTATTCGCCGTTGTTTACCCGAAAACCGAGAAACGCTGTAAAAGCCGAATATAACAAACCGAGGGAATGGGGGAAACGATGTTCACCTGTTACTTTGAGTTCATTCTTTCCGGTTCCGTCCCAATCTGCAAATGCATGACCCTTCAAGGCGGTAGTCCATTCACCAACGCCGTCTACGGTCAAAAATGCAGCCTCTTTAAATGGAGATGCAAAAAATGAGCTAGCGACGTGTGATGCATGATGGTCAGCGAATAATATCCTGTCAGCGGGCACATCAATCGCACCTTGAATATGGGCTTTAACCCACAGCTTATCAGTTAACCAATTGATCATCGCTGAGCTAAATGCACGCCATGACTTTGGGAAGGTAGATAGCTGGGTTTGCAAAATGCGTTCAAATTTTTCGAGCGGTTTTTCATAAAAAACGACGTAGTCAAGATCTTGAGCTTTGATACCGGCTGTATCTAAGCAAAATTGAATCGCTTGGGTGGGGAAACCTGAGTCATGCTTTTTACGACTAAAGCGCT
Organism: Chloroflexota bacterium; assembly: GCA_020628815.1. Taxonomy (GTDB): domain Bacteria; phylum Chloroflexota; class Anaerolineae; order Promineifilales; family Promineifilaceae; genus WTJY01. The sequence goes on along the minus strand of JAHDEN010000073.1, from coordinate 14,486 downwards.
CTTCATCGGCCGCAGCAACCAAGTGTCCATTGTCCAGCAGTGCTGCAGCTGAATCATGATAAAAGGCAGAAATTCCTAAAATATACATAGCTTTGTTTAGTCTGTTTGTCCCTGTTCACGTGCCTGATCAACTGTGTAGTCAAGCGGCCGGCGATCAACCCACCCAGAAGAAGAGGGGGTGCTTTTAAGTGCCATCGGGTCTGTAAATATACGTGCGCCAATCCCAAATAAGGTGACAACGATAAAGTAGAAAAATCCCATAAATAGCCCACCTTGAATGTGACCCATCTCTGCGGCAAAAAGGCTCCAGCCTCTCCACGCACGTTGGAAAATATTTCCAGAAACTGTTTCTTTAACCTGCGCATGCTCCGGCAGTTCTGTGTCGGGCATTTGATCTATTTGGCCAGCATGAGCAACTTTGGTTTTGACAAAGCCGATGAACATGGCGATTAAAAGCCAAACGAAGAGCAACACCAGCCGTGAACCACCGATGAGTGGCAAAACCTGCGGCCGGGTCCATAAAGCGACAATCCAAAGAGTGAGCACAATTAGCAAGTCAATAATGGCAGAGGGAACGTTTTTACCTCTGGCCGCCATTGTTATGCCAGAGGAGTAACCCACCATGGTTAACATGATGAGCACAATTGTTGATAGGGTTTCCATTTTAAGCGGGTTGAGAGTAAAACCAGCTCAGAGTAGGCAAAGCTGAGCCGGTTGGTGATTGTCTAAAACAAGGTGTAGATAAAGGGGGCAACTGCAGAATTTCCTGCAGCAAAGACGAGGAGCAATCCGAATACGATGAGCAAAGCGACCATCGGAAATAGCCAGTACATCTTTCGTTTCCATAAAAACCGAAATAGTTCACGAACAACTCCGGCTTTGTTTTTTGATTCTTTTAACATATTTAAACTCTAAATTTATTTAATATTGAGTGGCAGTATAATTCTAACGAATTACGAACCTTATTAAGCAGTTGTGCCAAAATAATTAATGCCTTCTTCTCTTGAAATGGCCATTTATACCGGAATTATAGGGGTTTTGGGACAATTGCTTAAAAACTCAGGGCCGTTTGGTGTGACAACAACTAGATCTTCAATTCGCACACCGCCCCAGCCGGGCAAGTACACACCAGGCTCAACACTTACAACTGACCCAGAAGGGATATCTTGATCATATATCGAGGATAGGGAAGGACCTTCGTGAATATTTAATCCCACGCCATGCCCCAAACTATGGCCAAACTTATCTCCATGACCGGCATCAGCGATTACCTCGCGAGCAAAAGCATCAATTTCTTGCCCTTTCATACCAGCTTTCATGTTGTTTAGCGCATTCTTCTGAGCAGTGTGAACTAGATCATAAACGATTTTAAAGGTTTCATCGGGTGTGTTCCCTAAGAAAAACGTACGGGTCAAGTCACTATGGTACCCGTCCAGCATCGCTCCCATATCAACAATAATCGTATCCCCTTCCTTTAATTGTGTGTCACTGGGGTGATGATGTGCCATAGCTCCGTTAGGCCCAGCGGCGACGATAATGTCAAACGCCAGCCCGTCAGCCCCGTTTTCACGCATGTGTTTCTCTAGCTCCCAAGCTAGGGCGCGTTCGGTCATACCGGGCTTTGCTAGATTGTTGACGGCCGCCATGGCTGCATCTGTAATAACGGCCGCTTTGCGAATCATTTCTAATTCAGATTCAGTTTTTGTGTGGCGCAGCGGCTCAATTCGGCTGTTTAATGGGAATAGGGTCAAAGATTCATCGTCTTTGCACTTTTTACGCAAGTCTCCAAAAGCAGCAACCGTCATATCAGATGCCTCAAATCCAACCCGGCCGACACCTAGCATTTTGACCAGCCCATCAATATGGACAAACTCGGCCGTCCGCCCCATTTTCACCAATTCATAATCTGGCGCTTGGCTTGCGGCCTGCTCCCAATATCTAAAATCAGTGCCAAGGTAAGCGTTGTCGGCCGTAATGGCGAGCATACCGGATGATCCGGTAAACCCTGAAGCCCAACGGACATTGGTCAGATTGGTGATCAAAATCCCATCAACTTTCCAACTTTCAAAGTTGGATCGAATCTTTTCTAATCGTTCTTTGCTCATAGTTTCGTATCTTTGCTTGCTAAAATGTAGACCTATAGTCCCTAAATTTTGTTCTTAGGTTTATTGCATGTTTTGCTAATAATAAGGTACGTTTATAGCTTCTATCTCTGGATAGGGCTAATGTTTTAACAAAACCGACTTGCACAAATGCAACCTGCTCTTTTCCAGAAAATCAAGCTGCATTTTCAAACCATCTATCGATCGCTTTAACACGATCCCCATAAGACCTTATGAGTTCAAAACCAATCAAGGCTAAAAAAGTTAATTTTATTATCGCCGCAATTTTTCTCTTGCCAGCGTTTATATTTGTGGCGCTATTCGCAACAAAGCCTAGCAGTCAGGCCCCTGAATCGGTTCAGCGGTCGGCCGAACGGCCAGAAGGGGAACCAATCACATTAATAAGAGACAAGGAAAAGAAGGGGAACGATCAAAGCCTAGTCGTAGGTGAACGTGTTACACCAACTTTGTCTAAGCCGGTACGTGAATTACCAACCATTGCGGCCGATCGAAACTTAAGCCTAGCACGAGAAGTCAATCCACGCATTAGCCATCAAATCCTAAAAAACGACACAGACTCACCCTTTTTTACAACCGAAGTCATTGAAATTGGACCAACTGAGACCGCTAAAACACCTGATTTCAGAGGTGTGTCTAACAACTTTTTAGAGCCAAGCTTAAATATTGAAGGAATGGGGTTTAACGGGGTTAATCCGCCTGATCCGGCCGGAGCCATTGGAAAGGATCATTATATTCAAATGATTAACTCACCTTCTGGCTCTGATTTTGTAATTTATGACCGTGAGGGAACGTTGTTAAGCGGTCCAACCGCCGTAGACACTTTGGGAACCGGAGACTGTGCTGATGGGGGTGGTGATCCCGTTGTAATCTATGACCAACTGGCAGATCGTTGGTTTATGAGTGAATTTAATTCCACAATCTCTAAAAGAACGCTGTGTCACTATGTGTCAGTCACGGCTGACCCGATGGGGGCTTGGTACGCCTATATTTTTGTGACACCGTCTTTTCCTGACTACCCCAAATATGGGTTATGGAACAATGCTTATGTCGGCACCGCAAATGAAAGCTCTCCATCTTTTGAGCCTGCAATTTACGCCTTTGATCGTGAAAGCATGCTGGCCGGAGATCCTGCAACATATATTCGCTTTGCCCCGGATAAGTTGTCGGGATTTGGATTTCAGGCGTTTGCACCGGCCGACCTAGACGGGCAAACCCCGCCACCAGTTGGCAGTGACCCGCTCTATTTGCGCCATGTGGATGATGAATCTCACAATATCAGTGACAACCCATCTTCTGACTTTATCGAGGTGTGGACGATGTCTGCTGACTTTGAAACGCCTGCAAACTCATCTTTTTCTAGACTCGCAAATATCCCAATACCGGAGTTTGATTCAAACGTGTGCGGCCTTTCATCATTCCGCTGCGTGCCTCAAAACGGCTCATCAACGTTGTTAGATCCTGTTCGAGAGGTATTGATGAATCGAATCTCTTATCTTAACTTTGGAACCCATCAAACAATGATGGTGAACATGGTTACAGATGCCAACGGAAGCGACTTGCACGCGATTTATTGGGCGGAGTTACGCGACAGCGGTGGAGGCTGGGGCTTGCACCAACAGGGTATTTTATCCCCAGACGATCAACATCGTTGGATGGGGTCAATCGGTATGGACCAGTCGCAGAACATCGCCTTGCTCTATAATGTCTCTGGCAGCTCTACTTTTCCATCGTTACGGTACACCGGCCGCACGGCCGATATGACCTTGGGTGAGTTGTTAACGGCTGAAACTATCCTTGGGCAGGGTGTGGCGGCCAATGGCAGTAGCCGGTATGGGGATTACAGCACTCTAACTCTAGACCCCTTCGATGGGTGTACATTTTGGGCAACGGGCCAATATAACCCCGGTTCAGCTTGGGGAACTCGCATCGCATCGTTTAAGTTCCCCAACTGCAGTCAGGCGGAGCAATTCTTCTTGTTGCCAACGGCCGAAACATATGAATTTGTCGATGGAGATGATGTCAGTGTGTCCGCACTGGTTCGAGCCACCGACGGATTTACGGAAACGGTCACATTTGTAGGAGGGCCATCAAGTTCAGGCAGCGTCTCAACGGTGTCACCATCCGCAATCGCACCTTCAACAACCCCATCAACTGTTACTTTGACGATCGAAAACGCTGAGATCGGGGCCAACAGTGTGACCCTTGCAGCGTCTTCACCATCACAAACGGCAACGATCTCGATCGATTTTACAGTTGTGGCTACATTGACAGAAGCGGTCGAGTTGATTTCTCCAGAAGCTGGCGGGACGTATATCCCGATCTCTCCTCAGTTTGAGTGGAGCGCGGTTGAAACTGCGACCAGCTATGAACTACAAATCACAATTGGGGATGACTTCTCGACTCCATTGCAGTCGGTTTCTGACATTTTAACCCCCTCCATTGTGCTATCAGCAGCCTTGGCTAATCAGACAGAATATAGCTGGCGAGTGAGACCGGTAAATGCGGCCGGAAAAGGGCCGTGGGCAACGTCATCCTTTATAACCGCGCCACCGGCCGGACAGTGCATGCCGGGCGAAGAGCCCAACATTGTCTATCAAACCGGCTTTGAAGATGGTCTTGCAGATTGGACATTGGAAGATGCTGATGCAAGTTGGGAGCAATCGACAGATCAGGCTTCTGAAGGTGACTTTTCTGCAAAGGGAACCACTTTGGCATTTCCGGCACAAAAGGTCATGATTTCTCCAGAGATGTTTTTATCTCAAGCGGCCGATGCGCGCTGGGTCCGATTTGATCTTTGGCGCAATATAGAAGGGGATGCCACGACCTGTTACGATGGTCTAACATTAGATTATGCGGCCGGAGGGGATTGGAATCCCTTAGGGCAACTATCAACGACTGACCCGTACGATGCGCAGGTTCCTGACAATCTTGACAATCCGCTGGCAGGGCAAAACGCTTGGTGCGGCAGCAAGCCGTGGACCGAAAACTTAATTGACATCAGCGAGATTTCGGCGCCGATACAGTTGAGGTTTACGCTTGGATCAGATCAATCCATTTCGGCAGACGGTGCATATGTTGACAGACTAAGCGTGTACGAATGCAATCCAAGCAATAACCCGATTAATCAAACTGTTTTCTTCCCCGGTGTTTGGTTCAGCTATTCACCAAATACACAAAGAATCAGCGAATAATGCAAAATGATCGGGATAGGTTTAAAATCCCGTAAAATTTTTGAGGACGCATTTGAATTTACATCAAAAAACAGTGCGCCCAATCACCCAGTTGGGGAAGTTATGAACGAATCTTTTGATCTTGATAGTCAATTTATAACGCAATTAGCCGCGGCCGCACCGACCCCCGGTGGTGGTGGAGCGGCCGGAATGACCGGTATGCTGGCGGCCGCATTAGCCCAAATGGTGGCGGGGCTTAGCCTCGGCCGACGCAAATACGAAGAGCACCATCCTGAATTAGATGAAATACTGAAAAAAGCTCAACAAATTCAGGCCGATTTTGAGCAGGCGGTCAACGACGATGCCCATGTCTACAAGCGGGTCATCACGGTTTTATCCCATCAAAACGATAAAAATGAGAAGGCGACTACTCAGGCGATTGAGGATGCGTTGGTTGGTGCAGCTCAAGTCCCGCTAGGTGTGATTCAGCTAAGTGGTCAACTTGTAGAAGTTTGCGAGCGTCTGATCGATATCGGTCTTGAACATGCTCGGGCCGATGCAGCGGCCGCCATCTTTTTAGCACAAGGGGTCAGCAAAACATCGCTCATAAACATCAAAGCAAATATGCGCGAAGTAACAGACAACAAGCTAAAAACAAGCTGGATAAATAAGGCGACCCGAATCGTCAAAAAAATCAACGAGACGGCCGAGCAGGTTGAAGAAAAATTATCAACCGAGCTAAGCGTTCCTCGCAGCGATAGCCGACAAAAGCGGAGAAGGCGTAAGCGGTCTTAAAGTTGGGTTGAGCGTATGTGGGTGGCTAAGAGCCAGTAGGACCAACACGGAAAATTTTATGAGTATGGGATAGGTATATACACCTTGGCCACAAAAATACCATCAAAAAAAATCACTTTAACTGAAGCGCGGGAGCTGCAGACAGACACCCTGAAGTTTGTAATGAAGACTGCGGCTGAAATGGGAGATATCTGCAAGCTTGAAGTTGGATTTTGGGACATTTACTTTTTAAATCATCCCGATTATATCCAAAGGGTGTTTTTAGATAACTGGAAAAACTATGGGAGAGATACGTTTCAGTTCAAAAATTTTGCTCGGGTAACAGGCAAAGGGCTGCTTACAACCCATGGTGACTATTGGCAGCAGCATCGCCGTTTGGCGCAGCCTGGCTTTCACAAAACCAAGTTAGATGGGATGGCGCAAGCCATGGCCACGGCAATTGATCGAATGCATGGCCGTTGGGACCAACAGCTATCTGCTCAAACAAACATTCAACTAGATATGGATGCTGAGATGTTGAGACTTGGGCTTGAAATTGTTGGCTCAGCTCTGTTCAGCCTTGATTTTTCAGAAGATTCGGCCGACCTTTCACAAGAGATTTTGGGGATGATGCAATACGTTGTCTATCGGTCTCAAAATTTATTAGCGCTACCAACGTGGGTTCCAACGCCGAAAAATGTGCGGTTTAACCGAACGTTGCGCAAAGTTGACAAGATCATTTATCAACTGATTCAAGATAGGCGCAGGTCGGGAGTGCAGAAAAATGATCTGCTGGATTTATTTTTAGACGGCCGCGATGCAAACAATCAGCCGCTCGCTGAAGAATCAATTCGGAATGAAATAATCACGATGATCATCGCCGGTTACGAGACGGTTGCCAGCGGGATGAGTTGGATGTGGGACGTGCTAAGCAGGCATCCAGATGTTGAGGCTAAGATACGAGAGGAAATCGGGACATGGGAGGGTGGCTCAACTTTAGAAGGGGTTTCAGTTCTGCGTTACACGTCAGCGGCCATCGATGAAGTGTTTCGCCTTTATCCCCCATCGTGGCTGATTACCCGCCGATCACAGGCAGAAGATCAGTTTGGCGAATATGTAATACCGGCCGGATCGATCGTCGTCATTTGCCCCTACTCTATTCATAATCATCCTTCTTTCTGGAAGGACCCTAAACTTTATCGACCAGAAAGGCACTTGATTGACTACGCGAATTATCCAAAGTTTTCATATATCCCCTTTGGCGGGGGGCCGCATTTATGCATTGGTCGGCCGTTTGCAAAACTTGAAGCCAGCCTTGTTTTAGTTAAAACATTGAGCCGCTATAAACTAACGCCTACCACCCCAAATTCCCCCCCCCTCAATCCACAGGTCACGCTTCGGCCGAAACATGGGTTACATATGACCGTCTCATCAATTTGACTATGCGCATTTCTACATAAAGAAAAATTGAGCCGTTTCGATATAGCGCAAAACCTCAATCAATCCATCAAAGGATGTGGGCTTTGTCATAAACGAATTTATCCCAAGGTCATAAGACGCCATCATGTCTGAATCTGACTGAGACGTGGTAAAAACAATGACCGGGATATTCGCAAAATCCAGATTGTCCTTAATCTCTTGCGCAGTCTCTAACCCATTTTTTCGCGGCATATTTAAATCCAGCATCACCAGTTTGGGCAGAGGCGTACCTGCCAAATGGGCAAAATCTCCAGTACGGGTTAAATATTCAATAGCTTCTACCCCGTCATTGACGAAAAAAAATTCGTTTTCTACTTGTGCGTCTTCAATCGCTTCTTGGATCAGAAGTTGATCCTCCGGGTCGTCCTCAACCCAAAGTACTAATTTTTGCATCGCTGATGTTTTCATGTGATTCTCCAATAATTCGGTCCGGTTTCTCTTGAATGACAGGCAACTGAATCATAAATGTTGTGCCTACATTCGGTTTACTTTGAACAATAATTTGACCAGAATGGCGGTCGATAATTTTTTTACAGATGGCTAGACCAACCCCAGTCCCCTCATATCCATCTTGTGCATGCAGCTGCTGAAAGATTCCAAATATTTTCTTTTCAAACTTTTCATCAAACCCGATCCCATTGTCTGCTATTCGAATCTCATACATTTCTTCATTATTTTCAGAAACAAAATGGGTTCCTTCGATGATGATATGAGGTCTGCGGTCTGGAACGGTGAACTTAAGCGCATTGCCAATAAAGTTTTGGAACAGTTGACGAACTTGAATTGCGTCGGCATCGATCGTTGCTAACGGCCGGATATCAATCAATGCATCCACCTGTTCAACCCTCACCTCAAGATCAAGCAATACTTCATCCAAAATTTGTTGCAGGTTTGTTTCTTCAAACGGCTTTGCTCGGGTTGTTACAGACGAATATGACAAAAGCTCCTGAACAAGAATTTGCATCCGATTTGCAGCGTTTTGCATCCGCTGCAAATAATCTACCCCTCGCCCTTCAAGCGAGCTCGCGTATTTCGATTCAAGACGACTGCCAAACGTTTGAATTTTTCTCAAGGGCTCCTGAAGATCATGTGAGGCAATATGAGCAAAATCTGCTAATTCCTTATTACTTCTCTCCAAATCTTTGGCATAACTTACCAACGAGTTTCGGGAAAGTTGGCGATCTAGGGTGGCGCCGATCCATTGTGCCAACAAGTTAACAAAATCTGTTTCGCTATCACTAAACTCAGCTCTCTTATCATCGGTTAAAAAGCTCAGCGTGCCGAAAATTTTTCCATCTACGTAAACCGGAGTGCCGATATATGCCCGTGGTTCAAAAGATGCCATCCAATTCGGCATGTCACCCAAAAAGTCTTCAAAGTTAACTGAGCTCACAACATTGTTTGACTCGATAACGCTCTGGCACAGGCTGCTCTCTAATGCACAGGTCAGACCTGAGGCTAAGCCGCGGCCGGGTTCGTGAATTTCCACAATTTCAATAACCGATTCCTCAACTTTCGACAGAATACCGATCGGCATGTCTAAAGTAGCGGCGCCTTGCTCCACAGCGATCTTTAATTCGTTCCCTGACTCGATGTTATGGCTTGTGGCGATCTTTAGCAGTGATCTGAGTCGGCTTTCTTGCAGATACAGTTCAATATTAGATTGAGTGAGCTCTTCTGCATAAGATTTTAATTGCTCCGATGCCTTTTTCTTTTCCGTGATGTCAGTCTCGATGGCTATATAGTTGATGAGCTGGTTTTGATCATCATAAACCGGCTGAGCCTCGACCGATACCCAATATGACTCTCCAGATTTTGAGTAGTTAATAATTTCGCAGGTAAACCCCTTTCCACTGCTCACGTTGCGCCGCATATAATCGATTGCGACAGGGTCTGAATTTGGCCCCTGCAAAATATGTCCAGGCTTCTTTCCAACAACTTCTTCTAGGGTGTAACCAGTTACCCGAATGAAGGCATCGTTCACCCATTCAACGTGGCCGCTGGGATCACAGATCACGACCATGTTATTGGTTCGACTCGCCACGTTAGATAGCTTCTCCATTTCAAGAAGATTGTCCTGTAACCTGCCAGCCATATTATTGAATGTTTGCTGGAGCTGATTGATCTCGTTTTCACCACCAACCGGTGATCGCGCCTCTAAATCCCCTTGCGCAAAAGCTTTAGCCGCATTATTTAACTGATTGATCGGCCGGTGGATTTGAACCCTAAACTGCTGCATGGTCAGCAAAACCAAAAAGGTCCCGGTCATGGCAGAGAACGCCAAAATCGTAATAATCGAGCTTCGAAGGCGGCCGATAACATTCTCGGCCGTATAACCCAAACGAACCTCACCCAGCAACAATCCCTCTGAAATTACGGGACTCGACACCTCGATGATATTCGGCTTTTGGGCCAAGTGATCAACCACGTTAATCACTCTGGGGATTTCAACCTCTTCCATCGCCTGCTTAACATACGGATCTTCGTTATTGATAAAATTAGTCAGGACCCGGCCGTCTAAATGCACAACGATGCTGTAGATAAAATCAGCCTCTTCGGCCGTTTGGCGCATCAACGTTTCCATCGGGTAAAAGCTGTTTGCCAAAACGTCATCTGGAATGACCGAGCTCAGAAACTTAGCTTGGCTTACCGCTTTTTGATGCAAGTCGTCCCGTTGCTGCTGAAAGTTTGAGTACAGAACAAATATCGCAAAAGCAAGCTGACCAATCACCAAAACGCTACCCACAATAAGTAAGTAGCGTAAGGCGATCTTGTTTTGTCGAAGTTTGCTTAAAATAGCCATTCTGTGCTCGGTTGGGCTTTGGGTTTATTGACCTTGAGCAGAAGCGTTGGTATCCCAGCTTTTAAGCTGCAATGACTCGATTAAATCGTGCAGTGACGCATAGCTAAGCGGCTCCACAAACCCATCCGCTTTGATTTCCGTTAAAGCGGGATGATCGGCCGGCATTGCAAGCAGTGCTTCACGCACCTGTTCAACCAGATCACGATCTGTATCTGGGTGAGCAGCAAAGGGCCATTCTGGATACAGAAGCGTTGTGTGTGGATAAAAGAATCCATCATCAGCCTCATCGATGATTCGGAAATCTTCCAACGTAAAAATTGTGCCTTCTTGCAGCATACGCTCGAGCTGACCAGTTCGGATAAAGCCGACATCAAAGGTGCCGTTTAACACGCCTAGAACAATGTTGTCCTGCGACGGAGTTTCTGTAAAGCTGGCAAAGTCCTCGAATGGATCAACACCGACCTGCTGTAAATGGTGAACTTGGAAAATACACCCGGCCGCAGCGGTTTGCTGATTCACACAGGTTCCATTTGCACCGCGCAAATCTTCGGCCGTCATAATATCGCTGTTCTGATTAACGATGATCAGTCCGCTAAATTCAGGGCCGGTATTTTTACGCGACAAGGTCGCTAAAATCTCAGTATCAAACGTACGATGAACTTGGGTGCCTGCCAGTGGATTATTGAAAGTGAAATCTAATTCACCACTTTCCATCTTTGAGAACTGTTCTTCTTGAGTAAGGGGGACCAAAACGACAGGCTGCCCGATTTGCTCTTCAAGGTAGGCGATAATCCCACCATATTGAGCATTCGCGGCTACGGCACTGCGAATCGCAAGCACCCCCACTTTAACCGATTCACCCGTTGGTTGAGCGCGCAGCGTGCTTACAGGTGTTGGAATATCTTCGGAACTTGGTGATTCACCAAGGGCACAAGCTGACACGGCAGCCATGATGATGCATAGAAATAAAAGAATAGATGAACGTTTCACTATCTACCTCCCCATAAGGGTTTAAATTTTTTACATAGGTGTAAAACAGTTTACAAAAGGGGATGCAGGCTAGATAGAGTGAATTAGTACTGTATAAAGCTGGGTGAGTAGGCACTCAGAACTGGATTGCAAATAGATTTAGACTACAGATCAGCTACGATTTGGCGCAAGATGTCTATGCTCAGATCCTTCTTATCCAGCAACGCAGCGGCCCCAGCATTCCGGCCGGTGCGCCGAAATTCCTGATCTGGGTAAGCGGTGATCAGTACGATCCGGGGGGGATGCGGCAATTGCATGAGCGCTTTGGTGCAATCGATGCCGTTCTCGTTCCCCAAAACAACATCGATTAGGGCCAATTGCGGCCGGTTGTGTCGGGCCAACTCAACCGCCTCGGCGATACTAGAGCCGTTAAAAATATAACGCTGGTCTAAAAAGGATGACAGCATATCGCACAGAGATTTTCGGTAACGATGGTTATCATCCACAACTAAAACAGAGCCGGAGACATCAATGGCCTTCGTATTCTGAACCGGGCTCACCTTTTGTTCGGCCGGCTTGTTGGGCAGCTCCAATCCATTTAAAACCGCAGGGTTGTTCATCACAAAATTCGCTGCCTCCAGCCGACTTTGCACCCCCAATTGTCTGTAAATACGGGTTAAATGATTTTCAACCGTTTTTACGCTTAACCCGCTTTTCCGGGCAATGGTCTGGTTGTCACTCCCTTCTCTTAACTGATGCAGAATCTCTTTTTGTCTTTGGGTTAGCTCGAAGTCAGGTTTACCATCGGCCGAAGACATCACAAGTTTGTCTAATAAGCGGCCGGTTACCCAACGCTGCCCAGACATCACACGTTCAACCGCCAGCCTTAAATCACTCAGCGGCTGATCTTTCATGTGGTACCCATTTACCCCCGCGCCCAAAAGCCCCTGAACATAAACATCGTCATCATGTGCACTGACCACCAATATGCGCATATCTGGATGTGTAGCCCGAATCTCACGAATGTCTGAGATCGGGTTGAAATTGGGCATAGCGACATCAATCAGCAAGCCGTCCGGCCGAAAAATAGCCAGCTGCTGCTTCAATGAAGCACCATTATCAACTTCGGCCACAATTTCAAGATTAGGCATGTCACGCAGAGCATTGCCTATGCCCGAACGAACCACTTCGTGGTCATCGGCTAGCATGATTCGTTGTTTGGTTGGAGATGGGTGCATATAAAAAAGATACTGATGTTTACTGGTTTGGTCAACATTTTAGGTAATAAAAACTATTTCCCTTGTCCAGCCTTTGCCCAGCAGGGGATTTCCCCCTATCAGAGCAGGACTATCCCCTACGCCTCCTAAAAGATTACTCTCTTCCCATGCAATATGTACAAAAGGTAGACTAATAAATAAGCAAATTTGCCCAACTTGGAGCAAAAGCGAATATTTTGTCCCGCAATTTGATTTGGGCACAAACGTGCCAAACAGATCAATTGCACAACCTCTTCTATTTCACTGAATTAAGACAGGAGAATCGTAAAGATGAAGAAGAACTTGAAAATGATCATGATGATCATGGCAATGGGATTAATTGCCTTACTTGCCGCTTGTGGGTCTGACCCAGCGGAAGTTGTTGAAGAAGCAGTTCAAGATGCTGGGGAAGCTGTCGAAGAAGCAGTTGACCAAGTTGAAGAAGCTGTAGAAGAAGTAATGGTTGACGAAGATGCCGGATCAATCTGGGTCTTGTTACCAGACTCGGCTTCATCAGCACGTTGGGAAACTGACGACCGTCGTTTCTTTGAAGAAGCATTTGATGCGGCCGGTGTTGAATACAACATCGTAAACGCAGAAGGTGATGCTTCGACACAACAAACACAAGCTGAACAGGCTATCACAGCCGGAGCTGGTGTTATTTTGATGGTTAACTTGGACTCTGGTTCAGCAGCTGCCATCATCGAAAATGCACATGCGGCCGGTGTTAAAGTGGTTGACTATGACCGCTTGACCGTTGAAGGTCCTGGTGCGGATGCTTATGTTTCATTCGACAATGTACAAGTTGGCGCCACCATGGGTGCGGTACTTGAGCCATTGATCAATGCACAAGACAATCCACAAGTTGCTCTACTAAATGGTGGACCAACCGACAACAACGCTACCCTCTTCCGTGAAGGGTATTTGGCAACAGCTCAACCATACTTCGACAGTGGAGATTGGAACTGGGTTGATGACCAATGGGTTCCTGGTTGGGACAACCAAGAAGCTCTAGTTGTTTTCGAGCAGATGCTAACCGCAGCTGACAACAACATCAGCGCAGTATTCGCTGCTAACGATGGTTTGGCAGGCGCAGTTATCCAAGCTTTGCAAAATGCAGGGATTGATCCAACCAGCGTGCCAGTTTCTGGTCAAGATGCAACTGTTGGTGGTATGCAACAAGTTTTGGCTGGTAACCAGTCAATGTCTGTTTACAAACCGATCAAAGCTGAAGCTCAAGCGGCCGCTGACGTAGCCATCGCCCTATTAAACGGTGATAGCCTAGACAGCTTGACCGGTGGTTTAACGCTAAGCAACGGCACCAACGACATTCCATTTGTCGCTTTGGAGCCAATCGGTGTAACCAAAGACAATATCGCTGAAACAGTTATTGCTGACGGTTTCCGTACTTGGGAAGAAATCTGTGTAGGTGACTTCCAACAATTCTGCCCTGAAGATCAAGGCGGCATGGCAGTAACTGAAGAGATGGCTGACGGTAGCGATATCGATGGCTCAATCTGGGTTCTGTTGCCAGACTCTGCTTCATCAGCACGTTGGGAAACTGACGACCGTCGTTTCTTCGAAGAAGCATTTGAAGCGGCCGGTGTTGAGTACAACATCGTTAACGCTGAAGGTGATGCGGCTACACAACAAACACAAGCTGAACAAGCGATCACCGCTGGTGCAGCTGTTATTTTGATGGTTAACCTAGACTCTGGTTCTGGTGCAGCTATCATCGAAAACGCGCGTTCGGCCGGTGTTAAAGTCATCGACTACGATCGTTTGACCGTTGAAGGCCCTGGTGCTGACATCTATGTATCCTTCGACAACGTAAAAGTTGGTGAAACGATGGGTCTGACCCTTGAGCCACTAATCGCTGCTCAAGATTCACCAAAAGTTGCTCTACTTAACG
>JAHDEN010000305.1 GCA_020628815.1 Chloroflexota bacterium | reverse complement strand
TTGGCTCAAGCGGATACTGCCAAAAGCCATCCTGCACGCTAATCGTATTTGGATTACCAGGGTTTGGGAACTCACCCGTTTCATGATTAGGCAGGGCGTTCGATGTGATCGTACGGGTTCCGGCCGCCTCATCAACGATGACAGTTACCATCGTTCCAAACTCTTCGTTGATATATTCGTACGAGCCAAGATAATCTGAGGGCTGAATATCACCTGCATTTTGGACAGGAGTTTCTCCGGCCGCCGTATCGGTCGCTCCGTTAAGAGCGGCTTCAACAGCTTCTACGGTTACACCGAGCGCTTCGGCCGCGGCCGCAAAATCAGGAGGAGGACCGCCCAATGCATCGAGCAACTCTTGCTCGGTCACACCCAGTGCGTCAGCTGCGGCCGCAAAGTCCGGCCGGCCACCTTGACCTTGGCCTCGCTCACCGTCGCCACCTCGACCACCTGGGCCACGATCATCGCCGCCACCAACAGTTAAGCCTTTAAAACAGCTGATAACGCTATTCTCTTCGGCCGCGTTGGCATGATAATGGTAGCCAAGCTCTTCAGATTCATGGCCGTTGCACTCGTCTAAGTTGGCCGTCGCCAACTCCTCATCTGAAAGCGCACTGTAGATCGGATATCCGTCCATTGCATAGGCAAAGATCGAAGCTTCACCGTCTAAGGCTTCTTCGATTTCTGAACAGCCTCGTGCGCCATGTAAATGGTACCCATCAACCGGGTTGATATGGCCACCACAATCATCAAACGCGGCGATTGTGTATGCGCCTAAAATCGCATCGACCGGGGCCGCCGCTGCGATCACAACGCCGTTAAGGGTTACGCCCCAATTGCCACCGGCAGAGGTGCCATCGGCCGGAATCGGCATGATAGGAATAAGCGCGGTAGTTTGTACCGGCTCACCGTTATCGAGCCATTCCATTTGCCCTTCAACGCAGTGATTCTGGTATTCAGGATCAACGTCCGGCCGTGCCGCTGCATCAAATGCCTCTTCCGTATCGGTAATTTTAACCGTTCCGTCATCGTTATAGAGCTTCCAATTGTCGTCGTTGTACAACTCAGCTAGACCAAGAATAAATTCTCCATCCACGTCGTAAACGGCGTTTCCATCAAACCAAATGCCCCCGGCTTCGGCCGTAGATTCAGTTGTTTCCGGGCAGAAAGGGCCGATCTCATGATTGACCGGAGCACCCGCAACGGTAATCTCGTAGCACATTGTTTGTGTGCCATCTGACAATGTACACTCAACAGTGACAGGATCTCCAACTAGCGCCCCATCAAAAAAGTAGTCTAAATTGACCTCACCATCATGGCTGTGATCTTCATCTTCATGATCCTCATCATCGTGATGGTCGTCTACATCGTCGTGGTGATCATCGTCGTGAGTTTCCTCACCACTATCCACTTCAACCGCTCCATCTTCTGGCGATGCCGGGTCCGCAGGTTCAAGATCTTGCGTTCCGCCACAGGCGACGCAGAAAATGAGTGCTAAAAACAGGTAATATCGTAATTTCATTCTTCGTCCTTCTAAAATTGGTTTTTGTATAGTTCGGGGAGTAGTTATTACGATTATCCAGAAGATGTTTAAAGATATATTAAGAAGGATGTTTAGATTTGATATAGATACACTGTGAAGAGTGTGGAAATCGGCACCTTACTAATTCACCGGCCCACGCCATTCGTATCAGCCGGTTACCCACAAATCAACATGATTGCCAGTCAGCATCAAGAGTGCTTCAAGCATGAAAAAATCACCGTAGATGAGATAGCTGTCCATCCATAACCGTTTGGGAACATGACTGGCCCCATGCAGGAGCAAGCCCTGCGCGTCCGGCCGGGTGTCCCAACAGTGCTCAGCCAATCCATCAAAAAGCCGTTGGGCGTAAGCTTTATATTCGGCCGCGTTGTCAGGATCAACTTCGATCAGGCGCAACATCCCCACAAGGGCGATTGACCCGGCCGAGCTGTCACGATGGTTGGGCCAGCCATCCGGTAGCCAAAAATCCCACGGCGGCACCCCATCATCAGGCAGTTCTGCCATAAATTTTTGCGCCAGTTGTCGCGCCGTATCTATAAACGATTGACGCTGATCGGCCAAAGCGACATCGTCAGATTTAGCCGCCCATTGGGCCGCCATCGCGTACCCGCAAATACCCCAAGCTTGTCCGCGCGCCCACATCGACTCATCGGCCGCACCTTGATGGGTTTCGCCACGCAATGGATTACCGGTTTCTTGGTCAAAAAAGTAGGTGTGATAGGTGCTCCCATCCGGCCGAATGTTGTACTTAGCCATTGTTTTTGCATGTGTTAAGGCAATTTCAGCGTAGCTGAGATCGCCCGTGTGCTGACTGGCCCAGAACAAAAGCGGCAAATTCATCATCGTGTCCATGATCATCTGCCCACCCCGTCGGTCTTCCCCCACCGGCCCCCATGCTTGGATATAGTTACCCTTCGGCCGGAAGCGGCCCAGCAAAACATCGGCCGCGCGCATCGTCAAATCGGCCGCCTCTGCGTCATCGGCCAGCGCCAGTTGCGCTCGGGCGCTCAGCATAAACAAAAATCCCATATCGTGATTGATGTGGATATTCTCGTCCAAGCGGCGTTCAAAGCTGGGTAACAAATTAATGGCGCAATCACGCACTCCCGCGTCTTTGGTTTGAGCGTACGACAGCCACAACATACCGGTCCAGAATCCAGCCACCCAGTTGTTGTTTTCATTCAGGTTGTATTCAGCGGTATCACTGTAGTTGGGAAATTGATTGCCAAAAATCTGGCTATTGTGTTGCACCCGTTTGAGTGCGGTTTCGAGCAGTTCTTCGGCCGTTTGAATATAAGTGAGAGGAAGCATAAAGTTTTATTTAATATAGTATGAAGTAATGAGTTGTTTTGTTTGGTAAAACCAAATTTTTTTGAATTTAATCTCAAAAAATATCTTAATTAACCTGCCCCCCAAATCTCCTCCATTGATCTATATGGGTTTCTTTGTCTGTAAAGCCTATAAAGTCCAAAAAACCGTTTTCATGTAATTCTTTTGCGAATTTTTCAATTAACTCTCTGCTAAACCACGTGTCTTCAGTATGCGAAACGGCCCTTGAAGCGTCATGCAATGTGTTGCCTTCAGAGTCAATTGGCAGATTGCTTAACCGAAAAAGCATGTCTACCATTGAGCAAATGTGCAAAGTGGGGTGCAGAAGAATCTCTGTTTTTGTTTCGTCAATTTCTTTGACCTCCGCTTCTTTTAATGCGAATGCTTCAAAAAAAGCAGACAAATACATTGCTTGAGAGCCATACAAAACTGAATGTCGATCATCACGCTCTATAATCAGGCTAGTTTGAACTCCATATTTTGTTGTTTTTCCAGCTTCTGCTGTTGGTGATTTATCACATATGCTTCGAAAGCGTATGTCTTGAGGAAGCATGTACCAGTATTCATCCCATAAAACATGACGAATTTGATTGAGCCAATGATCAAATTTTATGGTGATTGAGGAACTACTTGGATTTTCGTCCTCCTTAATCACCCAAATGGCATTATGCTCAAATTGCATAAACCGGACAGCAAATAACAATGGGAAATTAAATTGGTGTGCGAAATGTCGAAGTTTTTTTAGTCTAGATCCAGAAACCTTAACTCTGTCTTTTTCTGTTGATTTAACCTCAATCAAACATTCATAACCTCGTGACTCAGATTTAGAATATCCACCGCTTATAGAGCATCCTGGCTGAAATCTTGCCAAAAAATCCGGCACAATATATTCACCCTTGATAAAAGGAGTTTGAACTAAAGGGACTAAATGTGTTGTAGTCCCCATGAGTTTGCAAAGGAAATTAAATTCGTCTTCCTGCGAAAGTCCTAAAATGGCCCTATCTATGGGGCCATCTTCTCCGTCGCCGATGATTAAACTCTTGATGTCTAAAAACGTGGCTTCGTCGATTGAACTAGATTTAAGAGACTTCAATAACTTTGCAGTTTCAATTTTACTAAACTCATCTTGATTCATAAGTTGCCCTTTAAAGTTCCGAGCTGAAATAATTCATCTCTCCTAATGCCAAGTGTTAAAACGATTAGAATGCAAATTAAAGAAACAAGATTCCAACCGGGGAGAGACATCCGCAGTTACGTTTTCCATGATCGAGGTGAAACATGCGGACGCCTATCCCCTACAGGATTTCTACCGTTGCACTCGGCCGGACGCGTCGCCACCGGCCAAACGCTTGACTTCATCCAGCGTCGATAGGTTCGCATCACCCAAGATGCTGTGCTTGAGGCAAGATGCCGCAACCGCAAAACGGAGAGCTTCTTCATCCCCCATCCCGGTGTGCAGGCCGTAAATCAGCCCGCTACCAAACGAGTCGCCGCCACCTACACGATCAACAATGTCGGTAATGTCATATCGCTGGCTCAGGAAAAACTCTTTGCCATTGTAGAGGCAGGCTGACCAGCGGTTATGGCTGGCGCTGATGCTTTCCCGGAGCGTAATCGCTTGATATTTTAGGTTCGGGAATGTCTCGAACATTTTCTTAGCCAGTGCTTCATACCGAG
>JAHDEN010000304.1:3559-4571 GCA_020628815.1 Chloroflexota bacterium | reverse complement strand
CGATTGTGGCGGCGGGTGACGGCCGACGGATAATAAAGCGATCCCCCCGCATCACAGCGACAGGCTCACGGGTGGCAAACTGAACCCAGCCACTTTCACCGGCCGGGATTTCATCTTTCCCCAGCACACGCGCCCGGGCCAAAACCTCTGAAGCTCCCACAAAGAGTTTGATTTCCTGATTGTGTTTAAGTGGGGCATCGGCGTCTGGTAGCTGTCGATACAACCCATCAAACAAAATGGTGCTGCGCAGCACGCCCTCGGCCGTGAGCACATGGCCGCGCACCAGCTGATCTCGGTCGATGCCGGTTATGTTGACCGCTACTCGGCTCCCCGGCTCTACCGCATCTCGTTTGGTTCGATGGCTCTGTAACCCCCGAATGCGCCCTTTTAGACCGGTTGGTTGCACTTCAACCGCGTCACCTGCTTGCAACCGGCCGTCGAGCAATGTGCCGGTTACCACTGTGCCAAAGCCGCTGAGCGAAAATACCCGGTCAATCGGCAGGCGGGCCCGGCCGTTGTCCTGCCGTTTGCCGACCCGCAAAAGATGATCGGACAGCGTGCGGCGTAACTCATCTAGCCCCGCGCCGCTTTTGGCTGATACCGGCAAGATGGGAACCCCGTCCATGACCGTCCCTTCTAAGGCTTCAGCCACTTCCAGCTGGACAAGCTCGAGCCAATCTTCATCGTCGATTAAATCTGTTTTGGTGAGGACCACAAGGCCGCTACGGATGGTGAGTAGGTCTAAAATCGCTAGATGTTCAACCGTTTGGGGCATTACCCCTTCGTCGGCCGCAATGACCAGCATGGCGAGATCCATCCCCCCAACTCCGGCCAACATGTTTTCAATAAAGTCTCGGTGCCCCGGTACGTCCACGACGCCCACTTCCGCTTCAATATCGGGCAGATTGAGCCAAGCAAACCCTAAGTCAATCGTCATCTCCCGATTTTTTTCTTCGGTAAGGCGATCAGGGTCGATGCCGGTAAGCGCTTCAACGAGGGTAGATTTTCCGTG
>JAHDEN010000304.1:0-3549 GCA_020628815.1 Chloroflexota bacterium | reverse complement strand
GGTCAACATGACCGGCTGTGCCAATTACAAACATGGTGCGGGGGGCGAGGGGCGAGAGGCGGGTTTGAGTTTCCTACACCAAGGCAATTCTTAACCCCGGCGTTTGCCACCTGCAACCTGCAACTTGCCACCTGCTTAATAAATATCTTCGTCTACTGGCACGAGCGATGGCTCACGACGCCTTTCAGGATCCATGGCACGGGCTTTTTCAACTTCGGTAAGCCACAGGCGGGGGAGCTGTTTGATCGCGTCAAGCTGAGCCGTTTGGACGCGCCAAATCGCCTCTTTTTCCCGATCAAGCTCTTTTATAAAGGTCTGGATTTCGGTTAAGGTCGTTTCAACCGCGCGCATACGTCTGTCGCTGGTGTTGGTCGATTGTTCTAGGTCAACCGTGAACGTGCGCCAGCGGTTTTCCATTTCGTTGATAAAGTTGTCCCAACGGGTTTGCAGTCGATTCGATTCGATTCGAGTGGCCTCAGTCGCTTCGCGGATGTGGATGTCCATGTCCGCCTGCCACTTGTCGAGGGTCGAAACGGTGTTTTGGGCGGTGCGATACTGCTCTGTAAATTTGGCCCATTCGGTGTTGAATAGCCCCATCCTCGATTCAAATTCGGTGATGGTTTGCTGCATGTTTTCGATACGCTGATTCCGCTCATACTCGCCCAACTGCATCTGGTCTACCCATTCTTTCTGGCGGCGGCCGATCCCGGCTTGGGTTTCGTTTAGATCGCGAATGGCGGTTTCTGATTTGGTTACGGTGTTGCCAAATAGCTCAATCCGGCCGGATAAGTTTTCGATACGGCGCTTAAATTCGTTGACTGACAGATCAACGGCCGAGAGGATTTTTTGTCGCTGCTGTTCACTCTCACCCACAAACGATAATTTTTGTTCGTTCGATTCCAAACGGTTCTCAACATTTGTAAAACGGCCTTGCAACGACCCCAACAAATTAGACAGACGGGCGTCTTCTGCTTGTCGCAGCTCCATTTCCGTATGAACCTTGTTGAACTCCTTAATTTCCCCGCGCAAGGCGTGGATTTCACGAGTTAAAACCTCATTTTCCACCCGGCGCAAGCGGTTGGCTTCATCAACAGAAACTTTTGAACGCTGTTCCACATCACCCAACATCGTTTTGATGTCAGTCTGAAATCCCTGAGCCGACTGATCTAAATGCTCGATGCGTTTAGTGGTGCCAGCTAAATCAATAAGCCTGTTTTCAAGATCTGCAATCCTGTTTTTTTGGTCTGCAATCTGTTTTGCCTGAGTCTCAACTATTTGGTTCAACGACGAGCCTGTGGCGGTATTTTTGCGGCGTTCTTCTTCGAGCCACTCGATGCGTGTCACAAGTGCTTCTAGCTCGTGTCGTTTGACCGATCCCATATCTTGGGCCATAAGGTTTCTCCAAATTAATTTTCTGATTTCTCACCAGAAAAGTGCATAGCAATCGTATGAATTTACGTGCGTATTCAAGCACATCACTGTAAATTCTGAAAGGCATTATAACGAAGCACAATTATCGTGTCATCTCTTCTTAGGAAGGTAATTTAACCGCATCTGCTTAAGAAGCATAGAAATAGAATTTAGATTGTTTTATGCATATCGGAATTGACGCCCGGCTGCCGTATTATCAAAAAGGTGGTATTAGCCAATATACCCTGCATTTGCTGCCCGCTTTGGCGGCCGTTGATCGGGTCAACCGATACACCGTTTATCACATGGGGAAAGATGGGGATGATTATGTGCCAGACGGGGCCAATTTCACCCGCAAGAACCTGCAAACCCCATGCCATCATCGGTTTGAACGCTGGGCACTAGGGGGCGAGGTGTTGCTGTCTGGCCGTCCGGACATTTTGCATTCGCCCGACTTTATTCCCCCTAAATTTGGGGCAAAGCGATTTGTGATTACGGTGCACGATCTAAATTTTTTCCATTTCCCCCAGTTTTTGACGGCCGAAAGTCTAAGCTACTATGCGGGGCAAATCGAAGCGGCTGTTCAACAGGCTGACCACATTTCGGCCGATAGCCATCACACCCGTAAAGATGTGATTGAGATGCTCGACGTGCCGCCAGAAAAGATTACAACGGTTCATCTGTCGGTCAATCCGCTCTATCAGCAGCCGTATGCGGCCGATGTGGTTGAGCAAACGCTAAACGCGCATAATCTGCCCAAAAGGTTTATTTTGGCGGTAGGGACGCTCGAGCCACGTAAAAACTATGGGATGTTGGTTGAAGCCTACGCACAATTGCGTCAAGAATATAAAATCGATGTCCCACTCGTATTGGTCGGCCGCAAAGGATGGCTGTATGAGGATCTGTTGGCTAAAATCGAGTCAAGTGGCGTGGCTGAGCATATTATTCAGCTAGAAGGGATATTTGATGAAAAGCTTGCTCATTTGTATCATGCGGCCGGGGTTTTAGTCACACCGTCCCACTACGAAGGGTTCGGATTGCCCGGGCTCGAAGCGCTCAATTGCGGCTGCCCGATTATTTTGAGCAACCGAGGTTCGTTGCCAGAAATTGCGGGTGATGCAGGTATGCAGCTCGGACCCGATGACCCGGCCGAATGGGCGCACGCAATCGCCCAAGTTTTAAGCGATAGTGACCAGCGGCAACAAATGATCACCAAAGGCTTTGCCCACGCCGCTACATTTTCGTGGCAAACGGCGGCCGAACAAACTCTCGCGATTTATGAATCGGTAAATGCTGCTCCATAAAGATATCGAGATAAGTTAAAGCTCAACCCGTCCCCCTACCACTCAATTTTTAAACTTTATTCAATCGATGCAAATCCTCATTCTGACACCACAAATCCCATGGCCACCGCATCAAGGTGCTAGCCTGCGCAATTTCAACATCGTACAAGGGTTAGTTGATGGGGGGGCACAAGTTTCGATGCTTAGCTTTGCAGAGCCAGAGCAGCTCGAAGCTGATTTAACCCCACTCACCGAGCTGCTGCATCGGTTTGAAACAGTCCCCGTTCCTCAGCGCACATCCTCACAACGTTTGGCCCAGCTTGTAACCAGCCCCATCCCAGATATGGGACATAGGTTGTATGCGCCTGACTTTTTTGCCCGTTTGGAGCAGATGCTGGGTGACCTAAGACCGAATGTGGTTCAAATTGAGGGGATCGAATTGGCTAGGGCGATCGAAACGGTGAAAGAGCACAGTGCAAAAACGAAGGTTGTTTTTGACAATCACAATGCAGAAACGGCTTTGCAGCGACGCATCTACGAAACAGATATTCAGATTCTGAGAAAATTGCCGAAGGCGATGTACTCGCGCATTCAGGTTGGCAAGCTGGAAAAATTTGAACAGTGGGCGTGTCAAGAATCTGACGTGGTTACGGCGGTGAGCGAGCGAGATGCGGAGATTTTGCAGGCGTTTCGTCGGCCGGAACAAACCGCAGTTACCCATATCCCCAACTGTATCGATGTGGCTGAGTTCGCCATGGTTGAGCCGGAACGTGAGATCGCCTATGACCTTGTGTTTACCGGCAAAATGGATTATCGGCCGAACGTAGACGGGATGCTGTGGTTTACAGATGAAATT
>JAHDEN010000072.1 GCA_020628815.1 Chloroflexota bacterium | reverse complement strand
GCCATCTTTTTAATCCAATTATCTGCTTTTAATCCCATGGTTCTCCTGTCTAAAGCTGCAAATTGCACGATTGCAAGTTACAGGTTGCTATATGATTTTTTGTGATGGTGTGGTTCGAGCGATTTGCAAAAACAGCTTGCCATGGAAACTACAATCGCCCCACAAAGCTACCATCGGCCGATATTTTACACGCTTTACCGGCCGTTTTGCGAATATCTTGATAGTTTAAGTTGGGATGTGGCGACAAATCACCGACATCCCGCATACCTATCACCGTTATCCTGCCACCATAATATTATTCGCAGCGTTCCCGATCCCGTTGCCGCCCGTGGCACCGGTTGCATTGTCTTTGACCGTGCCAAAAATCTGAATGTGCTCGGCCGAGCCACCCACATAAAAGCCGTAACGTTGCCAGTTGCCCCGGTTGCTTTCATTTTTGTCGTAGCTGCTACAGCCGATTAGCTGAATTCGACTGCCCCACGGAATATGAAATCCGTCGTGAGTTGCGGCCGGGGTATCACCTTGCCAGCTGTTCGAATCGGCATGGCAACTGGTGAGTGAGTTGGGGCCGCTGCCACAATAAAAACCGTGTCCCGCATTGTCTTGAGCTACACAGGCGCTGTATACACCCCGCACCGATGAGATATGCCATCCATTTAGATCTGCAAACCAGGCTTTGCAATTGGTGAAGTGGTTATTCGCCCCCTCTACCAAAATCCCGTGCCCCGAACTGCTACCAGTTTCGATTTGTGCGTACATGCCGTCTGGGCTGTTGATGTAAAAGCCGTGTGCTTCTGTTTCACCTTCGGCCCCCACGTTAAACACCCGCACTCGGGTAACTTTGGTGGCTCGCATGTTTGATCCGCTCACATGGAACCCATGTTGTTTGGTCCGGTAAATATAAAGATCGGTGAAGTAATGTCCAGCATCTGGCCCTTCATCAAAGTCAGCTTTTGAAGTGATGTTGTAGTAAACCCCTTGCGTATCGGCTCCATCCCAACGGTTGCCATTAATGGATAAAAATCCGACCAACGTTTTGTCTGTGCCTGTATCGGCCGGTTCAATAACCGCGCCAATGGCTGAGCCATCAAACGCGCTCCACGTTCCAATCGCTTTTAAGATGGTGGCTCGGCCGACACCCAGCAGCGATATGCGCCGCTTTAAACGAACTGCACCAGAACAGTTAAAGGTCCCGGCCGTGAGCCTGACCAAACCACCCGTGTCACCCAGCTCAGCTATCGCCTGATTGATCACCGTTTGATCATCGGTGCCTGAGCAAATCAGGTGCGCCCCATCTTTTTCGGCCGTTGGTGCATTACTGGCCGCCACAATCAGGCCGGAAAAATGATCCCCCGCCCCATTGGTGACCATGGGTAAATAAATTTCATTGTTAGATTCAGGCTCTGCGGCTTGGGTCGTCATTTGCCCCAACGCGGCCGTGCCTGCGGCCCCTGCCCCGGCTAGCCCCAAGCTTTCAAGGAATTTTCTGCGATTCATGATTCGATATCCTCCAAATTAAATGTCTTTTGAATTTTACCAGCCTCCGCAAGATAATTCTTTGAGTTTCACTGTTGTGTAACAGGAATTACTATAATCGTGATGTGATGGAAGCTTCTAGCTTGATTATTGAATCAAACTAAAATTTAGGAAGCATCCTGCTTACTGCACCGTCTCAGAAGCTATTAATGCTTCTTGCGGGTCCGTCATACCCACGCAGGTGGGTATCCAGTGCTAAGTTTGGCGCTAGATTCCTGCCTCCGCAGGAATGTCGACCTGCCAGAAAATGCAGACTGTGTATGACGCATCAGCTGGAAAATAATTAATAAAGAACAATTAACTTAGAATCGTTAATTAATAAGGATTGATACCATGAGTTTTCGCATCGAAAAAGACACAATGGGGGAAGTACAGGTCCCCGATGATAAATATTGGGGGGCACAGACCCAGCGTAGTTTGATGAACTTTAAAATCGGCGGACAAAAAATGCCGATGGAGATTGTGCGTGCTTTTGCTATTTTGAAAAAAGCGGCCGCCCTCACCAATCAGAACCTCACTGATTTCCCGGCCGAAAAAGCGAACGCTATCGCCCAAGCGTGTGACGAGGTTTTAGCTGGAAAACTCGACGATCAGTTTCCACTGGTTGTGTGGCAAACCGGCTCCGGTACGCAAAGCAACATGAACGTAAACGAGGTTGTGGCAAACCGAGCCAGCGAGATTTTGGGAGCAGATTTCCGCACCGATAAAAAGGTAAAAGCGAATGACGATGTAAACAAAAGTCAGTCATCAAACGACACATTCCCAACCGGTATGCACATTGCGACCTACATCAAAGTGGTTGAAGAAACCCTGCCAAAAGTTCAGCTATTGCGTGACACGTTGGCTGAAAAATCACTAGGCTTTATGCAAGTGGTTAAAACCGGCCGGACCCATCTTATGGATGCGACCCCGCTTACGTTGGGTCAAGAGTTTAGCGGCTATGTGACCCAGCTAGACAATGGCATGGCTGCGTTACGCGGTGCGCTAACTCGGATTGCAGAGCTGGCACTGGGTGGTACGGCTGTGGGAACCGGACTCAATACGCCCGATGGCTACTCAGAAGGTGTTGCGGCAAAAATTGCAGAGCTCACCGGCCATCCTTTTGTCACCGCCCCCAACAAATTTGAGGCGCTTTCTGCCCATGATGCGATGGTTGAAATGAGCGGCGCGCTCAAACGTGTGGCGGTTAGCCTGATGCACATCGCCAATAATATTCGCATGTTAGCCAGCGGACCCCGCACCGGCATTGGTGAAATCATCTTGCCAGCCAATGAGCCAGGCAGTTCGATTATGCCGGGTAAAGTGAACCCGACCCAGTGTGAAGCGATGACGATGGCTTGCGCTCAGGTGATCGGCAACGATGTGGCCGTTTCTGTCTCAGGCACACACGGGCAGTTTCAACTGAACGTGTTTAAACCTGTTATGGCGTATAACGTGCTGATGTCGGCCCAGCTAATCGGCGACTCTTGCCAGAGCTTTAACGACAATTGTGCCGTTGGTATTGAGCCAAACGATGCGCGTATTGCAGAACTGGTTAGCCGTAGCCTGATGCTTGTGACGGCGTTAAATACCAAGATCGGCTATTACAAGGCGGCCGAGATTGCGAACAAAGCACACGGTGAAGGGACCACGCTAAAAGAAGCGACTTTGGCACTCGGTTATCTAACCGAAGCTGAGTTTGATGAAGCTGTCGTGCCTGGCAAAATGGTGGGCAAGCTTTAGTTTGAAGTAAAAAGTGGCAAGTATGAAGTAGTTGGTATCCTCGATTCTCTACTTCATACTTCTCACTTATGACTTCATTAGTTGGGAGCCCTTTCACTACCAAATCCGCTCGCCTCTTGCTAAACTACGTGCATGGCATCAAACAACCCTTCGGACAAAAATAACGAAAAGAAAAAAGTAACCGGCCGGACGCGTGACGTAGTCATTGCGATCGATAAAATCATTCTCAGTATTTCAAAACGCTGGCTGCTTTATCTAAACACATTGGTGGGGATTTATGTGGGCTTGCCTATTTTGGCTCCAATTTTGATGCGATTGGGGATAACGGGGCCAGCCTCTGTCATTTACCGTATTTATTCTCCCATGTGCCATCAGTCTGCATCCCGCTCATTCTTTTTGTTTGGCGATCAAATCGCTTACCCAAGCGAGGTAGCTGGGACAAACTACACATCGCTAGAAAGCTATGCCACCAGTCTGCCTGAATTTAGCGGAGTGAACCTTGATGTCTTCTTTGAATTTTTTACGGCCGCGCGCGGTTTTGTAGGCAACGCCCAAATGGGGTACAAGATGGCGCTGTGTGAACGGGACATCTCCATCTACTTTATGATTTTTGTGATGGGGCTGATCTATGCGTTCTTGCGCAAACAGCGTGAAGTAAAGCCGATGCGCTTTATCATATTCGCCGTCTTTTTCTTGGCACCCATCGGCTGGGATGGGTTTAGCCAACTGTTTGGTTACTTCTTTGAGGTGATGGGAAGCAATGCGCTCCAGTCGATTTTCTATGTGCGTGAAAGCACACCGTTCCTCCGTTCGCTAACCGGCGCATTGTTTGGTACCGGCGTGGTGTGGCTCATCTATCCTCATATTTCGCAGGGGATGAAGGGGACAGAGTATGAGCTGGAGAATAAGCTGATTAAAGCAGGTGTGATTGAAGGGGAACTGCGTAAGGCTCCGTGGGAGATTGAGATGGAGCGGAAGTTGGAAGAGCTGGACCGAGAGTAAGGTTCAACTTTTGTTAATTATAGCCATAGCGATTAGCTGGATCTTGAATTTTGATGTGACTCACGATCGTACCGAATCTGAGCAATCCACGGGAATTCAACTGATATTCCTACGTCACAAACACCCCGCTAAAGTTAATTGATCCGTCTGAAATAATAGCTGCGCTTTTGCCTGTCTGACTTGTGATGGGGGAGGTAACTTCGTGGTTCCCAAAAGGAAACTCTGATGAGATTAAAAAAACTTAATGATGGTCAGAGAAGAGGCTGGTAAAGTCGCTTTGATGAACAATTTAACCGTTGATACGGCCTCTACGTTCTTCGTAGGCGATGAGCAGTGGTTGGCTCATAATTGCAGTACAAAACTAAATCGAAGTTTGGGTGGAGAAACAGGTGACAATATGCAGGCACGTCATATTATTCTTGAAGAGCTTCGCGGTCACGACATGGTGATATATTCAAAAGGGGCAGATGAAGCCCGCCAAAAGGGTCAAATAATGTACTACGTTTTTAAAGACAAAATTTCGGAAAGTAGTGGCAAAATTATCCACGCAAAGGTTTTAAACGACACTAGATCAAGCGTTCCAAATTACGCAAAGGCAATGGCTTATGCAGTACCATTTGAGAAACCATTGTTAGATATGTCATTTACAGCACCTGCTAACATTATCAGTTTAGACAATTTATTTACAGGGACTTTGATTTCAATCTACTCAGAGCAACTTTTTCAGCTAATTGAGGAAAAAGGTGTTCCCTGCGCAAAGTATGAAGTTGCAATACTTGAGCAGAAAACCAAGTTGCCTTTAGACAGGCAATATTTCATTTTTCATCTGCTTTGCTCTTTTGAAGGAATAAATACTGAATTATCGGATATGAATGATTTTAATTTAAGAAATGTAATTCTCACTGAAGAGTGCTTACAGCAACAGCCAATATTGTTTCGGGACACCGCAAGAAGAGATCTTGTGTTTATGCATACTGACTTAAAGGAAACGCTTGAAAACCACAAAGTTACAGGCTGCGAATTTATCCACTACACAGAGTTCCAACACATTTTTGGTTCAATGGAACCCTCTCGAAAACCCAGTAAGACCTAGCCGGGCTTCTGGCACAGGCTGTGGCCGTCGTCTCGACGCGCTATCTTGTTTGCGCGGCACTCATTTCGCTACATAAAAGCTATGGAAAGGTATTCGATCCCGGCCGGGAATTTTTTCAACCGGTCTATTGCATTCTATCCAAGTGATCGTCTTAGCTGTCACGTTCAACCAATCACAATAAATATCAAGTTTATTCGGCCGCAAGCTTCACTTAAAGCAGCCGTCGAAATTTAAATCATACAAGTGCCGCAGGGGGGATTTTCCGGCCGATGAGCGTTGCATTGTGGCCACCAAATCCAAACGAGTTTGACATAAACGTATTGACCTCCATCTGTTTGGGAGCCGCACCGGTGTAGTCTAAGTCTAATTCAGGATCTGGGTCTTCATAATTAATCGTTTGTGGCACAAAATTATCTTGCATCGCACACAGCGATAGCATAAATTCAACCGCACCGGCCGCGCCCAACAAGTGACCGTGCATCGATTTGGTAGAGTTAATCGCGACTCCATAGGCAGATTCACCAAACAAACTTTTTATCGCTTTGGTCTCCATTGCATCATTCAGCTGGGTGCTGGTGCCATGTGCATTGATGTAATCGATTTCTGAGGGAGTCAGTCCGGCCCGATCTAGCGCAATCTGCATCGAACGGATCGCCCCTGTACCATTTTCATCCGGGGCGGTGATGTGGAACGCATCGGCCGAAGTGCCGTATCCTGCAACCTCGCCATAAATATGAGCTCCTCGTTTTTTCGCATGCTCAAGCTCTTCAAGCACAAAAATCGCTGCCCCTTCCCCCATCACAAAGCCGTCCCGGCTGGCGGTAAACGGCCGGCACGCCGTGGCTGGATCATCGTTCCTTGTGGATAAGGCACCCATGTTGTTGAACCCGGCTAAAACGGTCGGGGTTATTGTTGAATCAGCACCACCGGTGACCATCAAATCATGGCCACCATACCTGATCATCTGGGCCGCCTCACCGATCGCATTGGTGGCGCTGGCGCAAGCGGTGGCGATGCTCATGTTTGGGCCGCATAAACCATACTCTAGCGAGATTCGGGCCGGAACGCTGTCGAGCAACATCATCGGCACAAAATAGGGGCTTACCTTACTAGGCCCACGTCCATTTTGTACCAATATACCTTGTTCGGCTGAGGTGATGCCCCCTAAGCCGGTGCCTAAGATGACACCACAATTGCGTTTGGTCTCTGCATCTATCGATTCAAAGTTACTGTCTTTTATCGCTTCTTGAGCCGCTGCCCACGCATGTTGAATCACAATGTCTGTGCGACGAGCCTCTTTACGGCCGAACCGGCCTGCAGCGTCGAACTCTTTTACTTCGGCCGCAAATGTTGTTTTATGGCCCGTTGTATCAAAGCGGGTAATGTGCGCGATGCCAGAAACACCGTTTTTAACATTTTGCCAAGTCTCGTCTTTTGTTTGCCCTAAAGGGTTAATGGTTCCGATGCCGGTTACAACAACTCGGCGGTTTCTTGGATCATTGCTCATGCGTCCTAGTTTCTCCAGATTTAAATTGGTGAGGCATAGGCTAAAACACAAGCTTGTAAAAAAAGATTCGATTTTTAGATTTTGCTAAACGGAATGTTGCAGGCGATCGGTGGTAAAGACCAGTCTGGTGTTTTAAAACCAGACTGGTTTGAATTTAGTTAGGCCCAAGGCCAGCCGCCCACGCGGCTAACGGCCAAATAGATTAAAACGGCTGAAGTAAGCACGGCAAAAAACTTGTTCCGGTGTTGCAAAACGTCTGACAGCTTTTTGAAGCGGGCCGCGTACATCAAAATCCCAACAGCGATGATGTTGGTGACAGCATGTTCAAGGCCAACCCTGAAAATCGTATCTGAAAAGCCAACGTTGTAGTTGAATGGGAGCCAGATGATTAATACAAGCCCGAGTAAAAACTGAATGGCGGCCGAGTTGACTAGGCCAAGCCAAAGTTGACGGTCAAGTTTGGTGTAGTCTTGATTGCCAAGCCAACCCACAAGCGTTTTGATCAAGACGATGATCGCCATTAAGACAACGATCCAGCGAATGCCGTCATGAGCGGCTTTTAAAATGTCATACATAACTTATCTCCGGTTTAATTTCCACTTTCTGATTCTGTGTTCCGTCTGTTTTTAGATATGAGACGAATGAGAATGATGAGCGTGGCGAATGCGGCCACGATTTTTAGAATATTTTTGGTGTGCAAATAGCGGGTTGGGCTCTGGCGTTCGCTTAGGCTAATGGCATTAAATGTATCTAGCATGCCAGCCTGCATGGTGCGATTGGTCCAGCCCAGCTCGTCGCGTGCTTTTTGCCCCGACGCGATAAAGGTGCCTCCTAATGATCCTAAGGCTTCTCCATTGATGATATGCGAGAAGGGCATGAGGGCGTTTAGGCTATCAAACAGCGGGATTAACGGCCGGAAAAGAGCCCCGTTGATGCGCAAAACAGGTTTTGGTCGGCCGGTGAGCCGTGACCAGAAGTCAACCATCTCACCAAACGAGACGGCCGGACCGGCCAAAATATAGCTTTCTCCGATTTTCCCTTTTTCTATGCCCAGAATAATTCCATCAGCAATATCATCAACATGGGCAAAGGTCACCATGGTGTCTGGGCCGGGCAAAATCGGGAATGGGAGCCGATTTGTGTGATAGCGTGACATTAGCTCGCCAATCAAGCCCGGGTCGCCGGGGCCATACCCTTGCCCGGGCATTAAAATAATGATGGGAGCACCCGCTTCGATCATGGGAACAACGACATCAAAATGGGCCAGCCACTTGGTGCGTGCAAAATGAGATTGCGTAGGCACCGGCGGCCGGGCTGTTTCATCCAGCATAATCCCTTGGGTGTCGCCATAAATGGTAGCGGTGCTGGTATAAATAATTTTAGGTACGTTCAGATCAAGCGCGAGTTCTAGAACCGTGCGTGTGCCGGTGACATTCACAAGCTCCATTTGGCGCCAGTCCGGTTCACCCAACTGATTCATCGCCCCCATATGTATGACACAGTCGCTGCCCGACATACCAACTTGCATCGAGCTGCGATTTGTAATGTCACCTAAAATGGCGGTAGCTCCCAGCTCTTCTAAAATTGTGGCTCCCCGATCGGAGCGGGTAAGCCCATAGACATCGTGGCCACCAGCAACAAGCCGTTGCACAACCCTTTGTCCGATAAACCCTGATCCACCTGTGATGAAAACTTTCATGATGGGCGGATTATAGCAGATGAGAAATATTGTGCGTCAATGGTTAGTTCAGTTATATTTTTATTTAATAGCCGCAATCGTGATACGCCATCCAACCAATCGCATCGAAGCCAATTTCTGTAAATCAAGTTTGATCTTATGAAAAAGGACCTGTAAATAGATGAATACTAAAAACCTGTTTCTTGCTACGTTTACTTTGTTATTGACCCTTTTTGCCAGTTCTCGACCTGTGTTTGCGACAGAGGTTTGGAAAGCAGAATATTGGAACAACCCGAATTTAGTGGGGGACCCAGTTTTGGTTCGGAATGAGTCTGGGTTAAATAATGATTGGGGAGATGGATCACCTGATAGCTCGATTGACACAGATAACTTTTCGGCCGCATGGTCTACCCGTACCTACTTTAACGAGGGGACGTATCGGTTTACCGCAACCGTTGATGATGGGATGCGTTTGTTTGTCGACGGCAATGAAGTGATCAACGTTTGGTACGACAGTCAACAGCACGATGTTTCGGTTGATGTGTATATGAGCGCGGGGGAACACAATTTGGCGATGCTTTATTTTGAAGCAAGTGGCAAGGCTGTAGCAAAGTTAAGCTGGACTCAGGTTAGCACCGGTAATACAAGTGGGGCAAGTGGCAGCTGGACGGCCGAATATTTTAACAATAAAGAGTTACGCGGATCGCCTGTGCGTACCCAGACAGAAAGCAAAATCGATTATTCTTGGCAAGGCTCACCTGCGGCCGATGTTAATGCTGACGCGTTTTCAGTTCGTTGGAAAACCTCGACATCGTTTGATGCAGGTACATATCGCTTTACAGTCAGGGCTGATGACGGCGCTCGGTTGTGGGTGAACGGCAAGCAGATCTTAAATCAGTGGGTTGAACAGCCCGCAACAACATTTTCGGCCGATATCGTTTTGCCAGCCGGTACACATCCTGTCCAAATGGAATATTTTGATCACGGCGGATCAGCCGTTGCCGAGCTGAGCTGGCACAAAATTGCTGATGCTGCGGCTGGCCAGACAGCCAGCGTTTCTACGGCACCATCGTACCCTAATTGGAAGGCTGAATATTTCAATAACCGATATTTGAGCGGTTCTCCTGTTTTAACCCGCAATGATTCTGCTATTGATTTTGAGTGGGGCTCAAGTTCACCGGTGCCAAACGTGGTGAATCATGATCATTTTTCAGTTCGTTGGACCCGCACGGTCAATCTGGCGGCCGGTACGTACAAGTTCAAAGTCAATGCTGATGACGGTGTGCGTGTCTGGGTTAACGACAAACTTGTGCTGGATCAATGGACGATTACCAATAATGCGCCGCTGTACGCCACGGCTCAAGTTGCTGGTGGTGCAACCACAGTTCGGGTTGAAATGTTTGAATATGATGGGCTAGCCAGCATTTTATTGGATTGGGATGCAGTTAATGGGCGAAGAACAACGTCTGCCAGCAGTGCGGCACCTGTTGTGCCGACCGCGGCAGAAGGGTTTGCCACGCTAAAAAATGCTCGTGTGCTCACGTTGCGCAGTGGCCCCGGCATTAGCTTTGAACCGGCCGGTTATATTTTGCGTAGCGACACAGTTCAGCTTGTCGGCCGTGATTCGGTCAGTTTTTGGATCAATGTTAAGTTGCCCGATGGCACAGTAGGCTGGGCCAGCCGTAAGTATTTAAGCTCTCCTACCGCGTTTAATAGTCTGCCAATTGTGCAAAGTGATTCCTGATTTTGTATGGCCAATGAGCCTAAAAGGTAAAGGTGTTAACGCCTGATAACCGAAGTTTTGATATACTTCGCTTAAATGATGGTAATTTTAAGAGGATTACCATTTGCTTGAGCAACTAATATCTACTAAGAGATATTGAAAAAAAGGACGAGAATGATGAATTATAAAGCGGCGATTTGGACCACTTTGGTCGCTATCGGATTGTTTTTAGTTGGGAGCCAACCCGTGGAAGCAGCGGAAGTTTGGACCGCCCAATACTGGAACAATACAACACGTTTCGGTGAGCCAACATATACAAGACTTGAATCAGGGTTGAATAACAGCTGGGGATTCGGGTCACCTCATGAATCTATTGGGAACGACAATTTCTCAGCCAAGTACGAAACTAAAACTGAATTTTCGGCCGGCCTCTATCGTTTTTTCGCAACATCAGACGATGGGATGCGGGTGTATGTCGATAATGAACTTCTCATCGATGTTTGGTATGAAAGCCAAGAACATATAACCAACGCCGATATCTATTTGTCGGCCGGGTTCCACGCACTGCGAGTCGAATATTTTGAATCCAGCGGTCAAGCGACAGCTAAATTGCGCTGGTCAAAAGTAGACAGCGCCGTGAACACAACCGGACTGTGGAAAGCTGAGTATTTTAATAATATAAGCTTGTCTGGTGATCCGGTTTTGACTCAAACTGAAAATAATATTGATCACTTGTGGCTCGGTGCCCCTGCCAACGGCGTATCTGAAGATAACTTCTCTATCCGTTGGAGCGCCAGCGTGCCGGTTGAGGCTGGAACGTATCGCTTTACTGTTCGAGCGGATGACGGCATACGCTTGAAGGTGGATGGGCAGACGATTATTGACCAGTGGCGTACCCAACCGGCCACAACCTTTTCGGCCGATGTGATTTTGCCGGCCGGGACAGTCCCCGTCATTGTCGAATATTTTGACCAAAGTTCAACCGCAGTCGCTGCCTTAAACTGGTCGAAGTTCAACAGATCAGAAGCCAGCCAAGTCGAAAATACAGCCACGTCGTTGGCGATTACTGATTGGAAAGGGGAGTATTTTGCTAATACTATTTTAGATGGCACTCCGGTGGTAACGCGTAACGATCCCGGTATTAACTTCAACTGGGGCTCTAGCTCACCCATTCCAAACGTATTGAACCACAATGGGTTTTCAGTTCGTTGGAGCAAAACAGTAGATATTCCTGCAGGCAGCTATTTGTTCAAAGTTTACGCTTTAGACGGCGCACGCGTTTGGATCAATGGGGAACAAATTATCAACCATTGGGCCGCAGCCACAGGCGATTGGTTAACCGGAACGTTTAATGTAACCGAAGGGACAACCGACGTTCGGGTTGAGTATTTGCATCAATCAGGTATGGCTGAGATTTTCGCGACGTGGGAAGCGCTTGATGGCACTGTAGCGACAACCACTACAACTACAACAAACGAAGCGGGTGAAACTGTTGAAACCGTCGTGACTGGACCAACCGCAACTTTAGTCTCAAGTGCGCGTGCCTTAACCGTACGTGGTGGCCCCGGCCGTGATTTTGCTTCTGTTGGCTATATCACCCAAGGTGTGACAGTCAAGCTTCTCGGCCGTGATTCTGAAACTTACTGGATCCGGGTTGAACTGCCCGATGGCACAGTAGGTTGGTCAAGCGGACGATTCCTTTCATCCACAACCGACTTCACAACTTTAACGATTCAATAATGTCTTAACGGTAACTGGCTAAGACAGACAACAAAAAAGCCGCTTGATGATTCTGAAACCATCAAGCGGCTTTTTTTTGTTTGCGATTAACGCATCTAACTCTGCTCTGCTCTATCTGCTAACTTTAGTTTCGCTTGCCCTAAACGCTAGTTCAGACCTAAACGTTGCTCCGCTTGAATACACAAGCTTGCCCCTCCGGCCGCTAACCACTCATCAATCGTGGTGCTCCTTCGGTTGCCGTTTAGTGCGTCACTATACACACCCGTTGTCCATTTGTAATACCGCTGCGTTTCATTGGCCCAGCTGTTCCAGTTGCCAGAAGCGGCGATATGTCCGCCGTTATAACCGGCAAATGCATGACCAATCTCACCATTTGTTTGGATCAGTCGCTCAGCCAAATAATTCATGCCGCGTAATGCGTTGGTGTCAGGATCAAAACCATCTTCACCTGCTTGAAAGTGGAACGGCATGACCTGAAATAATCCCATTGCTCCGGCGCTTGATATCGCCCTAGGATCACCGCATGATTCAATCTGCATAACTGTTGCTACCATGTTGGGGTCTAAGTTATGGCGTTCAGCCCAGGCGACAATGTCATCCTCCCAATAGAGGACCGACTGAGAGAAAAACGGTGCCAATTGTGAGGAGCGTAATCCGCCCCACAGAGCTGGCCGAGAATCATCTGTGTTCTGGGCTGTATCGGCCGCGGCCGTTTGCGAAATAGACGCTGTAATATTGTCACCTTGGCTACGAGCCATCGCATCCATAAAACTAGATGTGAGGGGGCGGCTCATAAGCAAAAATGCAACAAGGATAATGCCTACCATGACAAAAATTAACTGTCTGGGTTGTGGCTGACCTAATGCTGGCCGTCTGGCCCGTCTTGGAAATGCATATGCCGCTTCATACTCTTCTTCGTACTGATAGCCGTCGTAGTAGCCATCTTCAGCTTCATACACATCTACATCATTTGGGCCAAATACCGGCTCTTGGCCGTATCCGCCTAGCTCTTCTTCTTCGTCAAAAAATGGATCGTCGTCTTGCCATGTCATAGGTTGCTGCCTGCTTGCCGCTGGTTTGCGATAGCTGGGCGTTGCCGCTGGCCGACGAACGGTGCGAGATTTTGGTTCTGGTCGATTAAAAGACTTGCGTGTGACTTTGGGTTTGGGTTGCGCTGGTGGTTGAACCCCTTGGTGATCTAAGAAATCACCGTCATCCTCATAAGTCAGCTCATCGTCATCTAATGGGCCATATTCCAGCTCATGCTCGTCCTCTAAATCTCTCAGCACAAAGTCTGGAGCTTGAATTCGAGCATCGAACCGAAAAAAATCTGGGCGATCGTTAGCAGAAGAGGTTGAACGAGGTTGGCCGTTTCTGCCTTTTGCTTGCTGGCTGCCACGCCTTGAATATCGTTTGTCGTTCATGTTACACCTCCTCAGATTTACAAACAATCAACTCTAAGAAACAGATATTTAAAAATAGTGCTGTTTGGTTGAGCCTGTCTGTAAACATGCTGTACACGTGTTGTCTGGTTTTAACCGCGCCCCTTTGCTCTCATAACAGGTGCCGGTCTGCTGGGGCCTGATGATGCTGGGCGGCGAGTCACTCGGCTAATGCGAGTTGGTTGTTCCGTCCGGGTGGGAACCGGTCTTGATCTGTTACCCGTTTGCACCGGATTAGCCGGATTAGCCGGATTAGCCGAAAACGAAGCTGACGAAGCAGGTCTACGATTTGGGGCTGAAAAGCTGCGGGCTGCGGCCGGGCGACGAGCTGCGGTCGGTTTTGCTTTCGAGTAAGATTTGCTTTTGTTTGAATATGACTTGCTCGGTTTGTCTGGGTGAAGCAGGTGATCTCCGGCGACCGCAATCGAACCGATAAACAAAATGCGGGTAACCCACACGAGTGTTGCAACAAAGATGGGTACGAAAGTTAAGAGCTGCTCACGCCCTAAAATTTCATTGCCCAATGGGTGATTTAACAACGTAAGCGATACCGCCCACCATGTCATCACGGCATTCATTGTTGCTCCAAGTAGCCATGCACCGGTTAAATACCACACTTGTGTTGGTTCTTCAGCTCCCTTTTCAGGGGTAAATAGGCGAGCCAAGCCTGCAAAGTCGATAGAACAGAAGGCGATGGCTAATATGGCTGACCAAGATAGTCGGCCGAAGGTGACTCCGCCTAGTAAATTATCTAGAGCGTAACGAGTCGTATCAAAATTGAAAATCTCAAACGCGATAAGCGCTACAAATAGTATTCCACCGATGAGCCACTGCTGCGACCCTCTGCCGCCAAGCATGGCGATGAAATTCTTAAGTGTGTTTGATGATTTCTTCCTGTATGTACTGGTCCTGAATGTCATGGTAACCTCTCCTTGTCAACTATGACCTCGATTCAATCAGGTTTGTTAGATTGGGCTGATTTTTCTGCGGAAATCAGCTACAATTTACGAATTAGAACAAAGTTTCTAAATCGGATTTTGAGATACTAGCACACATGTTCTAAAAATGTCAAATGCATTTCTTTATCTTTACGGCTATAGATTTTGGAATCGGCAAATCAGGGGCTACAGGGGAAAATATGAGAGGTAAGGACTATAAAAAGAAAAGATTTTCAGTTATAATGGCCCAACATTATGTTATGTTGAGTGTTTAAGACCTTGCTTGGTGAGGCAAAAGACTTATACATACATACAGATGGTTCGTTCTTAATACAACGATGATCATCTTTTTATATGCAACAAGGGTTAGTTATTAAATCAATCAGCGGCTTTTTTACAGTGCGTACTGAATCTGGCGAGGATTTTGTCTGCAAGCTGCCCGGAAAATTAAAAAGAGAGAGAAGTTTTACAGACATCGTTGCTTTGGGGGACCGCGTTACCTTTACCTACAACCCAAACGAAGAAAACGGCATTATTGAATCTGTTGATGAGAGAGTAAGCGCATTGTCTCGTAGTCGGCCGTCGGCCCACAATCGCCAATGGAAGACGGATAAAGAGCAGGTCTTAGTCGCCAACGTGGATCAAGTTGTGTTTGTCTTCGCCATTCGCAAGCCCACAACCAGCATACGCAAACTAGACCGCCTTTTGGTCGTGACAGAGCAGCAAGATATTCCAGCGATTATTTGTGTAAATAAAATCGATTTAAGTTCGGCCGAAGAAGCAGACAAGCAGTTTGGTTTGTATAAAAAAATCGGTTACGACGTTGTTTACACCAGCGCTCAAACTGGTGAAGGGATAGATGAACTACGCAATCTTTTAACTGATCGTGTGACCGTCTTTGCCGGATCATCCGGTGTAGGTAAATCTACGTTATTAAATGCGGTGCAGCCCGGTTTGGGTTTGCGAACCAGTAATGTGAGTGACGCAACGGGTAAAGGAATGCATACAACCCGTTATGGCGAACTGTTCGAATTTCATGCAGGCGGTTGGTTTGCGGATACCCCGGGTATTCGTGGCTGGGCGCTGTATGATATTGAACCGGAAGAGCTTGACGGCTATTTCCGCGAAATAGAGCCCTTTGTCGCCAACTGTCAGTTTAGCGATTGCAAGCACCGGAATGAACGGGGCTGTGCGGTTAAGCAAGCTGTTGAA
This sequence comes from Chloroflexota bacterium, assembly GCA_020628815.1. GTDB lineage: Bacteria > Chloroflexota > Anaerolineae > Promineifilales > Promineifilaceae > WTJY01. The sequence goes on along the minus strand of JAHDEN010000072.1, from coordinate 11,916 downwards.
GATGGCCATATTTCTGAGACACGGTTTGATAGTTACCAGCGTTTGCGCGAAGAACACGAAAATTTAATGGAAGAACCCTGGTAAAACTGACCCGATCAGGTTTTAATTGTTACCCGTCATGTACGATATACATCAAATTTCAGACAAACCGATTCTGCTCGAGCCGCCTCAACAAGAGCCATCTTCCAGCCAGTGGATTTCACGTGTGGCTGGATTGTTGAGCGTTATCGCGTTTCTGGGCGTTTCTGTCTATTTGATGACATCGATCTTATCTGGGAACCGATCATCCGGTTGCAACTACGCCGGTGATATTCCACTACAGCCTGCATTTCAGCCGATTTACAACGAACACTGTTTGACATTGGGGGCGCCAATTAGCAGGGCTGAAGAGATAAACTTAGACGGATATGGGCCACGGGTTGTACAATATTTTGAAGGGGCACTGCTTACGGCCGATTTGACAGGAAGCCCTGCGACGGCCGAAGCCTTTCCTCTTGGCACACTTGTTTTTGATGAAGGTTTAGAGACGGTATCTGTTTCGGATGCAGATCAAGAATTGTTTGACCAGTATTGGTTAGAAAATGGGAGCAGTGACTTTTTAGGGGATCGTCTAACCGGGCTTATGCAAGTAGATGATGCTCAAGTGGTCTATTTTGAAAACGGCGGCTTAAAGTGGGACTCTGCAACACAGCGTTTAACCCCTTACCCTCTAGGCCGAATGCATCTCTCCTCAAATAATCCAGAGTTCAGGGTTGGCACGATCGTTATCCCCGAAGATAGATTGAGCGGTGCGTTTGGAGATCTACCTGAATATCATGTTGAGATGGTTGTTCAGCATCCTGTCCTCTACTCTGGGGATCAACAAATTGTAACGGTGCGGGTATTAGATACGATTGAAAATAGCCCAGCCATCGATTTTAGTCTAAATGGAGCGGTGTATTTTGAGGATATCGGCGAATCGTTGAACGAGGCGTTTGTTTTCTCTGCAACACAAGAGCCGGGAGTCTATTCGGCCGTTGTTAATTTGCCTGCGCACCCCGATGGAAATGCCGGTCGGGACGTCGTTATCAACGTTTCGTATCGTGGAAGTGATGCAAATTTGATGACTACGGTCAAAAAGTTTCAAACCTGGTGGTAAATTCCCCTTCTAAACATGACCAATAGTACATTGTACTCATACTAGTATTTCAGTATGATCTACTTACTGTATGTAGGTAGACTTTGTTCCTATACCTACTTTCGTCACCAGTTAACCAAGCTCTGCTCAATCGGTCCAGAAGTTTGCAAGCTCCGATTACACCCTATATGAAAAACGGTAAATCGTTGAAACTGCTCTATCTTGAGTCTGACCCTGTCAAACATGACCTGCTGGATGAAGCGCTTAAGCCATTGCAATATGAAACCCATTTTGCAACAAACGGCCGCGATGCGTTGAGTCAGATCGCGCAGCAGCCATTTGATATGCTGGCGATTAGCACGGCCATCCCCCGACTTTCAACTTTAGAATTTATAGATACTGTTTTGAGATGGCCCCGTTCACCATCGATTTTGGTGATGACTCAGCCTGGGGACGAAGCGATTGCGGCTGAGGCGCTTAAACACGGCGCTGCAAACTACATGATTGTAGATGGGCAGAATGCATGGCTTACATTGCTTCCTATCGTGATACGTCAAATTATGCGTCGTCATCAGCTTGAGAATGAAAAGCGTGACATGCTATTTACCCTGCAAGATCGGAATCGTGCCTTATCTTATCTAAATTTAGTAGGTGCAGATCTCACATCAATTTTGGAACCTGAGCAGATTATGAAGCGGCTTATGCGCTACGCAATCGAGATTTTGGGTGCAGAAGGCAGCTCGATTTGGCTTTGGACTGACGATGATCAAACAAACCTCGAGTGCAAGGCTGTTATACATCGCACGTCTGTTCCACCTCTAAAGGGATTGGTGATGCCGATTGGTGAGGGGATTGTGGGGTGGACGGCTCAGCACAACAAAAGCTCTATTTTGAATAAAGTAGATACGGATCATCGTTTCGATAAAAGCGTTGATGACCATATCAACTTTAGCACAATGGCCCTGCTCGCGGTTCCATTGCGTGTACAGGGGAATGTGTTTGGGGTGCTTGAATTTGTGAATAAGCTGGTTGGCGATTTTGACGAAAATGATCAAAGCTTGGCTGAGACATTGGCCCATTCGGCCGCCACCGCGCTTGAAAACGCTCAATTAATCGAATCTTTGCGCCAAAGCACCGCAATTTTGCAAGAGCGGAATGCAGAGTTAGATGCCTTTGGACACACGGTTGCTCATGATCTGCAAAATATGTTGGCGCGTATTATCGGTTTTAGCGAATTCTTGCTGATGGAGACCCATGAGTCTGAGGAAGCAGCTGTGTCTAACGATATGGTTGTGCGCGCGGCTGACGTGATCGCCAAAGACGGCCGGAAAATGAGTAAGGTGATCGAGGCGCTCATGCTTCTTTCTGCGGTGCGTCAGGCTGATGTAAGAACAGAAGCCGTGGACATGAAGTACTTGGTAGAAGAAGCGATAGGCAGATTGTCTGAGCGTATTGAAGAAAAGAAAGGGACCATCATCTACCCAGAAGATTGGCCGTTAGCAGCTGCGTATGGCCCATGGATTGAAGAGGTCTGGTACAACTATCTTGGGAATGCCTTGAAATATGGTGGTGAACCACCTGAAATTGAGCTGGGAGCCACGCTTACAACTGACCAGAAAATGATACGATTTTGGGTGAAAGATAAAGGGGACGGCGTGCCTGATCATTTGCAAAAAGAGCTGTTTCAACCGTTTGCCGATTATGGGCGTAACCGCCGTACTGGAGCAGGTCTTGGACTATCGATTGTGTTACGTATCGTGAAACGTTTAAATGGAACGGTGGGGGTCAACAGCCGGCCGGGAGAAGGGAGCTGTTTCTGGTTTACACTGCCGATTTATGAATCAGAGCGTGAGCTTGTAGACATTGATTTGGCTCCCCCAGTTGATAGCCCGATTTATCCGACAACGAGAGGATAAAGGATATTGGCTGCGATCAGCAAAACAAACATGGCCAATGCCAGTATAAATATCCGCCGCAGATCTTTTAGCACGTAGCTATATTCTTCTTTCAACTGTTCAATAGAAACTTGTTTAACACGACCACGTCCTTTTCGGCGGCGGCCTGTATTTGCAGATACTGGCTTTTCTGTTCGCATGCGTTTGCTACGCATCTCATCTTTAATTCTTTGATTGTCTTTTTTGGATCGTTTGGTCATGATTGATCTTCGTCTGTTTGTTCTACTAAATCTGCTTTCACAACAATGCGTTTGTTGTCAACCAAGTAAGGGTAACACGAAATTAGGGTAAGGCTGGCATGATCTGTCGGAGCCATTACCTCTACAGCCGTTGGGAGCACAACCTGAATGTCGTTAATAACATAGGTATAGCTACTTCGGCCGGAAGAGACAACAACTTCGTCTCCAGCTGATAGCTGATCTAAATGGCGAAAAATCTCACCATAAATATCGTTATGCGCGGATAGCACCATATTGCCTGTTTCGCCAACTAGGGCGGTGCCAATACTATGCCCAACCCCTTTTTTTAACTGCTCTTCTTCATGGCCTGCAAAAATGGGGGCATTGACGCCTATTTTATTGATTTCAATTTGTCGGGGTTGCTCAGGTGCCGGGGGAGGAGCTTCTGGTGGAACATAAGCATCAACCAACGGCAGTAAATGTTCTGGAATACCGCCCGCTTCTTCGTAAACAATGGGTTGTCCTTCTACCGGCGGTTTATGACCCGAAGGCAGCAAGACAAGGTCAATAACGGGTGAGAGTGTCGGAGTTGCGACGGCCGGTATATTGGCTACCGCTTCTTGTTGAGCCTCTACAATCTCGTTGTTTAGTTGACGCAATGACCCGACTAAAGAATAGACGATCCAGATAAATCCGACGGCAGCTGCAATTTCAACCACAAGCAGCGATCGATTAAAAATATTTCGCCAGCGGCCGGGTGTGGTTTCAGCTTGTTCTTCTGTGGGGTATGGCAGAGCTTGGCCTGCGCCGCTAAGCTGCAAATACTCCAGTTTTTGCTCACGTGTAGCGACATCTACTACACGTCCTTCCCCTTTTAAACGGGTGAGCCTGTTTTTTCGTTCAGCATAACGTTTGCGGTATAACGCCTCTTGCAGCTCCCGCTCTGACATATTTTCTAAATTTGAATTAGACGGACGTGCCATGAGCTAATATTACCAATATTTGAAGTAGCTCACGAATTTATTCTGTAGTTTCCAAGCTTGCTGAGCTTGCGATAGCTGGCCTGTCTCGCCGCATGAGATAAAGCGTTCCCAAAATACCCGCAAAGCCGATGATGGAGGCGCAAACTCCCATAACAAGCAATCCAACAAGAGCCAAGAAAATATTATTGCTGAAATCAACCGGAATACCATAAAAAGTGCGCTGTTCTGGGCCAGGCTCGATTTGTACGATCGCAGGATTGGTTGGGCTGCCGACAACGTTGCTAGGGGGATCTGCATTATCATCGTTTGAGGCTGCAGCGGCAGGTTGTTCCTGTAAATCAAAGCCAAAATCCAGATACATTAGATTTGTGCTGCTGTCTGTCAGTTCAAAATCAACTTGTATAAACCGCTCGCGTAACATCGCATCTGAATCAAGCATGTAATTGGCGCTGCCATTTGGCTCCAGCACTTCTAGACCCGATATGGCCCCCTGATCAGGTGCGGTGCGTATTTGATAACTATTACCCTTTGAAAATGGGATCCCATAGGATATTCCGTTTGATGAATCACCATTAGCGGAACTGAATGCGACACGGCCGTCTGAATTGGATGAAGCTGTTGCGATTGTTGCTCCGGTTGTGACGTTATACAGTTCAACAGGGACATTGGGTAAAGGCTGGTCAGCCGCATCATATATGTTATTGCCGTTTAGATCTCGCCAAATCAGACTGCTTACTTCTACAGGTGTTGGCTGACAGATTAACTCAACATCACCAATGCCATTTGCCCCATTAAAGAAGACAAAGTTTCCGGGGTTCAATTGGTATCCACGGCGGATATCACCATTTGTATTGTCTAGCCAACGTACACCTGCTGTTAAATAGTCAAATGGGTCTGAAACCCCTACAACAACTTCGCCACTGTTTGGTAAAAGAGCGAGCCCACCTAATGATGTTTCAAAATTTGGTTCGAACTGCTCACCCACATAAAACTCGTCACCCCGGTTGCCACCTTGCTGATTGTATGGGCATAGATCTGGATCACCTTCGACAACGTAAGCTTCTTCTACCCGGCAAATCCGGATGATGTCTCCACCCGCTTCGCGGTTGTAAAGTGTCGTATCTTCTAAGTTTGTAGGATGAGACTGTAGCAATCCCCCCATATGACCGGTTCGATCCATGAGCCCAATGATTAAAGAGCCATCGTCATCAACTTCAATATCAGACAGTATAGGCACCGCATAACCGTTGGATTCAATCCATTCATCTGTCCATGGGCGCCACTCACCGGAGACAAGGCCACCGTTTAGTTGGCCTCTGACAAACGGTTCGAGCGGGAACGAAATGACGGTTGAAAACTCTTTTCCATCAAATTCAAGAACATGGGCCGATAGATCGGCACTTGTCCCTTCTTCCCGCTCGGCCGAGCAGACCGCGCCCACATAAATTGCACCTTCAGTGGTTACTTTTACAGCAAACGGTCTAACTTCACCATTTGTACAACCTAAATCAGGGATGGGGAACTGGCCAGATATCGTTTGAGTCGGGGTATCGATAGATACCAATTCGCGCTGTTTTAAATTCATGACGTACAGAGTTTGGCCATCTGTACTAACATCGAGGCCGCCCAAGCCCATTTTGCCCACAGCGGTAAATGCATCGGGGTCTACAGACGGCTCTATCGGATCAGCAGACAAAACCCGCTCGGGCAAAGTTCCAACATCAACGCCGGCCGCGCTTAAATCTATAAACGATTCGGTGCTTACGCCCAAAGACAGATCGGACACATAAATACCGCCAATGCCCAACGGGCCAAAATCAGCGTGTCGTTTTATGAATGCGCTTGAATATAGTTTTTTGTTTGATTGGTCCCATGCAAGCCCCCAGACCGTTCCCGTTGTAACAGCTTTGGCGAGTTCATTGGGCGCAGCATATGCGTCACCCCCCTCTTTGTCAGTTGAGTCATAATCAAACATGAGCAGAGACCCTTGATTCCCAGCTGATAAGCTCAAAGCATTGTCTACAACGGTAGAGTCACCGGCGATGTACCGGGCTGCAACTAAAGCTGGGTTTGCTGCGCAAAAGCCGGTTGGCTCATAAAATCCCGCATCAAGATTCTCTGGGATATTAAAAAGATCAAACATCTGGACCGTGTTCCATCCAGACTGACTCGGGAGGTAAGTTGCGAGTTCTGCATTTGCCGAAATATCGTAAAGTAAGCGGGCTTTTTGACCGTTAATCGGGCCAAGCGTCCATGACCCATCTTCGGCCGTCAATGTTTCAACGACATTGCCCTCTTCATCTTCAATTTCTACTCGAATGCCTGCGAGGCCGCTCTCCCCTTCATCCATGATCCCATTAATATTTGAGTCATACCAAGCACGTCCACTCACCGTGGACTGAGCATGAACACTCCCGGACATCATTAAGCACATTGCAAATAGACCCAAGGCAGCAAGTATAGGATTGGATATGAGAGACAGAATCTTTTTAGTCATGTATGTGTGCTTGGGCTTAATTAATCATTCACTGTGCTAAATTTCGTTTAGGCTCACGTAATTAGCCATATTGAGATCAATTTTGTTAATTTAATCTTTTTCCAGATGCTTATTGTAGGTGGTGTAACGAAAAGTCTAGCCAAGAAAACTTATCAACTTCCTTTCATCGCCGTCATTTTCTCTGGTTTAAACCTGAACACAACCATTCATTCTCGATTTCTTAACCCTAAGAATACGGTATTGGATAAATTAGCGTTCCGGATGCAAAAGCTTAGTCAGAAGACATGATTTGAATATGGTCCCGATAAGTTTAACAGAAGAACGGAGCGATCAGCCATGCAATAGGAGTAATTGGTGTGTGTATTTCACAAATATTTACCGAACTATCCACATTATCCACTCGGAAGCTCTAACCCAGAGTCGAAGGCTTTTACCTGAGGAGACCGAATAGCTTGTAGCTGAGTTTTTGCTTTAGCCGTTGTTTCTTGGTAATTAACAATGGGGGCGGGATAGTCACGGCCGATGATGCACCCGAACCGGTTTTGATCAGCGATTGACATATGCTCCGGTTGAAAAATATACGTTTTGGAGACACCTGCCAGCTCTGGCAACCAACGCCGAATAAATTCCCCTTGTGGGTCATGTCGTTTCGCCTCATCTACCGGATCAAACCAACGAATGCCTCGGTTAAGCGTTGTGCCGCTCAGCTGTTGCAGTTGAACATAATGTAGCGCCGGCTCAAAATCTGTAAAAGATTGGGCAAGATGTGGCGCGATACCCCGCCAATCTAGCCAAAGGTTTTGCGCCGCAAATGAAACGACCATCGCTCGCAGTCGGTAATTGAGCCAGCCGCTGTGATTCAAAAAGCGCATGCTGGCATCGACCAATGGGAAACCGGTTCGGCCGGTTTCCCACGCTTCGCGCAATGCCATCGGCCAGCCTTCATTCCCATACGGCCGTAGCCCATCAAACCCGCTCATCTCATGTGCAATTTCAAGTGATGGGTTCCATTCTGTCTGTTGCATGTGCTCATCTCTTAACAACAAGCGGGTTTCAAATAACCGCAGTGACCCGACCCATAATTTACCCCGCTGCCGTTTTTCTTGGGGGGGCATATGTTTAAAGTTTTTGAGCTGTTTGCGTACTTCTTGAACCGCCGTGCGTATACTGAGCGTGCCGTACGCCAAATGGGGAGAGACCCGAGAAGAGGCGGCCGGAGCTTTTAGATGGATCGCCTCTTCTTGAATAAATTTACTGCCGCGCCATAGCAAAAAACCCTGCAACATCTTTTCCGCTTCACTTTCACCGGCCGGTTGCAGCTCACGCTGATTGCGGGCCAGCTTTAGCTCATCATGGTCAGGGATGTGGCCGGGCGCGATACCAACCACCGGTTTGAGCGCTTCGGGCGTGTGCCACGGTGGCTTGTGCATACGGTCTTGCCGAATGCTTTTCCAAGCATCACGCCGTTCAAGGCTTAGCCCACGCACAACACCGTTTTTTGGCATTTCATCAAATGGGATAGATTGTGTTTTTGCCCAGTCCCGCACCGCATCATCCCGCATAAAACTACGCAGGTCGGTTGTTTCTTCATGCGCCCAAATTTGCTCAACATCGTATTCAGCTGCGAGCAGGCTGAGGACTTGAACCGCATCCCCTGTGCGCACAACAAGCTGCTGGCCCAGCTTTGCTAGATTTTCGCGCAGCTCTATTAGGCATTGGCGAATAAATGTCCAATGGGCCGGATTAAATGTGGGGGCATTGATGAGGGTTGGCTCGACGATGTAGAGAGGGAGCACCGGCAGCCCAGATTCGGCCGCTTTGTGCAGCGGCCCGTGATCTTTAATGCGTAGATCGCGTTTGTACCAAACGATGTGGACTTTTTGGGTGCTCATGCGGTTTTAGAAAAGCGTACCTTGGACCGGGTTCTGCGGCAACTCGGCCGGGAGACCCGCCATCACCTTAAATTTGCGACACGCTTCAGGCGAATAGCCAGAAAAATCGTTGTTGAAATAGCCGTACAGAGATCCAGAAAATCGGTTTAGCTGAGCGTGCCAATGGTGTAAATCGGCCGTTGGATCACGCATTTCAACATCTTTGGTTGTATAGCGGCCGTGTTTGCCCAAAAAGCGAATATAGGCAAAGTCGGTGGTGACATGCAGCGTTTTGGGCATGATCACGTAGTCGGCCGAGACACGGCAGATGTTGCGCTCTCTCAAAAGCTGATTGATGTCAGATTGCTCCCAGGACAGATTGCGGAATTCAACCGCGTAGCGGGCCAATGTTGGCAGATCGTCTAAAAATTTGAGCAGAACCGGCATTTCGGCCGAGGTAAAGTCTGGCGGCAGCTGGATCAATATCGGGCCAAGTTTGTTGCCTAGCCGTTGCATGGTGTTGACAAAATGCAACATGTCGGCCAACTGGCCGTGTAAGCGATTGTCGTGGGTGATTTGTCGCGGTGTTTTGGGGCAAAATGTAAATGGCTCAGTGCGTTCAGGGACGGCTCGCCCCCATTTTTCAACTGTCTCGATACGGGGTGTTCCGTAGAACGATGAGTCGATTTCAACTGAATTGAAGTAGTTTGAATAGAACGCTAAATAGCTGGCCGGTTTCATTCCGGCCGGATAAAAGACCCCATTCCACTGTTTGTAGCCAAATCCAACTGTACCTAGATGCTGCATGGTTAATCACCCATCATTGGTGAGAGTTTTTGTGCTTGTTCTGTCGTGCTTAAATCGGTTTCACTTACAGTTTGTAAACTTTCAATTCCCAAAATGATTAGAGCGATCCAAGAGAGGTCGGCTAGTAGCAGATGCACAAGCTGCATCCAGACCGGAGCCGCAAGCAGTACGTTGATAACCCCGCCCAAAACTTGAATGGCTAACAGGGCGATGTTAACCCGGGTCCAATAAGATCGGGTTTCAGTCGCCCAAAATGTTTCTGTGGTCCAGAAAATAACGATGAGATAGATCACGGTGCCAACCGCGATTGTCGGATGCCATAAGCGTGCTCTGACGCTAAAGTGGGCCTCAGGATCAAATTTAGCCGTCGCACCTTCTAGAAAAGATTCGGCCGGAAACAGTGTGTCACCCAATGCGGTGATGGCACCAAATGCCCCGACAACCAAAAGCATAAACAGCCCCACAGCCAGCATGCCGCTGACGGCCCGGTTATTGCGCAGGCGAAAAGCGGGTCCACCAGAAGCCCAATAGGCTGTAGCCGTTGTAATGGCGAGCAAAATCAAGGTATTGATCAGGTGAGCCCCCATCCAAACAGCCCTAGCTGATGAAGGATTGTCTGCAACATATTCAAACAGAACGATACCGGCCCCAATTGCCCCTTCGATGAGAACAAATATAAAAGTCCAGATCGCCCCTTTTGTAATTCGATGTTTAACGCCGTGCTGGCGCCAGGCCCAAACGATAAGCGCAATCACCATCGGCCCTAGAATCGCACTGGTTAGTCTGTGGCTAAACTCGATCAGGGTTTCGATCGACTCCGGCCGCGGAATAACGTCACCGTTACAGGTGGGCCAGTGGCTGCCACACCCTGCGCCTGAACCGGTGGCCCGCACAAATGCACCCCATAAAATCACGAGTACGGTGTAAGCTAAAACGATCCAAGCATATTTCGCTAGGTTGGATAGGTTGGTTTGCTTTCCGATTTCCATTTGGAGATTTTAGCATAGGCTCTCTCGGTTAAATTGTCGCTGTTGTGAAACGCTTACGGGGGTTTAATTAATCAACACGTCGGCCGATGATGATCGTAGACGCGATTAAAAGCGCGGTGAGAATGCCCAATACCCACAAAGTAACCGGTAACCAGTTTGATGTTTCAGGATTACCGGAAGAGTTTTCAAGCATCAATTCTGCAGGTTCTGACCTTAAGGCCTGATTTGACGGATCAACTTCAACCTTTAAATCTGCTACAACGGCATCATCTTCAGGTTGATCAGGGTCAGGCAGGGGCAGGGGTGTTGTGTCTATCACCCGTTCCCCCTCAATTGATTCAGCTTCTTCTAGGCGAGGTGATTCGATTGCAATGTCCGCATCAGCCTCAGTCATTCCAGCATCGTCTGCAACTTCGGCCGCCCCCATCATCGCTTCTGGCTCTTCTTCAACCATCAAGCTTGCCCCTGCGGCTTCATCGCTTGCGGCCTGATCTAGTTCTGTTTGAACGACAATCGTTTGCTCAACCTCTACAGCCGCTGAGTTACGTTCTGCATTTTGCACTTCTGTGGGGGCAGGGATGGCGGCGACGTCAGCCGCTGGTGCAGATTGTGGGGCCTCTAACGGTCCACCGAGCAACAAGCCAGCTCCCAGCACAATCACAAACAAAAATGAGGCGGCTGCGGTTGCTAAACGCATTTTCGGATAGAGCATTTCGATAAACGATGGAGCCGGTGCTTTGCCACCATAAACGGCCGGATCAAGCACAAAATTGCGCGGAGCTTTTAGCTTTGGCATTTGGCTCAGCAAGGCTTTGACCTCTTGTTTGGCTTCAACCTGCTCACGCAAATCAGCATCTTGCCCCAGCAAGGTTTCAAACCCTTGCCGTTCGGCCGCGCTCATCTGCTGATCTATATATTCGGAAATCTGTTCTTCCCGTTTCTTTTCGTTGCTCTTGAAAAAATCGAACACTTGGGCCTTTAGCTTTTAGCCATTAGTTTTTGCTACTGGCTGCTAGCGATACTTTATTCATCTAAATTTTTATTTATCACTCGGTTTTTGTACCTCGTTACTTATCTAACGATACTTGTCCGGTAAAAGTTCCCCGAATCCGCGAAGACAGTCGCGCAATTTGCCTCGGGCTCTGTTTAAGCGGGATTTTACGGTACCTAATGAACAGTTCGCGATCTCGGCCGCATCCTGATAATCGTACCCTTCAACGTCACACAGAACGGTTACGATCCGTTGATCTTCTGATAGATTATTTAAGCAGTCTTGGATCGCATTGAAAACGGCCGCTTGGTCATGCTGTTCGTCCGGCCGGTCGCCGCTCGACTGTAGCCACTTAGACGATTCGTTTTCTTCTGTCATTTCGTCTAGCGAAGATTGTGGGCGCCGTTTGTTATATTTCAATAAATCGTAGCAGGTGTTGGTGACGATTCTCATCAGCCAAGCTTGAAAGTTGCCCCCTTTAAACTGGTGCAGCTTTTTCCAGGCCTTAACAAAAGAATCTTGGGCTG
>JAHDEN010000071.1:26128-27698 GCA_020628815.1 Chloroflexota bacterium | reverse complement strand
AACCCCACTACTTCCCATGAGTCGCGCTAATGGCTAACTCACTTATAAGTATAGCTGGGTATCATTTTTAATCTATCGGCAATTTGTCAGAAAGCCAGCACCCCTATTTAGGCAAATTGACCACAACAGGGGGAAATCCCTACTTATCTGACCGTAATTGCCACAGTTTGAGGGCTAAATGCAGTGCCAAACGCATATCAGCCTGATCTAAATCATGACCGGTAAGATCACGAATTCGTTCAAGGCGATACAACAAGGTGTTGCGGTGGATAAATAATGACTCGGCCGTTTGGCTAATGTTGCCATGATGTTCAAAATACGCCGAGATCGTATTAACCAAGTTACTACGATGTCTTTCATCATATTCAGCCAGCGGGCCAACAATACGGCCGGCAAACTCTTGAACTGTCGGATTGTCATCTAACTGGGTTAAAAGCTGATAGACGCCCAAGCTATCGTATTCAACCAACCGCTTCATCTCCAACCGCTGTCCCAGCTTCATCGCTTGGATGGCTTGTTGATAGATCAAAGGCCAATCGTTTAATGAATCGGCCGGGCCTGCCAAACCGCTCACCATCACCACGTCACGATTTTCAACTTCTAAATATTCGCGCAAACGCCGTTCTAGCTCGCGCGCACTTCCCATATCCTCTTCATTCCGCAAGGCTTGAAACAGGGTAACGGTGGTTCCACCATAAATGTGAACCAGCGCAGGCCGATTATGGCTCGACAAAACCCAATTCACGGCCGTTTCTAAATGGCGGATTGAATTCTCTTGCTCATCGTTCCAGGTAAACGTCAAAACCGCATGGGGTTGATCCGTATCGTGATCAAGCCGCATTTTTAACCGATCAATTTCAGCCCGTTCAACTGTTCCAGCCAAAATCCCTTCTAAGAAGTCGCCACGCAGCTCTTTTTTAGCTTCGCTAATCGCTTTCGCCTTAGCCATTTCTAAGGCACAGGCAGCCGCACCATGTTCGGTTGTCAACTTGTCGAGCATGTCAAGCTCATCGGCCGGGCCAATGATCGACAAATAGCCACGCGCCCGATCCCCAGAAATGATAGGGGTCAGCAGGCGGCCGATATTTTCAACCGGTAGCAGCTGTTGCCAATGGCTTTGGCGCGTACGAGCGGCCGCTTTACGGTTGCGTAGCACCGGCGGCAAATCCTCTCGTTTCAGCAACGCCTCTTTTAAAGATTCTAAATTAATCGAATTGTTCTCAGGCACACTAATCGCCTGAAGTTCAAGCCGCTTATCCTGCACAGCAACAATTTTGCTTGTCACGCGTGACATTAAATCAGCCATCGCCTGCAAGCCCTGTTCTTCGCGTGACATTTCTGAAAGCTGGCGATATAGCTGCATACCACGCTCAGAAAGCTGTGCCTGTCGGTCTAACAACAAAGAAGAAACCGCTTTTAGCACATCCCGCATCGGCAAATCATCTGTGATGATCAGTAATGGCAGGTCGATATTTTTCGCTTCGGCTTGAATGACAGGATCCACATCGCTAAAGAGCACCACACCCGCCACGGCCAAGGCTCCCATGGGTTGCAAACCGCTCAGCATGTC
>JAHDEN010000071.1:16163-26118 GCA_020628815.1 Chloroflexota bacterium | reverse complement strand
CGGCCGATGCTGCGTTTGCCTGCATTGATCCCGGAATGATCACAAGATCACCCAGCTGCACCTGCTCACGTATCCCAATCCAATCAGTCAATACTACGACCCAATTAATGATCCTAGTATGATGATCCGCGCTCCCCGTCATGATTGTATTTAGTGGAAGTGCTAATTTTTGCACATCCGACAACGTAACTTGTCCCTGATCCATGTTTTTGTCCAGTTTTATTGACTATTTTGGTGGGGTGATGGGGTACTCAACAATTGAGGTTAAGTCAAGCAATTGATTGACCTAACCTCAGGATTGTAACGTAATTGGCTCCTAATCTCTAGTCGAAGACTAAATTTCATATAAGCATAAAACAAGTAGAAACAAATTTAGCTTACATGTTTCGATTCGCTTTTATGAATTGGTAGGCTAACCACAAATGTTGCCCCTTTACCCGGAGGGCTCGTCAGTTCGATCGTCCCCCCATGCTGGTTCACAATCCGCAAACAAGTGGCAAGCCCTAAACCGGTCCCTTTACCAGGGTCTTTGGTTGTATAAAACGGTTCAAAAATATGTGCCGCTTTCTCATCTGAAATACCGGGGCCGTTATCAGAAATAACCACCTCTACAAAGTCTTGACCATCTTGTGAGGCACGTGTGATCAGGTCAAGCTCAGGGCTTTCTACACCTGAATCCCGCATCGCATCACGCGCATTAATCATCAAGTTGATCCAAACACTTTTGATATGTTCAGGACTAGCCTGTATCGGGTGTAGCCCTTCGCCAAACTGTTTATTCAGTTCAACTTGAGCCGCCTTAAATTGGAACCCGATCAGTTTTAAGGCTGACTGGACCGATTCGTTTAAATCGATCCGTTTAAAGGCGTATTGTTGTTCGCGGGCAAAATCGAGCAGCCCTTTCACAACTGATTGGGCACGCTCGCCACCTTGCAAGATTAGATCGGCCGCTTCAAAGTCGTCGCTGTCTTTATCCAGCGTCATTTTTAGCATTTCAGCGTTTGCGATAACAGCCACCAATGGATTGCTGATTTCATGGGCAACCCCGGCCGACAACTGACCAATCGCAGCAAGTTTACCCGTCTGAATCAGCTGATCTTCTAACCGTCGTTCTTCCGTTCGATCTTGCCACACAATAACCGTCTTGGCTTCGCTCGAGTCCCGACGATTGCCAGGCAATGGGTACGCATTTATGTCCCATTCGCGGGGCAAATGATCCTCCCCTTTCCATTTGTGTGACCAAGAAATCGGTGTATTTCCATGGATTGTTTGGTGAACAAGGCAATGTTCACAGGGAGTGTCACGGCCGTAAAAGACCTCGAAACAGTTGCGCCCTTTTAAGCTTTCGGCCGGATGACCGATGCTGTTTGCGCGTGCTTTGTTTACCGAAATCAGCTCCCAGTTTTCGTTAATGGTATAGATGGGGTGCAAAATACCGTCAATCATCGCCTGCAAAGAGTTGCGGTTTTGCTGAAGGTTTTTAACCAGATACGCATTGTGAATGGTGTTCGCTAAAGATGTTGAAAACGAAGCGGTCAAATCGACATCGAACTCTTTAAACTCCCCATCCTTTTTATTCCAAGCGGCAACAACACCCCAAGTGCCCCCACCCATCAGCACCGGCAGGGCCAAAATCGACTTGACCTCAACACCCGGTGG
Organism: Chloroflexota bacterium; assembly: GCA_020628815.1. Taxonomy (GTDB): domain Bacteria; phylum Chloroflexota; class Anaerolineae; order Promineifilales; family Promineifilaceae; genus WTJY01. The sequence continues at coordinate 24,459 of JAHDEN010000071.1, read as the reverse complement.
AGCATCTAGCCGTTGATCAAACAGCGGATGTGAATGAGGTGTGTTGACTCGCATAACGGCCGGACGGGTAACCGTTTCAGCGATAATGCTTTTGCTCCCCTTTAACGGCACAGTCGGATAAGTGACATCCTCTTCATATTTATCAGGATCAAGGTCAACATATTGACAGTGCAAAATCCCCCGATTTTTGAGCTGCACAAACAAAGCGGTCGCTTCTACATTCAATATCTCGCGCAATCCTAAAGTCGCATCCCCATAAACGCTGCGCATTTCAAGCGATGCAGACATCTGCTGCCCAACACGGTTTAGCAACGCAAACTGCTCCCGCTGACGCATGAGCTCTTTTTCAAGTTTTTGTGAACGCAAAAGGGTCTGAACCCGAGCCAAAAGTTCGGCCGAATGGAACGGCTTAGTAATGTAGTCATTGGCTCCAGCCATTAACGCATCAATCTTTTGACCGCTTTCATTAATTGCGGTCAACATGATCACCCGAATATCGCGCAGTTCCGGGGTAGGATGCCCTCTAATCTGTTGTAAAACTTCTAGCCCATTCATGCTCGGCATGAGCAAGTCAAGCAACACAAGATCAACAGACCCTCGATTGGCGACATTGCCGACCGAAGCTTGAATTAAAAATTGCAAAGCTTCTTGGCCTGTATCAACTTCAGAGGTTGTGTACCCCTGTAATTGCAAAATTTGAACCAGCGGCTCGCGCATCTCGGCCTGATCATCAACAATCAAGATATGAGCGTTTTTTAGATCAGGGATAATTGCATACGGATGTTTAACTTCAGAGATCATGCTGACTTAATAGGTTTGAATAGACTAATAAATGGATTGGAGTTTAAATTCCAGTTTAGATTGATTACTCATGTTACACGCTTTCTCCCCAAAAACTTAGACCGTTTTTAAGTTTTTAATCAAGAAAATAGCAGTTTCAAATACTGCCAGCGTGTAGCATCAGGTATATAGGCTATCCAAGGTTGACAATTTAAACAAAAAAAGGTGCGGGTCAAACAAAATGTTTGGCCGCACCCGGTTTTTTTCCTAAATCTTCCAAATTAGTTCGATAAACTATTCTGGGACAGAGAAGGTATATCCATGCCCTTTAATCGTCCGAATGTACATCGGTTCAGACGGTTTAGGTTCAATTTTCTCACGCAGGTTTTTAACATGCGCCCGAACAAGTTCAGGGCTACCTGTGTCACGTGGATAATCCCACACATCCTGCAACAGTTGTTGGCTGGTAAAAATCAATCCAGCGTTGCTCATTAAATGATAGAGCAAGTCAAACTGTACGTTGGTGAGCAAGATTTTGCCGTCTGGCGTTTTTACTTCAAACGTCCGGCAGTCCAAAATCACTTCGCCCACTTCGATTTTCTGTGGTGGCTCAGCGGCCGGGCCGCCTGCAACTGTAGCTTGAATTCGGCGCAAAATGGCTTTTACACGAAGATGGAGTTCTTCCATATTAAACGGCTTGGTCATGTAGTCATCTGCACCAGCCCGGAAGCCTTCGATTTTATCTTCATCTTTAATTTTGGCGGTCAAAAACAAGATGGGTAAATCTTGTAACAAAGGATCGCCACGAATTTGTCGTGCAATTTGGTACCCATCAGCACCAGGCATTACAACGTCTAAAATAAATAGGTCAGGACGGTGTCTGCGAGCAAGCTGCAGACCTTCGGCACCACTGCGGGCAACCATTACGTGGTATCCGTACAATTTGAGTGCGCGTTGCACTGTACGTGATACGAGTTCATCATCATCTATTGCTAAAATTGATGGCATGTTACTTCGACCTCAACGAATGAAAAGTAATTAAAAAAGGGAGAAACTTTATGTGAACCCATTATACTTCCCAGAGAGAAAAATGCGAGTTTGAAGGTTAATAAGCCATGACAAGAACGGGGACCAAACGTAAAAGGAAGATCAAAAAAGGGTTAAGAACGGCCGGTTTACCCCCTTTTTCCCCTTATTTCCTATGGTAAACGCGAAATTTTCAAAAAATGGGGGTCTTTGTGCATGCTTTTTTCATCTTAGCAACCGTAGGCCATTCTGAAAGACTCCCCGTAAGTTTTTTGCGCTTTTTAGTCCAAAAATGAACCTAACGGTAACGGTTAAATTTGATCCGTTCGGCCGACTAAAATCACAAGGGAGCGGGCTGCAACCAAAACCTTGTTTTGTGATTCAAGCAAGACCCCTTGCCCCACTTCGTGAATGTCATGGGGGGATGGACGGCCGGTATTGGCAAGTTCATACCAGCAATAATTCTCAGCCAACTGTGGCAAATTAAAGTTGTGATCCTGCCAGTGCATATTCATCGCCACATAAATTGTGGGTGTCACAAAACTATCCCCAATCCGAATGGGGTAACACAAAAATGAAAACGCCAGCGTATGGCTGTGCCAAGCCCAATCTGGATGATATGGGTTAACCCCGTGCCAGACAATATCTGCCTCATTTCGGTCCTGTTGCTGAAAGGCCTCGCCCGGATAATGCTCACGCCGAAGAGCCGCATAGTTTTTTCGGAACGCAATCATCAGTTGCGTAAAGCGAAACATCTCCGCCCCTTCATCTTCGTGCAGTGATTCCCAATTTACCCAATTTAGATCGTTGTCTTGCCCCCACGTATTGTTGTTCCCATATTTCGTATGCCAAAGTTCATCCCCCATTTGCAACATAGGGACACCACGACTTAATAAAAGGATAGCGGTTCCATTTTTAGCCAGCTGCAATCTTAATCTGCGAATGTCGGGATCATCTGTTTCACCTTCTGTGCCGCTGTTCCAACTATTATTATCATTTGCACCGTCTCGATTATCTTCACCATTGATTAGATTGTGCTTGCCGTTGTAGCTATAAAGGTCCCGCAGGGTGAATCCATCGTGGCTGGTTATAAAGTTAATCGAAGCAACTGCGCTCCCATGAGATTTTTTATACAGGTCGGGTGAGCCTAAGATTTGCTGCACCATACCCCCGGTCTGCCCTTGGTCCCCACGCACAAAGCGGCGCAGATTATCACGGTAGCGGCCGTTCCATTCGGACCAGCGTTTATAGTTGGGGAAACTACCAACCTGATACAGACCGGCCGCGTCCCAAGCTTCTGCGATCAGTTTGGTATTGGCCAAAACAGGATCTTTTGCAATCGCTTCTACTACGGGAGGAGATGCCAGCGGCGCGCCATCTTGACCACGGGTTAAGATAGAAGCGAGGTCAAAACGGAAGCCATCAATATGGTATTCGGTGACCCAGAACCGCAAGCAATCAACAATCATGCGTGCCACAACCGGATGATTGCAGTTCAAGCTGTTGCCTGTGCCAGAGTAGTTCAGATATTCCCCATTCTCGTTGAGCAAGTACCATGTTTTGTTGTCGATCCCTCTAAATGAAATGGTGTGCCCCTGCTCTGAGCCCTCGGCCGTATGGTTAAAGACAACATCTAATATCACTTCGATTCCCGCCGAATGCAGCGACTTTACCATCTGTTTGAACTCGTGAAGCGCATTTGTGTTTTGTTGTGCGGCAAAACTAATCTTGGGGCTAAAGAACGCGGTTGTCCCATATCCCCAATATTGCAACAGCCGTTCACCGGTTTCTGGATTGCTAAAGGTGCTTTCAAACTCATCGAATTCCTGAACCGGCATTAGCTCCACGCAGTTCACACCCAAGGTCTGCAAATAAGGAATTTTTTCGATTAACCCAGCATAGGTTCCACCATGCTCAACACCGGCCGACGGATGGGCGGTGAAACTGCGCACGTGCATCTCGTAAATGATTAGATCTTTAAACGGCAAATTTAACGGCCGGTCTCCCTCCCAATCAAATGTTTCTGTTGGGATGGCGCTGCGCAGCGGGTAGCCGTTGCCTTCGTATTGTTGCTGGCGCCATTGCGTACGGCCGGTCACCTCACGAGCATAGGGATCCATTAGGATTTTATCCCGATCAAACCGATGCCCCTTGCTCGGTTGGTTTGGCCCATCAAACCGAAAGCCATACTCAATCGTTTCGGCCGCCACCCCTTCAACAAACATATGATATACATCGCCCGTTTTCATTGTTTCAGCTGAAAAAGGGATTTCCACAAATGGGTCCCAATCCCCCCGTTTAAACAGCACAAGCCAAGCCCCGGTCGCAGATGAAGAGGAAACAGCAAAATTTATGCCTTGGTGTAAAGCCATAGCTCCGTATGGGGCAAATGCTCCGGGGGTGACAGTTAGGGTGCCTTGTGATGTATGGTAGGTCTTCATATATGTCCGGTTGTTTCAAAATAGTCCTGAAACGTGGGAGTCAATTTTTGATCTTAAAAGTATGCTGTAATTCTAAAGCGATCTGGGTATCGTGACAGTGATAAAGCTCAATTTTAACTGAAATCACACAGTTTTTCTCTGGTGCAACAGGGCTACTCACGGTTATCAGCAACTATTTTTCCCGATAAAAAGGTTAAATCATGACATTGAGGACCAATCTAAAAGCTGACAGCTAGTACCTAATCGCTTTACTAGTAAAAATGTAATAGTACGATAGCGTCCGTTGTGTAACCCAAAAACAAAATTGTAGAATTTTTGGATGGCTACGAATGAAATCATCCAAGATATAGACGCCGTTGTGGGCGAGACGTTATTAACCGAAAAAGAAATTCAGCAACGTGTTGCAGAACTTGGACAGCAGATAACTCAGGATTTTGCGGGCATTGCAACTTCTGAAAAACCTTTAATCGTTTTAGGTGTCTTGAAAGGGGTTTTATTTTTTCTTGCTGATTTGATGCGAGAGATCGATGTGCCTAACGAAATTCATTTTATTGATATTTCGGCCGCGAAATCTTCAAACGGCCATTATCAAGATTTGCCAAACTATTTAGAACAAGCGATCAACAACAGACACGTTTTATTTGTAGAGGACATTGTTGATGCGGGACTAACCCTCAGCTATGTTTCGCGAATCTTGTATCAAGGGAACCCGGAATCAGTTTCTGTCTGCACCTTGCTAAGCAAAGAAGCCAATCGAATCATGGATGTAGACATTCGCTATACCGGCTTTGAAATTGAGCCTGTCTATGTGATCGGGTACGGGTTGGACTTTAAAGAACAGTTTCGGAACCTGCGCTATATTGGGGTCTTAAAAAAGTAGCTGGTAAAATCTAGCCTATGTCATCATCATACACTTATTGGATCAACGGGGAGTTTGTTCCGGCCGAGGATGCGACCGTGTCGTACCAAAACATCGGGGTGCTACGCGGATACGGCGTATTCGATTATTTACGCACTTACGGCGCTGTCCCTTTTCGACTAGTCGATCATCTACACAGGCTTCAATCCTCAGCCGATCAAATTGGATTGGCCTTGCGCTACGATATTGAAGAGCTTGCAGATGCTACGCACGAGTTGCTAGAAAAAAATGGTGCGCCCAATGTAGGGATTCGGTTTGTCGCCACGGGCGGCGTTTCGGACAATGGGTTTTCTCCACCAGATCAAGGTGATGTAGCGATCTTAATTGAACCGTTAGGCGGAAGACCAGATTCCCATTACAGCGAAGGGTGCAAGCTAATCACCTCGAGACTACAGCGTGAGTTTCCCACCGTTAAAAGCACAAACTACATTGGGGCGATCATGGCGATGCGTGGCGCGGCCGATGCCGGTGCGGTGGAAGCCTTATACGTTGATTCAAACGACGAAATTTCAGAATGTACCCGCTCTAACTTTTTCGTGGTGCACAACGGGGTTCTAAAAACGGCCGAAAAAAATGTACTCCCCGGTATTACGCGCAATGTATTGCTGAAATTTGCAGCAGAAATTGTGCCCGTTAAGATCGAATCGATTTTTCTAAACGACCTGCCTTATATAGAAGAAGCCTTTATTACCTCTTCGACAAAAGAGGTGTTACCGATTGTTCAGATTGATGATCTAGTGATCGGTAACGGTGCGGTTGGCCCCATCACACAAGCGTTAGCTAAGCGTTTTAAAGCGGAAATATAAAATGGAAAACGGCTGGACCATTCATCGGTTTGATCAGCTCGATTCGACCAACAGTTGGCTCAAAGATCGTGCTGGGGGTAAACCACATAAAACGGCCGTGGTCGCAGATTTTCAGACGGCCGGGCGCGGCCGGTTGGGGCGCCAATGGGTTGCCCCACCGGGAACGGCCCTCATGGTGTCTCTGCTGTTAAAGCCGAACTGGGCAGTTGAGCGGGGCGCTTGGCTGACGATGATTGCGGGGCTAGCAGCGGCCGAAACGCTGAGCCAAACCTCCGGCTTAAACATTCAGCTCAAATGGCCCAACGATGTGGTGATTGAACAAGACGGTGTTTTGCACAAAATGGGTGGGATTCTGCAAGAGGCAGAAACAAATGACGGCCGTTTGACCCAAGCAATTATGGGGATTGGGCTAAACATCAACATGGGACCGGCCGACCTGCCCCCAGCAACCCACACCCCCGCTTGCAGTCTAAAATCGATTACCGGAGACACTTTTGATCGGGACGATCTGCTTCAACAACTGCTGAATGGTTTTGGTACCCACTACGCTCAGGCGGAGCAAAACCAATCCCCCCAACATGCCTGGCAAGATACGCTGGTAACTTTGGGCAAACGGGTGACGGCAACGATCATGCGTGATGGCAACCCATCCCACCAAATTATTGGGATGGCCACTGGGGTTGATGAGTGGGGGCGGCTGCTGATCCAAACAGATTCAGGAAAAATAGAGCCTGTGGTTGCTGGAGATGTCACGCTCCGAAAAGATTCGTGACTGTACAAGATCAAAAGAACCTTTATAATAGGCTCATCAACTTGACGTAATGTTGGGAAATGCCCCAAGGAGTAGGTTTTATGATGGAAGAATTCGACGATTATGATGAATTTGACGGCTTGCGTGAGAAAAGCGCACGGCGCGCAGCGGCTTATGAAGCGGTTGATTATTATGATGAGGAAGAGTCTGGATTCTTTGATCGCGTGACCCCCATGCAGCGGCTAATTTTGGCCATTTTTTTGGTGGTTGATGTGATTATTATCGGCTACGTAATTCTCGTTCTGCTCGGCCGGCTACCTTCTCCTTTTTAAATTCACCATTGTAACTATACAGGTCAGGTGTACTGACCTGTATAGTCATTCACCGTTGACCATTTTCAGCCGGAATTTTAACTGGTAAACGGTGAACTCCGAATTTCAAATTTTCGCTCGGTAGCTTTACATAACTTTGGGAGCCTTGAGCCAGCTTTACCTCATAAAAAAAGGGTGTCATTCGGTTCTGCTTAGATTTATGAAAATCCATCCTCTTTGGCCTATAATAGCTGTATGTCTCAGGCACTTTATCGCAAATGGCGACCCTCACGATTCGAACAAGTAGTTGGACAAGAACATGTAACGCAAACGCTACGCAATAGTGTCGTAGCGGATCGGGTAGCACACGCTTACCTTTTTTGCGGGCCACGTGGTACAGGTAAAACCACCACGGCTCGGCTGGTTGCTAAAGCGCTCAACTGTGAGCACGAGGATCTTAACGAACGGCCGTGTGATGATTGTCGCATGTGCCACGCGGTAAACGAAGGTCGCTTTATGGACCTAATTGAGATCGACGCGGCATCTAATACCGGTGTGGATGACATTCGGGACCTGCGGGACAAAATTAACTTTGCCCCGGCCGAAGGTCGCAAAAAAGTCTATATCATCGACGAAGTGCATATGCTTTCGACAGCCGCCTTTAACGCGCTGCTCAAAACATTAGAAGAGCCTCCCCCCCACGCATCCTTTGTGCTGGCCACAACCGAAGAACATAAAGTTCCGATGACGATCAAGTCGCGCTGTCAGCAGTTTAATTTTAGATTGTTTTCGACTCGTGAAATTATTGATCGGCTAAAACTATTGGTCGAGCGGGAAGGGCTAACGGTTGAAGAAAGTGTCTTTTCGCTCGTTGCCACCCACGGAGCTGGCAGTTTGCGAGACTCTGAGAGTTTGCTGGATCAGCTGATTGGCGCACCCGATGAGACGATTACGCTCGAGCGTGCCCAAGCGGTTTTAGGCACGGCCGCCAGCGAATCTGTCGCAGAGCTAACCGATGCAATCTTAACCGCTGATGGTCAGTCCGGTTTAGCCATCATTCATGAATCGTTGGCTGTGGGTGCAGATGCCCGCCAGTTCGCCCGCCAAATGGTCACTTACCTGCGCACCTTATTGTTGCTGCAAACGGCCGGTGCCGATGTAGCGGTTGATTTACCAGCGGCCGAAAAAGAGGCGATTTTGGCCCAAGCTGAACGCAGCCATCGGCGCACAATTATCAGCGCGATCAAAAACTTTACAGAGGC
>JAHDEN010000071.1:0-16153 GCA_020628815.1 Chloroflexota bacterium | reverse complement strand
AACGTCTCCCTCAACCTCTTGGCAAACCCAATTGCCCCTTGAATTAGCTTTTATCGATTCATTGCCCAGTGGCCCAGAACCGGCACCCGTAGCGGCAGTTGCCCAACCTGTTCCACAAGCAGCTGCCCCGGCCGCTGCGCAACCGGCGGTACAACAGCAAGTTGCACCACAACCGATAGCGGCGCAAACCGAAGCCCCCGAATCTAAACCGGATAAACCGCAGGTTACACGCAAAAGTGTACCGGCACCCAAAGTTGAAGCGGCCGAAGTGGCACCCGATACCCGCGGCGACGCACCCTCTTTTGAAATTGGTGAGTTTAAGGGTAAAAAATGGCGCGAATTCTCTGCCCAAGCGGGACAAAAGAATCGCAATTACAAAACGTGGCTATCTTCGGCACAGCCTCTTGCTTTTGAAGGCAACACGCTTGTGCTAGGATTTGATCTTGATTTTCTACTGAAAAAGCTAGAAAGTGAGGCCCAAGAAGTTAGCAAAATTTTAAGTCAGGTGATGGGGGCAAAGTGCCACATTCGCTGTGTGTTAAACAACGAATACCAATCGCCAACGGCCGGTCAAGGCAAAAACTTTAATGAACAACTGCAAGATATCGCTAACGAAGTTGGTGGTGTCGTGCGGGATTCGTAAGCATAGGTCTAAAACGACCTAACGCACAAAGACAGGAGAATTATCATGGCAAAACGACCATTTCGCGGCAAAAAAACAAAAAAGAAAGTGCCGAATAACCCGAACCAAATGATGGCCCAAGTTCAGCAAATGCAAACGGACATGGCCAAAGCCCAAGAAGATCTAGAAAACGAGTTTGTGACTGTATCAGCCGCTGGCGGTGCGATCACAATCGAAATTTCTGGTCACCAACGGGTTAAGTCTATCGAGATTGACAAAGATTTTATCGACCCAGAAGATGACGATTATTTAGAAGATCTTCAAGACGTATTGACCGTAGCTGTGAATCAAGCTATCGAGCGTTCGCAGGCACTTTCGGCCGAGCGGATGGAATCGATCTCATCTGGCATGGGTGGCTTGAACGACATGCTCGGCAGCATGGGGCTAAACATGTAGGTCACCTTTTTCGTTATGTCCGCATCCCTTCCCCCAACCATTCAACGGCTTATCAATGACTTGGCCCGCCTGCCGGGTATTGGTCCAAAATCAGCTTCCCGCCTAGCCTTTTATCTGCTTCGCGGGACTGATCCGACCCTGACAACAGATTTGTCAGAGGCATTGGTAGAGCTAAAAGAAAACACCCGGTTTTGCTCACGCTGTTACAACATTACAGAGGTAGACCCGTGTGAAACCTGCGACGATCACAATCGAGATCAACACATCATTTGTGTGGTTGAAGAACCGCTAGATTTGGTCGCGATTGAACGGTCTGGGGCGTATCGTGGGCAGTACCATGTACTGCACGGGGCGATTTCGCCGGTTGAAGGGATCGGACCAGACGAACTTTATATCGAGCCGCTGGTCAAGCGGATTCAGGATGGGGATTTTGTCGAGCTGATTGTGGCGACCAATGCGACGTTGGAGGGAGACACAACGGCGCGCTATATTGAACGCCGCTTAAAGGGGCTACCTGTGCGGATTTCTACGCTGGCGAGGGGATTGAGCGTGGGAAGTGACCTTGAATATACAGATGAGATGACGTTGAGCCGTGCGATGGAAGGGCGTCAGTCGCTGTAAATTTTAACGGGCGAGCCGTTGGGCCTTACGGCGGCAACGACTAGCTTTAAGCCGGTCGTAACCAGCACAGGGCGAGCCGTTGGGCCTTGCGGCGGCAACGACTAGCCCCTACTCGGCCGGAATATCCCAGTTTGCACCCAAAATAACCAACACATCAATGCCTGGCTCTGGGGGAACATCGCCTGTTTCTACATTTAACGGTGGCACATCAAGCAAATCAACAAGCAGGTCAACCGTCGCTGGGTTGTCCCCAAACTGGATGATGCGACTTGAAACGTTTGTAGAGAGATCATCATTGCCAAGAGCTGCAATCGTTACCCCTTGTTTATTCAGCCAAGCCTCTGTCACTGTGGCCAAACCAAACGTCTGGGTTCCGTTATAAAGCGCGATGGACGCATCTTCGGCCGCAAATTGTTCGCGCAACCGTACTTCTCGGTCAGCAGCAGCAACTGAGTCTACACCGGGCAGTGCAAACAGCTCATCCCGTAAATCTCGAATCGCTTGTCGGCGGGGCACCAGCACAAACTGCTCATCTGCATTTTGCACCTTAAATACATAATCATCCCCAATTACACCTTGGCGTATATTTTCTCGTGGGATTTCGGGGAGCAACAGCGCAAGTTGCAGCGCTTCTTCTAGCTGCATCGTCGTTGAAACATTTTCGTTCATGGTGTCCCAAAAACGTGGGGCTTTTAAAACCAGCTCGGCAACCTGAGAAACGGCCGCGTCACGCACAGCTAAGACAACCGCTTGCTGCCGTCCTGCCCGAGCAATATCGCCGTTTTGGGTCGCACGAGTACGGGCGTATTTTAATGCGGTTGCTCCGTCTAGCGTTTGCTCACCGGCCGCAATCGAAAATGGATCAAAGCCATAACATTCGTCTGGATAGTTCGGGTCATCAATGGGCTCAGGCACCGTTAGTGTGATGCCGTCCATCAAATCAACCACTTCAACAAATGCTTGAAAGTTGACCGTCGCATAATGGTGGATATCGGTTCCCAAAATCGCTTCAACGGTGTCTACCGCCATCGCAGGGCCACCACCGGGGTATTCAATAATCTCACCAACGTAGTGGGCCTGATTGATCCGTTCTACCCCAAAGCCTGGAATCTCGACCCACAAATCTCGGGGTAATGACAACGCGGCGGCTGTTTTACCAATCGGATCGATGGAAACCACCATCAGTGAGTCTGTACGGACCGGTCCTATTTCACCACAGCGTCGGTCGATCCCCATCAATAAAACCGTAACGCGGCTGGTGCCGGACCAAGGTTCTTGAACCACAGCGATAGGCTCAGCTTCGGGCTCGGTTTCAGCAACTTCAACGCTACCTGTCACAGATTGCACAGGTGCGCTCAGGCTTGTTTGCACGGCCGTATCCGGCACCGTCTCATCAATATCTGGCTGAGCCACAATCGGATTGTCGGCCGCCACCCGTTTAGCAAACGTATAGGTAAAATAACCTGAAACAGATAAAAATATGATTGCGATGAGGGCGCTAACAAGGGTGCGCGGCCGGAGAAACCGATTTCCGGCAGATTGGTTTGAATTGGTCATAAAGTTTCAGCCTAAATCTGAAAATACATCCACAAGGCGTATATGCCGCCTGCGACAAGTACAATCAAACACCCCGTGCGGAACAGTGTGCGGGTAAAATTAATAACAACCCGGCCCAGACTGAGCACGATGATAATGACGATGATGATGGCAAAGATGTTTGTATAGTCTAATGTGGTTAATTCTGGCATTTGATTATTTATTTCGAGCGATTTAAATCAAATAAATCACTTTTTAAACCGATTGCACGATCAGTAATCGGCCGGTGATTCTAATAGATCATAGGAAGCGTTTCAATGAAAAACGAAGAAGTTAAGTGGATAGTTGAAAAAGAGGAGGTTGCTTTTAAGCATCCATTCATGCAGGTAAACATCCAGCAGGTTCGCCTGCCAGACAACCGGGTAATTCCCGACTGGCCCATCGTGAGCCTGCGCAATTATATCAACGTTGTCGCCTTAAATGAATCTGGTGAGTTTTTGATTTTAAAAAGCTACAAACACGGCATCGGCTATTCAAATTGGCAGGTCATGGGCGGCTACATGGAACCGAGCGAAGATCCGCTGACTACGGCCAAAAGAGAATTGATGGAAGAAACCGGAATGGAAAGTGATGAGTGGGAGCCGTTAGGAGAATTTATTGTGGATGCCAATCGCCGTGCATCGGAAGCCAATTTTTTCCTAGCAAAAAACTGTCGCAAAGTATCAGAACCCGACAACGACGATTTAGAAGATTACACGATACATTGGCACAGCCGTGAAGAGGTAGAGGCTGCTATTTTTAATGGGCAGATGTGCGGGCTAAGCTATGCGAGTGCGATGGCGTTTGCGCTGTTACGGCTACCTTAACCCTCGTGGGATGTAATCCCACGGTTAAGATGACAAGCCTGTTTAAAACAGGCTGAAGTTCAGCTTGCACAATTATTTACCAGTAATGCACACGGCCGTATTTAAAAAGTCATTCTTATTGAGATGACTTACAACGCAATGCGCAACTTCTTCGCGGGAGATTTGTGTACTTTGTAGCTTTTCGTTGACGGCAAGCGTGTAATTACCGGTGGCCGGTTGATTGTTCAAGCCGGTCGGCCGCATAATGGTGTACGGTAGCCCGCTAGCCCGAATCGCTTGCTCTTGAAGATCGTGATCCTGAATCACCCAGCGTAAAAAGGAACGCACAATTATTTTGCCGGGCAGAGGCATTTGGTCGTAGCTGTCGCCGGTCCCGGCCGAGCTAATCGCCCAAACACGGGGAGACAATCCGCCGTTTTTGATCGCAGTTAACATCGCTTTTGTCCCATCGCTCCGAATCGTGTCCCCACGAATTTTGGTTGAGCCTAAGGCGATAATCACATGCTCGCATGATTGGAGCTGTTCTTGCACCTCGGCCGATGTTAAGTCTGAGACACCAGCTTTTACAACAGTTAGCCGATCATGGCTCTGCGTCATTTTTTCTGGGGTCCGGATCAAAGCCAAAACATCGATGCCGTTTTTCAAAGCTTCGTTTACGATAGCTGATCCCGTTTGCCCTGTTGCACCCCAAACACATATTTTTGTCATCGCTTTTCCACATCCTTTTTATAAATATTGGCTCCATCATAACCGAAGGTCAGCTTACCACGCATGCAAAAACGAAACGAAAATGTCTGTGTATCTTTAATCAGAGACGTAAGAGACGGGAGCAAACGATTTTCTACGGTGCACAGGCTCTTTCCCGCCTCTTTCGTCCCTACTTAGCATCCACGCCACGACCCAGGGTCTGTAGGGATGAAAGGGGGCGGTCTAACCGTGTCACAACGGTAGAATTAGGCCCGCCCCCTTACATCTTAACAAAAAATCCGCGCACCTTTATCAACTTCCAGCCTTGTCCTTTCTGGCTGACAAAAGTAAGATATAAAAATGGCTCACAAATTGTTACTCCTGAACGGACCCAACTTAAACATGCTCGGTACACGGGAACCTGAAATCTACGGCGCAGAAACGCTTGATGACTTGGTTGCTGCCCTGAAAATCTACGCGGCCGAAAAGTCGATTGAGGTGCGTGATTATCAATCAAACATAGAAGGGGAATTGGTGACCGCTATTCAAGAGTCACGCCATTGGGCCGATGGGATCTTTTTTAACCCAGGGGCTTACACCCACACCAGCGTGGCTCTGCGCGATGCGATTTCATCAGTCGATGTGCCGGTGATTGAACTGCATATCTCCAATGTGCATGCGCGTGAGGCGTTCAGGCATAAATCAATGCTGAGCGCAGTTTGTTTAGGGGTGATTGCAGGCTTCGGCCGTAACAGCTACTTCTTGGCCATCGATGCACTTGAGCGTCATCTAGACAACTCAGGTTAGATCGGCTAAAAACGCCATCACGGCCGTGTTCCACAGGTCTGGCGTTTCAAAATAGGGGGAGTGATCAGCCTCAGGAATTTCGACCACTTGTGCATGAGAAATCAACTCGGCCGCCTGTCGGATCATCGCCGGTGGGAATATCGCATCTAGTTCACCCACGATAAATAAAGTTGGAGCCTTTATCCCGCGGATCGCATCCTGATCATATTTAGTCTGGAGTAACAGCTCCCCTGCATCGGCCGGAGGCGGGCCGTTTGACCGGCCGATCTGATTGTACAAAAAAGCACGGATCATGTTCTGCTCAGCCGTCTGGTTTTGTAGGATAGCGTGGCCGTCTAACGACATATGGGTCGAAGGTGGTTTGGCATACCGTTTGGCCCGTGAAGCTTCATATTCGGCCGCGATTTCAGGTGTCGAAATGCCCGCCAATGTGTCAGCTAAAATCAAGCTGGCCGTTCGCTCGGGATAGCGCAAAGCTGACCCCATCACCGCCCAGCCCCCCATCGACTGCCCAACCAAATGGGCTTTTTCGATGTTTAGGTGATCAAGTAGCGCCTGAATATCTTCGGCCGCTTTTTGTGGACTTGCCTCATTGTTTAGATTTGATGATCGGCCGAACCCCCGCTGATCCCACGTTACCACACGGTAATGTTGTGCCAAAATCGGCACCTGATTAAACCATATGGCGTGATTCCCACCTTTGCCGTGGCACAGCAAAATCGTTTCCCCCTCCCCATAGCTTTCGAAATAAATCGATTCTCCGGCCGTTTCTACAAAGCCTTGTGGCCCAATTAAAATCGGTTTCATTCTGCCTCTGTTGGTTAATTCGGTCAGCGGTTATTTTGGCAGAATTACCAGACTATGCAACGGCTGGAAATCACAATATTCAGGTCTGACACACAAGAAAAAGGTGCAACTTCAGATTGATTTATTCCCACTCCCACACGCCTAAATGGGATAGGTCTAAGATCAATTCTAAAACAAGCCGCTTGCGCTCAGCAATTAAGCCGGTTCCATAAGCTTCATCCCAAGCCAGAGCGATATCACTGGCCGATGGCAGGCGGCCAAAACGCAGGTAAAGTTTAATCATCGGCCAGATGGTTAAATCAATAAAAGCCTGATCGAATCCATTTTTAACCCATTTGGGGTAAGCATGGCTGAACTTTGAAAGTGAGGACAATATCAAAAGTCCTTGATGTTTAACGCGCTGATGGCGAAGCTGAAATAGATTTCTAAAGAAGCCTGCGAAACGGACAGTAGGCTGAATAAAACGAACTGCCTCGATGCTTGATCCCGTTTCTCTAGAGACTTCTACAATTGAATATTTGTTCATGCCACAGAGTCTACAAGGTGGAGTTTACTCTAGGTCAAGAGGGAAATTAGGTGCCGATTTTTATCTAATCAGAATCTAAGCTGGCATAAATCATGTCTGCTACAACAGTCTCCGAGAGTTAAAACAAACTAGTTTTTCCAAGCCGGATGAACCCACCCGGCCGTGTCATAGTCAGACATCGCCTGATCAACTAAGCCGGTATACCCATCCACCTGCCCGCGCATGGTGGCCCAACGTAGCGCATCCATCCGCTGTTGGTCTTTGTTGCCCGCATAGTTCCGCTCATACAGCCCGTGCCGGCCGGCAAATTCTGAGTAAAGCGCGTCCCAGACCAAGTTGAACAGCTTAATCCGCTCCCGCCCTTCAAGCCCGGTCCCTTGATAATAGGTATCGATGATGTGAGAAAGTCCCGGCGCATCCATGTCCCGCACGCTCGAAATCGTAAAACTAGGCGCCCCGGCTAAAACCGTCTCAAACGTATTGCGCACTTGGGTCCAGCAGTTGGTCGTGTACACACGGGCGGCCGCGGCCGTCTGTAAATTTGGTACCACCGATTTCCCGATGCTTGGTTCAGGGTCATTCACCATCGCTGTGGTTAAGGCCCAGATGGTATCTTTCATCGTCACCAGTTCCCCAATCGCCGCTTGCACCCCTCTAAAATTATTGGTTCCCGATGCTTCGGTCCCTTTGATCATCAGCCCGATACAAAACTCTAATTTGATGGCCAATCGCACGGCCGCTTGTAGGTTGTATCGGTTAAAAAAGCCGGACTCCGCCTGAAACTGTTTCACCCGGTCGATGTCTCGATAAATCAGCACGTTTTCCCACGGGACAAAGCAGTTTTCAAAGACCATCACCGCATCATTTTCGTCAAAGCGGCTGGCAAGTGGAGAGTCAAACGGGCTGACCGCTTTTTGCTCATAAGACGGCCGACTGATTACTTTCAGGCCGGGGGAGTCCATCTCAGCGATAAAGACCAGCGCCATGTCTTCATCTCGCCCTTCTTGCATCATGGCGGCAACCCCGCCGGTGAAACCCACAAAGGTGGCGTGGGTTAAGGCACAGCCGGTAGCAACCATTTTTGCTCCGCTGACATAAATCCCTTTGTCATCAGACTTATCGAGTGACACATAGACTTCACGGGTCTCGGTACGCGGTTTGTTCCGGTTCATCGGTGGGTCGATGAGTACATGGTTTAGGTGCAACCCTTGAGATGAGAATTTTTTGTACCAGTTCAACGCATTGTCCGCGTAATCCCCATAAAACGAGTGCCCTTCAGCCAGCTGAGCCATAAACGCCGCTTTGTAGTCGGGGCTACGACCCATCCAGCCATAATTGATGCGTTGCCAAATGTCGATGGCGGTGCGTGATCGGCGCAAATCTTCGGCCGAATATGACGGGGTAAAGAAACGATGGGTTCGATTGCCAAATTGATCTACTATCGTCAAATCATCCTGCAAATCTGGATCGTGCAACGCATCGTACAGGCGGGCCATGCTCCGGGCCGCATTGCGAAATGCAGGGTGCTCAGCCACGTTGTCGATAATTTCTCCATCAAACCAAATCTCTCGGCCGTCGTTGAGGGATTCTAGATAGCTCTCACCCGTCATCAAACTGTTTTTTTCTTGAACCTGTGTTGCGGTTGCCATAATCGTTATCCTTTTTGTAGATGCGCCGTTAGTTTCTGCAAAAGTCTAAATAAGGTCTCTCGTTCTTCGGCCGAGAATCCGGCCTCTTCAAAAAATTCATCGTTGCCCGCCATGTGGCATGCATAAATTTGATCCCGCAGACTCTCCCCTGCGGCCGTGAGCCGTAAATTTTGGCGGCGCCGATCATTGGGGGATGGCTGGCGCACAAGCAGGCCGCGGGCCGTTAGGCTATCTAAAATTTTGACCAAAAAAGATGGCTTCATCCCGGCCGCAACCGCAATCTCTTTCTGCGATGCGTCTGGATTATTGGCCACAAACTCCAGAACCAACCCTTCTTTTGTGGTTAGGTCGATTTCTGAAAAGTGAGCCATGGCTAGTTTGGTAGTGCGAGCAAAAACAAAGTAAGCTAAATAGCCTGCTATTTTTTGGGCGTAGCTGTAATTAAATTGGGAAAACTTCTTTGTGACGATAATCAATCTCCAAGATGATTCAACAATATTCGTTCATTAGTGAATCATTCATTAATTTATTCTATGCCCAGAAGCTGATTAGCGCAATCTTTTCCCTACGTATCTGGGGCATCCCAAAACCAAGGATTCAAATCCTTGGTTAAAACACAAAACCCGATGAATCGGGTTGGGAATGCACACCAGCCTGATTCATCGGGTTAATTGTTAGGTTTGTCCTACAGAAATAGGTTAACTTTGCGAATTAGAAATCACAGTTGTCGGGATGCGGTCCATTCCGTTCGTTTTTATCAAGCCCATCGATGGCCGACACCTCTGCGGCCGACAGCTCAAAATCAAAGATCGAGCCATTTTCCGCAATACGGTGTGGCTTGACTGACTTAGGAATCACAACGATCTCATGTTGCCAGTGCCAGCGCAAGATCACCTGCGCCACCGTTTTGCTGTGTTCTTCTGCGATGGTTTGGAGTACGGGATTTCCAAACAGCTCCGGCCGAGCCTGCGCCAACGGGCTCCACGCCTCGATGTAACAGCCTTTGTCTTTCAGATAGTTGTGCAGTCCTTCCAAACGCAAGTATGGGTGTAGCTCAACTTGGTTTACCGTGGGAACCATGCTCCCGGCCGCCAACACATCTTCAAAATGATGTTCGTAAAAGTTGCTAACACCAATCGCTTTGACTTTCCCTTCCGCCATCAGCTTTTCAAGCGTGAGCCATGTGTCAACGAATTTTCCTTCTACCGCCCAATGGACTAGGTAGAGGTCGATGTAGTCAAGGTCCAGCTTGCGCAAGCTTTCTTCAAACGCTTCGCGCACCGTCCCTTCTCGTTGGGCGCTGTTCCAGACTTTTGTGGTGATAAACATCTCTTCGCGCGCGATCCCACTATCCCGAACCGCTTTGCCTGTGCCAATTTCGTTCCCATAAATGGCGGCCGTGTCAATATGCCGATAGCCAAAGTCAATGGCCGAACGCACGGCCGCTTCTACTTCTGACCCTTCCTTAGATTGGAATACACCCAATCCAAACTGAGGCATTTTAACCCCATTGTTTAACGTAACTCTCTTATCTATACTCATTTTTTCTCCTTGTTAAAGCGATTGCAAAAATAAATCTTCTGATTTAAAACCTCTTCAATCGCTACACAGTCATCTTTAAACTTTTGTTTCGATAATTTATTCATTTGAAGATGACCTTAAATCTGTGTATATCTCTATTTTTTGGTCAATCACGCTGAGTTTTTGCTGCATTTGAGCGATGTTGCTCAACACACTTTCACGATGCAAACTTAGAAGCTCCAGCCGATTGCCGATTGTTCCGTCTCCCTGACGAACCAGTTTTGCAAACCGTATCATGTCTGCAATCGGCATTCCGGTTGACCTTAAACACACGAGCAAGTTTAACCATGTGAGGTCCGCATCACTATAGTAACGGTGTCCACTACCGTTCCGGCCGATTTCGACCAGCAAATCAATTCGTTCGTAATAGCGGAGAGTGTCAACGCTTAATCCCGTTTGTTGCGCAACCTCTCCAATTGAATAACTTGTCATACTTTCGGGAGTATACAAGCTGGAGTGCGCTCAAGGTCAAGAGGGATTTTTTTTCATTTATAAATCTTCTACTTGACATCCGAACGGGACAACGATATTATACCAAAGGGTTAATTAACCGATTGGTTAATTAAGCAAAATAAATGGTTTCAGAAAGCGACAAACTCACTCTCACTTTTTCCGCATTAGCCAGCGATACTCGCCGGGCCATACTGGCACGTTTGGCAGAGGGAGAAGCGACTGTCAATGAGCTGGCTGAACCGTTTAACATGAGCTTGCCCGCCATTTCAAAACACATCAAAGTGTTAGAGCGGGCGGGGTTAATTGTGCAGGGGCAAAAGGCGCAGTACCGGCCTTGTACGCTTAATGCGACCCCCCTCAAAGAAATATCTAGTTGGACAGAGCAGTATCGTCATATTTGGGAAGATCGCTTCGACCAAATGGACGACTATATCAAGCAGATTAAAACCTGAAATAGAAAACCGGCGCAATTTGTAGGGATGAAAGGAGTGGCGAAAATAGGTGTCATAGCTACGGATGGTACACCCTCGCCTTACATCCCCTTGCGAACAAAATGGAGAAAAACAATGAGTAATCAAAAATCAGTCATGATCGAACGGACAATGGATGCCCCAATCGATCTAGTATGGAAAATGTGGACTGAGGCTGAACATTTCGCCAATTGGTATGGACCAATGGGAATGACGATTCCGATGGCTAAAATGGATGTTCAAGTTGGGGGCAAACGGCACATTTGCATGGAAATGAATATGCCGGACCGCCAGATGAAAATGTGGTTTGTGGGGGAATATCTGGAGATTACGCCAAAAACTAAACTGATTTACACCGAGGCGATGGCAGATGAAGAGGGGAACGCAATGTCACCGGCCTCAATGGGGATGCCAGAAGGAACCCCTGAGTCTACTCAAGTGATTGTTGAGCTAGAAGATTTGGGTGGCAGCACTAAAATGAAGATGACGCATGAAGGAGTTCCGGCCGATTCTCCGGGAGCTAAAGGTTGGACGATGGCGATCGACAAAATGGTTGACTATCTCGCATCGATGTAATTTGCTCCATTTATTTTAATATCTGAACTCAAAAGGCGTTGCTAAAAATAGCAGCGCCTTTTTTTATTCAATACTCTTATTCCGGACAAAATAGGACAGCTTAAAAAACTCAGATTTTTTGAGGTTCAAAAAATCGTGGAATCTTTAGTTTAAACGTACTCCCGTAATTTAAAGTCGACTCAACAGTGATATCCCCGCCTAACATCTGAGCATACTGTTTGGAGATCGCTAAACCTAACCCGGTGCCAGCATGTTGCCGCGTAGAAGAATTGTCGGCTTGTAAAAACGGTTCAAAAAGTTGATGCAGAAAGTCGGAGTCTATTCCCATCCCATTATCTTGCACACAGAATTCTACCCACTCCACATCATCAATTTTTAGCGATGACACTGAAAGATAAACTTTGGAATCCTGTGTAAATTTAAATGCATTGCTCAACAAATTGATCAAGATTTGTTTAATTTTCTGCCCGTCAGAAATTATCTCGAACTGGGTTAAGTTATTTTCGATTTGCAAGGTATTTCGGTTATTTTCAGCCAGGGGGGATGTCGTTGTTAGCACCTCTTGAATTAGCCTATTCAGGTCCTTTGTGCTGACATCAACCGTCATTTTTTGCGCCTCGATCTTTGAAATATCGAGCAAATTATTTATTAGACCCAACAAATGGCGGCCGGAAAACTCAATTTTATTGACATCGGTTATGATTTCCTTTGCCTCCTCAATCGCCTCCATCTCTTCTTCAACAAGCTCGCTATAGCCGATAATCGCATTTAAAGGAGTGCGCAGTTCATGGCTCATATTCGCCAAAAATTCTGATTTAGCTTTATTCGCTTTTTCCGCCCGGTCTCGCTCTTGGTAAAGCTCTTGTGTTCGCTCTTCAACCATGCTCTCCAAACTATTTTGGTACGTTTTAAGCTCTTGGTTCAATTTGTTCACTTGAGTCGAGTGGCTCATCACTTGACGAACAGTAATCATGAGAACAGTGGTGATAACGGTTACCGACGTGTAGTTGACGATCACCCTATCTATGCTTGGTGGCTCAAATACAGACCAGAACCAATCATAATGTTGACCAAAATAGTAAAAAGTGATCATCAACATATACACAACCATGATGACAATCACATCGATTCGATCGAGGAAAATTGCGGCGAGCACAAGAGCAAAATAGATTAAATCAAGAATCGGATCATAAAAACCGGCTCCTACAATCATGGGGGTCATGTACACAACAATTTGCAACATGATTAAGAACACACGGATCGAAGGCCTAACATACTGATTGTTGAGCAAATAGATGCAAAAAAGGATGACTAAAGCGACAAAAGCCGCTTCTGAAAGTGGGATCCAAGCTCGCTCTGCAGGATATGAAAAGATATGAGTTCCCCCATCATAAGTCAGATAGCCAAACACATAGATGAGAGACAAAATCGTGGCACCACAAAATCCAACGATATAGGTGTAGTAGAGCATAAGAACTGAGTAATCTGTGTGTTGTTCACCCCTCGCAAAGGCTGGAGGGCCGAAAATCTCTTTGATCATGTGGTTGAAAGCGGTTTATTGCAAAAGCGTTTTGCTCAGGCTGGCTCAGGGTAGCATTTAATGGCTCCAACGTAAATATGAAAATAGGGCCGGTGTGACCCAAAAAGATAATTACTGAAAATGCTCAAATTTTCAGTTCAACAACAATCGTCCATGGTCTTTTTTCTGTATAGCGCCCTCTTTAGAAGCAGGCCCCAGCCAAAACCAAGGCTACTCCTTGAAATAAACTATTTGCGTTGTGGTTGCCATAAGCTCACCGGCTGGCGTCCAAAGTTCGGCCGACTGATCAAAATATCGATTGTAGTAGCGATTAGCCCGCGCATGGCCTATTAGCTCACTGTCACCATGAGCTGTAAGTGCAGCAGCATCTGCATGAAAATAGATCGTAAAAGCGACTGTTCCCATCGGGGCAAATTTGGCTCGCCGGATCAGAATTCGTGGCGGAAAAACATCTGCCATAGCGGTGAGCGATGGGAAGTCTATCGGCCGAGGTGGATTGTCTTGAATCGTGTGGAGCGTTTCTGCGTTGGGCTGTTCTTTACCGATGAGGTCACGCATCTCACCCGGCATACGAAATGTGTAGTTTTGGGCCCACGGGGGCATCATGTCTCGGTTAAATGGCTCAGCATCGGCCGCCAGTTGAGGAAAAGGGAGATCTGTAGCCTGCCAAGTTTCACGGCGGGTTGCAAACACGGCCGTCGCCGTAGTAACAACGGCATCATTCTGAACCATTTGCACAAACCAATGTTGGGTTGATCGGCCGGTGCGTGTGGGGGTAGCAATTAATTCAAACTCCCCATTTTGCACAGCGGCCGCGAAATTCACCGTAAGCGTAATCGGTTCCCCCTGTGCATCTGGGTGCACAATACAGGCTTTTAGCATGGCGGCGGCCGTGATACCGCCGAATGGGCCAATCATATTGGCATAGGCCGGATGGGTTTTGCCAAAGAGCCGGCCGTCTCTAAGTTCAAAATCTAATGCTTGATCAAAATTGTGATTCAGGTTGGTCATAACAGTTCCATTATGACCAACTGGTTCTCACAAAGAAAATATTCTACGGAAATATTTTCACTGATGACAAGGAATCAACTATTCATCGTCTTGAAAAATTATTCTCCAAAAAAGAAAAATCTAATATCGTCTATAAGGCTGAATTCAGGCTCCTCCGAAATATCTTCAAAGCCATGTTGCGCCCAAATATCGGTTGACTCGGTAGCGGCCATTTCTGCAACTGCTATTGCTTTGTTTTCTAACACTTTAAATTGATACGTCTCTTTCGCACCTTCAAATGAAGCCCTTTGCTCATCTTCGGAGAGGTTAAAATGGGCAACCAACAACCCATATGGAGATTTCCCGCTTTCAATCGACCTAGACCAATCTTGAACGCCTAGCTGGTCAACCATGAACATGATTGCTGATCCAGTTCCGTAAAATCTGTCCCAAGCATAGTGAACTCGCACATTTTCTTCGGGAACCTGGCCGATGGCTTGGGCAAAATTCTCTAGATTAGAAATGTCAGAGCCAAGCATAGAGCCTAAACGACGTCCAATAAATTCGGCCGTTCCTTCAATTTGCTCTTGAGGTAAATCAAGCAGCCGCACGCTGTCCCAACGTTCAATACGCTCTTCACGGATCGCTATCACTTGCTTTAGCGCTCTGTCTCGATCTATTTCATTCTCGGCCGCAAGTGCCGCCAGAATCGCTTCATCTTCCAGCATAATCAGAGCGATATGGTCTGCACCTAGCGGATAACCGGCCGTATCTTGTCCGTTGCCTTTAACATCTTGCCACTCAGGCCCAAATTGATAGTCATGTAATGCTTCATGCGCCAAATAAAGGGCCAAAAATCATAAGATGGGGATGTATACTGATCGGTTTTTTCATCCGTGTACTTCATGACATACGTCATTGACCCAGTAATCAGAACATTAAAATCAAAATTTCGGCTTTCAGCTACTTCCTTCGAGTATGGGAGTTCATCGAAGCGATAGACAGAATATTTTTCATCAAAATCTGAAGGCAGATTTACTTCTTGCGCATTCACAACATCTGCTCCTCTAGGATGATTAATTAAGTAGCCATACATGTCTCTTCTGCTATTTTGACGCACAAGTAAGATTGGCATTTGATCTAAACGAAAATCCTCATTCCATATTTGATCCGGTTGTGTTTCAAATTGCTCAAAGAGTTCGGCCGTCTGTTCAAATAACAGCTGATCAGTTTCATCAAGCGCTCCCCCCGGTTTTGAACCCGACTGACAACCTGTTGCTAGAATGACTAAACCTAATAACAAGATACTCAAAACAAAATAGGTTCTGTTAGCTTTCATGGTTTTTGTTACTCCACCTCTTGGGTAATAACGCATAAGTCTCTTGGCGCTTATTCAGCATCCATAAATAGATTATAAATCTCAAAACTGCTCTAGCTAGGCCCACCCTGAGCAGTATAGTTCCCATACCGGCCGATCCACAACCCTACTACAGGCATAGTCAATGAAGCGAGTAGCAGGGTTTGCAGATCTCTAAGCTATGTTAATCAAAGCCTTCTCGTCTGGCGACGTTGTGCCAAAGTGATCCAAACAATCCTTAGAAAGAGCACCCTGTCCAATCTGGATTATTGAACAAAGAATTCTACGGAAATATTTTCACTTGCTTCCGCAAATTCATTGATTATTCTGCGATTGAAATCTGAAGGTGGCTTTCCTGACGTTTTTGTTGAACGGTCACCAAGATGGTGGCAAGTAATAAAGCTACTATCCAAATAGACGAAAAGAATTCATCGGCTTGGAATATGTAGTTAATTTGCTTACTATTCAGGTTGGTTATGTAAGTTGCGGCAAAAATAGAATAAAGAACATGAGTGACGATAAAACTTGCTACTGCAATGACAAACCATCTATTCCCGGAATTTGCATAGTTTAAAAACTTGTTTTTACCGTACGCTTTCTTCAAGTTGA
>JAHDEN010000303.1 GCA_020628815.1 Chloroflexota bacterium | reverse complement strand
ATGGGATTTGGACAGCTAGAAGAGAAATTGCAGCAGCTGGCCGAACGTCTGCGCGATCTTGGCATGTCTGAAGAATCGATCATGCGGGTGATGGGGGTGGTTGAGGTAAATCGGAACGAGTTAGCTGAAAACATTGCGCAACAGGTCCAATTTCGCATCGCCCAACAGCGGGCTGAACGGCCGGAAGGCATTCAAGGCCCCGATCTAATGAACAAATCTTTTGGCGCACTTTCGAACGATGAGATGAGCCAGCTACGCCGTGAAATTCAGCGGATCGTCAATCAGCTTAAAACCCGGGCCGCATTGCGACGCAAAAAGAAACAAAAAGGGGATTTTGATTCACGTAAAACGATTCGGGCCGCCATGCGATACGGTGGCACGCCGATGGAGATTAAGCACAAATACAAGAAGCTTAAACCCCAAATCGTTCTCATTTTTGATGTTTCCCGCTCGATGGAAACGATGTTGCAGTTCTTGCTCTATTTTGTGATGACGATGGAAGATCAGGTGTCAAAGCTCCGCTGTTTCGCCTTTTACGACAACCTGGGAGAAGTAACCGACGTCGTTAATCGGGCCCACATCAGCGAAGTCAGCAAGCTGTTTAACAAAATCCAGCAGGCGATTCCGGGCTATCTCTTCCGTACAAATTTGGGCTATAGCTTAGATACGTTTTTCACCAATCATCTTGATGCAGTCACCGGCCGATCAACCGTAATTATCATCGGCGACGGCCGGAACAACTACAGTGACCCTCGCACCGATCTGGTAAAAGAATTAGAGCGCAGGGCCAAAAAGCTAGTCTGGTTTACCCCAGAAAACAAACAGCTTTGGGGATCAGGGGACAGTGACATGGACCAGTATGCGCCGATTTGCGATGAGGTTTATCTAGTCCGTAATTTGGCCCAGCTTTCAAATGCGATTGATCGGGTCTTTGTCGATTAAGACAGCAATCCTGTAACGCTTCCTCCATTCAAAAACTTAGCATTTCGTCGTGGTGCGTGGTGTGTAGATCGAGTAACAAAGCGATCTACGCACCACCCACCACGTTTTTATTGGTTTCACTCAAAAACATATCCCAATCTATGACCAACGCATCAGCTCCCGACAATCCGCTCTTAACCGCTCCAATCCCGCTCATGATTCGGAAAATCGGCATTCCGGTTTCGATCGGGGCCTTTTTCAACACGATGTTTAACGTTGTTGATACGATTTATGGTGGATTGATTTCGGATCAAGCACTGGCCGCGCTGTCGTTGGCATTCCCCATCACGTTTATCGTGCTGGCTTTAGGGTTCGGCTTTTCGCTGGGGGTAACCGCCTTAATCGGCAATGTTTTGGGTGAAGGGGATCAGCGAACGGCCGAAAAATATGGGACCCAAGCGTTAGTTCTTGCGCTACTTGTCAGCCTCATCACCACCTTTTTAGTCATCCGCACGGCGCCATTCTTGCTCGAAACATTGGGGGCAACTGATCCGGCTTATAAACAGTTGGGGCTTGATTACATCAATCCTCTATTTTATGGCTCTATCTTTTTTCTTGTGGTTCAGGTGCTTATCGGTATCTTGAACGCTCAGGGTAATTCGCTCCCCGGCCGGAATTTTTTGGTTGGCGGGTTTGTTCTAAACCTGGCTCTAAACCCGTGGTTTATTTTTGGTGGATTAGGACTGCCCCCACTGGGGATTGCCGGAATCGCATGGGCTACCGTTTTAGTGCAGGCGTTAGGCTGCCTTTATGCGGGATACGAAGTGATTAAAGGCGGGTTAGTTACCCCTAAAATTTTTGCTCGGGATTGGGTCCCCCATCTTCCATCGTTTGGTCGTCTCTCGCAGCAAGGGCTCCCCAACACAATTGATATTTTAGGTGTTTCAGTTGGGTTCTTTATCCTCAACTACTACGTTAGCCCGTTTGGGCAAGATGCTGTGGCGGCATTGGGGTCCGCATCCCGCATTGAACAGGTGGCGCTGCTGCCAGTGTTGGGGGTAAACACCGCGATTCTCGCCTTGATTGCGCAAAACAATGGGGCTGGCAAAGTCGACCGGATGTACGAGACACTCAGGACTGGTCTGCTATACGGGGTTGGGCTGATGATCATCACCATGGTTCTGACGATAATTTTTGCCCGGCCGCTCATGCGCCTGTTCACATCTGACCCAGAAATCATAGACATTGGCGTGCAATATGTTCGCATTCGCAGCTGGGGATTAGCCCCTAATGCGATTTTCTTTGCGGCTGCCAACGTGTTTAGAGGGCTAAAACGGCCGTACCTGCCATTAGGCTGGAACATGCTCCGCTTTGTGCTGCTCCCTTGGCTATTTATCTACATCTACATCGTGCGCTTGGGTTATGGGCTCAGCACAATCTGGATCGTTTCGCTCATACCGTTTATCATTGTTGGTCTGTTTAGCCTGATTCATGTTTGGTGGTTTTTGCCTCCTAATCCAGCCAAGAACTAACCCCGCAAAAGATAAAAGAGGAAAAAATGAAAGTTTACGATTTAACCCTACCAATCAGTGGAAAAGAGGAAAACGCACAGGTTATTGCTGATAATCTATTTATCAAAAACGGCATAACGATGAGCATGCTTAACCTGCATAGCCACAGCGGCACCCACATGGATGCCCCGCTCCATTTTTTGCCCGATGGAAACACGCTCGACAATATGCCGCTCGAAAAATGTTTAGGTCCTGCCATCGTTTGTGATCTGAGCCACAAAGAGCCAGACAGCTTTATAACCGTTGAGGATCTGGCCCCATGGGCAGACAAAATCGGCCCGCAAAGTCGCGTACTATTGCGCACAGATTGGAGCCAGCATCATGGAAAGCTATTTTTCCAAACATCGTTCCCACGCATCCATGTTGATTGCGCCCAATGGCTGGCAGATCGTGGCATTTGGCTGATTGGCATTGAGCATCAATCGGTTGCTAAGCTAGACAACATGCAGGAGTTGACCGAAGTTCATCACGCTTTTCTAAAATCAGAAGTGGTGATTGTCGAGGGATTAGCCAACTTAATAGAGCTGCCGCAAGAAGATGTGATGTTTTCAGCCCTACCTTTAAAAATTATGGGAGGAGACGGGGTTCCATGCAGAGCAGTTGCGTGGGTACAGGATTAACCATGAGCTTAAATTCAAGTTTGAAAAACAAAGAGGTCGTTATTGGCCAATGGATATCGCTAAGCGATCCGGCCGTGGTTGAGGCGTTAGCCGAGACCGGCTACGATTTTCTTTTGATCGATGGGGAGCATTCCCCCATTGGTGAATCAGAGCTTGCTAATCTGCTACGGGCGACCAAAGGGGGCGATTGTGCCACAATCTATCGGGTTCGGGAAAACAGCGAAAGCTTGATCAAAATGTCGCTCGATCTCGGCGTAGATGGGGTGTTAGTCCCTCGGGTAAACACAGCGGCCGAAGCGCAAAAAGCTGTTGATGCGGCAAAATATCCCCCAATGGGCAAACGGGGTGTTGGCCCATGGCGAGCATCTGGCTACTATCAAAATTTTGACACATATATAAACTCCGCCAATACAAGCACAACCTTGATCCTACAGATCGAAGACATTGAGGCGGTCAACAATCTGGATGAGATTTTAGCTGTAGGTGGGTTTGATGCCGCCTACATCGGGCCAGCTGATTTAAGTTCTTCGATGGGGATATTGGGTCAATTTGACGACCCACGCTTTAAAACGGCCGTGAGCAAAGTTGTAGCCAAGTGCCAAGCGGTTGGCATGCCGTTGGGCTTTGACACCCAGAATGTCACCCATCTAACAAAATTGGCGCAGGATGGGTTCCAGATATTGACATTGGGCAGTGATATGCAGTATTTGATCGATGGGGCGAAAAATTTATCGGCCGAGATTAGGCAATCTTTGGGGCAGGCATAGGCAACAGACAAAAAAAATGCGGCCGTCTTGATTCAAGACCAGCCGCGCCGCATATCTCCTAAAACTAAGACTTATAACCACTGGTCGGGCTTGCCCATTTCACCAATGCCAGCGCGGGAAATCTCCGGCTGAATGTATAAATCTAGCTTCATACTAAATTATTAAATAGGCTCCCAAAACAAAAGTCAATTAGCTTTTGCTCCTATTTGCTGCAATTTGACGGTATCCGAATAACAGAGCTACTGCACCTGCCACGCCTAAAGCCAAGCTCATCACCAAGCCGTCACCGAATCCGATAAAGCCAGATACGAGACTGCCGAGCCAAGAACCGGCGATACCTAACAAGATAGTGATGATGATTCCGCCTGGATCGTCACCAGGCATAACAAATTTTGCTAAAGCACCAATAACAAGTCCTGAAAGCAATGTCCAAATTAAACCCATAACTTTAAATCTCCTATTTTCAATCCATCGTAAGACTCACGAGTCATCTTACAATTTCCATTATCAATAAATCAGGCTCAGACCTCAATACGGATAATTACGTATTTCGATTTATTTTCTCTGGAGATGGGCGAATTTTGAACGGAACTTGTTGACCTTAGGAGAGATAACAACCATGCAGTATCCCTGGTATGGATTGCGCGCATAATAGTCTTGATGATGCGCTTCGGCCGAATAGAAAGTAACGGCCGGTGTCAGCTCAGTTACTAATGGATTTGGCCATAATCCCTCATTAACAACCTCTTGCATCACTTTTTCTGCAATCGCTTTTTGTTCATCTGAATGATAAAAAATAGCGGAACGATCTTGGGTGCCGACATCATTCCCCTTCCGATT
>JAHDEN010000070.1 GCA_020628815.1 Chloroflexota bacterium | reverse complement strand
GAGTCGCCGTCTACAGATTTGATAGCTGACACATAAGTCAACGGAGTTGCACCAAGCTCACGAGCGAGCAAAACAGGGGTTACACCGCTGTCGCCGTCGATCGCTTGTTTTCCGCAAATGATTACTTTTGCATCGCCGATTTTGTTCACTGCGGCCGCCAATACTTTTGCATTGTCGTTCGCATCCATGCCGGTGATTCCATCATCAGCCACGTGGAACGCTTCGGTGCAGCCCATCGCCAAGCTGGTGCGCAGTACGTCTACAGCACCTTCTGGTCCAGCAGTTAAAGCAACCACAGCGCTTGCGCCATGATTCTCTTTTAGGCGAATGCCTTCTTCGACACAATATTCATCCCAAGGATTGACGACGTTTGGTTTGCCGCTCCCGGTATCTTCCCAAGAAACCACGTTGTCAGCTACGCTAAAAGTAGCGGTGGTGCTTGGAGTTTGTTTAACACAAACAATAACTTTCATTTAAAAATGACCTCCGTTGCAAGAGTCAATGTCGGGTATTTG
Organism: Chloroflexota bacterium; assembly: GCA_020628815.1. Classification (GTDB taxonomy): domain Bacteria; phylum Chloroflexota; class Anaerolineae; order Promineifilales; family Promineifilaceae; genus WTJY01. The sequence continues at coordinate 27,510 of JAHDEN010000070.1, read as the reverse complement.
CGGCTGCAAACGGCCCTAAATTAGGTTTGGGGTTAAAAAAATTTATCGATCAAGAGTTGATCGACAAGGATTTTAGCTTTTTTGGAGAAAAATTTAAACACATTATGTCTTCTATTTACGAAATTCAACAAATTGAAATCGGGCGCATCTGCAAATTTGTCAATTTTCCTGCTAAATATTTCAAATTATGCATTATATTGCCAAATATCTGCGCAATTTTTAGAAATGAGTTTAAATCAAATTTCAAACAAGCGTTTGATAAATTGTACACGGCCGAAAATCGACCTGCAACTTTTTCCCAATCCAATCTTTCGCAAAGAGAAGAGGGGTAAACTGAGCCAAACTACACACTCGAGGTAAAGGAAATGTGGAAAATTATTCGTCGAATCTTGCTTGTCATAGGGGTCATACTGCTACTTTTGATCCTGCTACCCGTTGGCATCATCATATTTGATGCGGCCTTTGGAGAGTCTTCAACCGATTACACCAATATCACCTATCAAAACGAAGTTGGGGTTACCCTGCACGGCTACTTAGCAGAGCCAGAGGGAGAAGGGCCGTTCCCGGCCGTTGTGCTTATTCATGAATGGTGGGGGCTAAACGCCGGTATGCCGGTTCTGGCCGATGCCTTGGCTGAACAAGGATACGTTGTGCTGGCACCCGATGCCTATCGCGGCAAACTCACAAGCAGGGTTCCACGAGCGTTGTATTTGCGCCTAACAACGCCCGAAGAAGAAGTAAGGTCTGACTTAGACACCGCCCTATTCTGGTTACAAGACCGGCCGAACGTCGATCCTGAACGGACCGCCAGCATGGGCTTCTGCTTTGGCGGGGGCGAATCACTCCAACTAGGGCTGCGCCAATCGGAGCGTTTGGCCGTGACCGTGATTTACTACGGCGCAGTTGTCACTAATCCAGACTTACTCAAACCGTTTACCGATGGCAAAGCGGTGCTCGGCATCTTTGCAGAAGAAGATCAACAAATCTTTGTAGATGATGTGCTCGAATTTGAGGCGGCTCTGAACAGCTTAGAAATTACAAACGAGGTCACCATCTATCCCGGGCTGGGGCATGGCTTTTTAACCGAAGAGAACTTTGAAGAGCCAGGCGGGCCGGGAGATGCTTGGCAGCAGACGCTGGCGTTCCTTGAGGAAAACTTGAAAGAGTAATCGGTAGACGGTGGTCGGTCCGCTTCGCTAGTCGGTATTCGGTAAGCGGTGAACCGACTACTGGGCCGAAGGCTACCGTCCACCGGCCACCGAAAATCGTGAGCAATTGCGAAAAATTTTTTCTATTTCGCCACGCGGGCCTATAATTCATCTTCTATGGGTGGATTTCCGACTTGGACATTATTTGGTATGGGCATTTCGGCCGGATTAGCGGTGCTGTTTTCAGCACTCGCATTTTTGGCTCAATCCCCGTCTTTACTTGCGCGCTTTCGCTTAGCAGGCTCAGACTTTTCTCAAAACAGCCGTCGCCTAACAGGCTTGGGGCTAGCCTGTACTCTTTTAGGGGCGGGCTTTTTCATGGCCGGTGTCCCTATCGGGCAGCCAGATGTTGTGCAACAAATAGATCAGACGACCGCGGCCGTACAGGCTGAGACCGGAGCAGGTGCGGTCTCAGCAGCCTCTGAGGTTGAATCGGCAGAGTCAGCCATCGCTCAAATAGAAAGTGACGCTGAAACAACATCCCAGACAGAAGCGGCCTCCGGTGGATTTGGTGCTCCGGCACAGGCAGCCGACGACGAGAGTGCCACCGACGCATCTGGTCAAGAAGCAACACCCGCAGCGGCCAGCGGCGGTGCATTTAGCGCACCGGCCCAATCAGATGAGGAAACGGGCGAAGAAGCTGAAGAAGCGGCCGACGGCGAAACAGCTTCGGCCGAGGAAGCCGACCCAACGGCTGAGCCTACACAAGCGATTGTTGAACCAACCGCCTCACCAACAAACACACCTGCACCCACAGCGACCCCATCCCCTATTCCAACAGCAACGCCTACGCCCACCATTACCCCCACGGCCGTCAACGTCGACACGATCTCAGTTGTGTTTGATGGCAGCGTGACTTGGGTTTACCGGGTTCCCGGCAATAGCCGTTTGGAGCTTGTCAACAATGGGGATGCGATTTTGCTTGAGTCTGGTCGTGCGATGGTGCAAGGGGTTACTTGGCAAGAGGTGCGCTTGCTCGACGGCCGGTTAGGCTGGATCCAACTCAGTTTGCTTGATTTTGGGGAAGACGAGTAACCGTTAATTACACCTCTGCCAGAGCCTTGATAATTTTTTGATCCGTCACAGCAAATGCATAAGAGCCTAGATCATCGGCCGTCACCCATGCGTGATCCTTAACCCCCAAATGCTCAATTTCCCCACCTGCATAAAGCGCATGCACCGCATGGAGCGTAATCTTAAAATGGGTATAAGCGTGCTTGACGATTGTAAACGGCTCTTCGGCCACCGGTTGCACCACAATCGCTAGCTCCTCCTCGATCTCACGCACCAAAGCCTGCGCCAACGTCTCCCCTTTCTCCAGCTTGCCACCCGGGAACTCCCACAAGCCGCCCAACATGCCGTCTAACGGCCGTTGCGCTATCAAAAAGCGCCCTTCCCCCACAGCCGTCTCCCAAATGACCGCCGCAACCACATCGTAATGGGGCGTTTTTTTGCGTGGTGGTTTAACCGGCCGTTCAGCCTGCGTCCCCCGCTGGCGTGCCAAACACGGCTCACGCAGCGGGCACAGCAAACATTGGGGGGATTTGGGTGTGCAATAGGTCTGCCCCAGCTCCATCAGGGATTGGTTGTAATCCCCCGGCCGGTCCTGTGAAACATGACTGTCAGCCAGCTCCCACAACATTTTTTTCGTGGCGGTCTGGGTCACATCGTCCGGCAAATCGTGCAGGCGAGACAGAACGCGAATCACGTTACCGTCTAGCACCCCAACAGGCTCATCAAAACAGATCGAAGCGATGGCGGCGGCCGTATATCGGCCGATCCCTTTTAGCTTTTGCAGCTCTGCGGCCGAAGTCGGCATCACCCCATCCAGCTCAGAAACGACGTGCTGGGCGGCCGCATGCAGATTACGCGCCCGGCTGTAATAACCCAGCCCCTCCCACAGTTTCAGCACATCATCTAGCGGAGCCTGCGCCAACGCTTGTACCGTAGGAAAACGAGCCATCCAGCGTTCAAAGTAAGGCACCACCGTCGCCAACTGCGTCTGCTGCGCCATGATTTCTGAAATCCAAATGGTGTATGGGTCACGTGAGCCACGCCACGGGAGCGATGCGTGCCCTTCGTCCCACCAAGCGAGCAGGCTGTTGGCTATTAGCTCTTGGCCATTAGCTTCTGTCTTCATACTTTACACTTTTTACTCACAAACGTATTTGATTATCGGATGTGGATGATCTGCGATCTCATCCAGATTCGATGCGATCAACTCGCCACGCAAATAGAGATACTCAACGTGCGCCCCAGCCTCTTCAATCGCCAATAAACGATGATAATGCTTAACCTCGCCAAACAGCTCCATGCTAACTTCTAGCATGGTTTTGGGCGTTTTGCAGATGTCGAGCACCTTTTGCAACCGGCCCTCGTGGAACGTACGTATCTCCTCGATTCGGCCGTACATATCATTGATCACTTTTTCGTGACCCGGTAGCCCCAAACGGATGCCCGGCACACGGCTCATCTTTTTGAGCGAGTTGAGATAGGTGCCTAAACCGGTATTCAGGGTGATGCTCTCAGGATTTTGGTGTGGTGTGATTCGGCCCAAAACATGATCGGCCGTTAGCATGAGATCATCGACCTGAAAACAGACTTGGCCGGGGCAATGGCCCGGGGTGTGATGCACCGTAATATCGTAAATCACCTGCTCATCCTCGAGCACCGTTTGTACATCGGTCGATTCGTAGATGTTTTTTGAGTAGGTGTACATCGCCATCAGCTCATTCCGCTTTTGTTCGCTCACACCCGCCTGCTCAGCAAACGCATCGAGCCGACGAGAGGCGACAATCACCCGCTCTTCATAGTTAGAAATGACCCGTACGTCTAGCTGGTGAATGGCGATGGGGGCTTTTTCGTTGTGCTCGCGAAAGAATTTTAGCCCGCCAAAATGGTCGATATGGCCGTGGGTCAGCAACAGGGCTGAAACATCTTCCATGCCGATCTTTTTGCCTGCGGCCGAGCTGATCGCCTCAAACCCCTCGGTCAAATGTTGATTCGAGTCAGGCAATCCGGAGCCGGTATCAACCATGATCAGGCGTGAACCGTCATCAATCAGATAAATATTAGTAGCAAGGGTTGGGAACGACTGAACCGCAAAAGAATAAATGTCCCGGCCGTCGCTGGTTTTAAATTGATTTATTTCCATATTTTTTGTAATCGGTAAACGGTGGTCGGTGCCTTCGGCTCGGTGGTCAGTGCCTTCAGCTCGGTGAACCGCTTACCGCCCACCGCCTACCGCCCACCGCTTACCGTCTATAAATTAAGAACGCAGGTACGAAGCCCCGTTCACATCGACAATACAGCCGGTCAAAAATTCAGTCCCCTCGGCCGCCAAAAACATCACCGTGCGGGCTACCTCATCTGGTTGGGCCACACGATTCAGCGGGCTTTGGCTACGCAAAGCCACCCCACTGTCCCCTTTCAGCACCTCTTTCGCCATATCAGTTTCAACAAAACCTGGAGCCACCGTATGCACAAAGATATTGTGCGGGGCCAATTTTTTAGCCAGCGACTGCCCCATCGCATTCATCCCCGCTTTGCTGGCCCCATACGCCGGGCTTTCTGGCTCACCTCGGAAGGCCCCGCGTGACGAGACGTTGACCACCCGGCCGCCACCTTGTTTAGCCATGTGCTGTGCAGCTAGAAAGATCAGGTTGGCTGGCCCCATCAAATTAACGGCCAAGGTGTTTTGCCACGCCGATTGCCAGTCGGCAAAGTTGGTATCCAAAATCGGATGATCTTCAAAAATGCCGGCGTTGTTGATTAAAACGTCAATCCGGCCGTAATTTTCAATGATGGTGTTGATCAGCTTTTCAAGGTCGGCCGGATTACCCATGTCAGCCTGCACGGCCGAGTGTCCGCTACCTGCCAATCCGGCTAAGGTCTCATCAGTGGCCGTTTTGTTCGACCGATAATTAATAACAACTTTAGCTCCTGCCTCTGCCAACATCTGGGAAATTACTTTCCCAATCCCGCGTGATCCGCCGGTTACCAAAGCAACTTGGTTTTCAAAATTAAATTTCATGATTTTTTTGTTGTAGGGGCATCCCTTGTGGGTGCCCTGGGTGCCCACAAGGGACACCCCTACAAGACATTTTGCGTCAATACTAATTATTAGATTGCCAAAATAATAGCTACTAAATCAGAAATAAGCAGATACCCTAACGAGACTGAGATGGAACATATAGTCGAAGACACAGCACCCGGAACGAACCACATCCCTTGGCGAGAAAAAGCGGCCTTTTTCTGGGCCCATATCGGCAATGTGCCGGTCATGAGCACCATTAACAGCTTTCTGCTCATTTTTTATACCGATGTGGTGGGGCTAAATCCGGCCGCAATCGGCACACTCTTCCTTATTTCAAGGGTGATGGATGGCTTTACTGACCCGCTCATGGGCTATGTCATCGACCATTTACCACGCACGCGCTGGGGGCGCTTTCGGCCGTATCTGGTCATTGGAGCCTTTTTATGCGCCATCAACTTCGTCATTCTATGGCTTGGCCCGCTCTATGCCGAAAATGGCAAACTCATTATCGCCTATGTCAGCTATCTCATTATTGGCATCACTTTCGACATGATGGACATTCCGCTGGGGGCGATTTTGCCAACCATGACGGCCGATGCGAAAGAGCGGAATAGCTTGTCAGCCTATAAAGGGATGGCTTACCTCCTCGGCTTTACCGTACTTTCGGCCGGACTTTTGCCCCTCATCAACCTGTTTGAATCGGCCGAGCAAGGTTGGACGATAACCGTTATAACCATCGCCACCATCATCATCGCTTTTACACTCGTGCCGATCCGCACCGTGCAAGAGCGCATCATGCCGGAAGATGATGAACGATACACGTTCCGGCAAATGTTCCAACTGATGTTCGACAATCGGCCGCTGGTCGTGATTCTGATCGCCACGATTTTGGTCAACATCGGCGTCGGGTTGTCGTCTGGCGCAGCCATCTTTTATTACACCTACAACTTAGGGGACGAAATCTACTTTAGCTGGTCTAGCCTCGTCGCTTTACCCGGAATTTTGCTTGGATTTTGGCTCTTCGTTCAGTTTGGTCACCAAGTTCCCAAACGTACGCTCATGCTCGGCTTTGTCGTACTCTCAGCCATCGGTGTCGGCATCCGCATGGTCATCCCCTATTCAGCCGTGGGATTGGTCATGGCCAGCGTGTTTTTAGCTTCAATTGGCTCTGGGGCCTTGCTCCCGCTTATCTTTTCTATGATTGCCGACGTTGTTGACTACACCGAAATCAAACACGGTTATCGAGCGGAGGGAGCGGTCGTATCGATACAAACATTTACCCAAAAAACCGGCTTAGGGGTTGGGGGCGCCATCCCCGGCTATGTCTTGGCCGCAACTGGCTATATCCCCAACGGCATCCAACCGGAATCTGCGCTGATGGGCATTTTGCTGGCAACGGTTGCCGTTCCCGCTTTGGCCTATTTATTTGCCGGTTTAACCTTCCTCTACTACCCGCTTGACTTAGGTTTAAAGCAGGCTTAAACAGCTTAAGGAGTTCTTTTATGACCATGCTAGAAAAATATGATGTTCAAAAAATCGCCGCATTTTCAGACGGAAGCACCGGGGGAAATCCGGCCGGTGTGTTGATCAGCGACAGCCATCCCAGCGCCACAGAAATGGCCAAAATTGCGGCCGAGGTTGGCTTTTCAGAAACCGCTTTTGCCATGCCAAACGGCAATCAAAGCGAGTATAAAGTCCGCTATTTTTCACCCGAGTCAGAGGTGCCTTTTTGTGGCCATGCAACCATCGCACTGGGGGCAGCCCTCGCCTTAAAACACGGGGATGGGGTTTATCGCTTGATCCTAAGCGAAGCTGAGATCACGGTTGAAGGGACCCGAAACGGTGACACCATTGCGGCCGCACTCCAATCTCCCCCCACACATAGTTCTGAACCACCAGCCCAACTGGTTTCAGAGATACTCGATCTGTTTGGCTATGCGCAGGACGATTTAGACCCAGCATTACCCCCCATGCTCATGAACGGGGGTGCGAACCATTTTGTACTAGGCCTAAAAAGTCGAGAATTATTGGCAGACATGAATTATGATCTAGCGGCCGGCCGAACCTTGATGAACAGAGAAGGCTTGGTCACAATCCATCTGGCTTATGCCGAAACAGCTCAGCTTTTTCACACACGCAATCCGTTTGCATCTGGCGGTGTCTATGAAGATCCGGCCACAGGGGCCGCAACGGCCGCCTTTGCAGGCTATCTGCGTGATATTAATTGGCCCCATCAGGGCAAGATTAATCTGGTGCAAGGTGAAGATATGGGAATGCGCTCGCTGCTACAAGCTGATATTCCAGCGGAGCCAGGCAGCTCGATACGAATTTCAGGCACAGCTCGAATCATGGATAAGTAGGCTATTCATCTAACGTGCGGCTAAAAGTTATGGGGCAAAACTCATTGCCCATTGCCCATTTCCGGCACATTCTCACTCAGCAAAAAAAACAATCGCCAAGCAAAGCTAAGGCACCTCGTTTCCTCATCAAATATTCTTAATGGGCAATGGGCAACGCTCAATCGGCAATTAGCAATGACAAATTTGCCTCATCCACCTTTCCTCACGCTTTGTGACCACACCCATTCATCTAAAACGTGAAACTGAGCTGACTTCAGTTTCACGTTCTACGCAGCACGTTATTTGAACCAAAGCTCAGGGCTTTAAAATAAAGATGATATTTTAAGGTTTACACCCTTGTATTTTTTGACATTATGTCAATAATTCAGACTGATTTATGTCAAGTAAAAAATCACACATCCGGCCGACTGTCGATGTCAACCCTAACGGAATTCAATCTCCTTTTGATTTCTGGTATGTCGAGACCCCGGCAAAAAAAGTCTTCAAGAGCCTAAAAAAGAAAAAACAGGCCAGCCGCAAGCTCCTACAACTAAAATTCCCATTTTAAACTTGGTCACAAAATAAACCTCATAAGCTCAGCTTATACCCCCCTACAGCCAATCACCTCTAACCATTCTTAAACCCAATCGCCTATCATTCGTTCAGCTTAAGTTCACACCCTGAATTTTAAGTTGAACCATTTTCCTTTCTTCCTTTTTTAAAGTGATGTGAGGGTGAAACCAACACCCTCACACACTAAAAATTTTTAAGTGACCTCATGAAAAATATGAAACATCGGTATCATGTATCCAACGTTCTAGTTATCGGCTCCGGCGGCGCAGGATTGCGTTCAGCCATTGCAGCACACGAGGCTGGCAGCGATGTAGTTATCATCGGCAAAAGTTTGAAGAGAGACGCTCACACTGTGTTGGCGGCCGGTGGAATTAATGCCGCACTTGGCACCAACGACCCTGAAGATAGCTGGCAACAGCACTTTGCAGACACCTTTAAAGAAGGGTATGGGTTAAGCGATCCACGCACGGTTGAACTTATGGTTAAAAATGCGCCTCAGGCGATCGAGGAATTAGAAAGCTATGGGGTTGAATTTGCCAGAAACGAGAACGGGGATTTAGATCAACGTTTCTTCGGGGCACATACATGGCGCCGCACCTGCTACGCTGGGGACTACACCGGCCGAGCGATTTTATTTGGCCTAGTTGATCGGGTCGATGAGCTAAAAATCCCGATCCATGAGCATCAGTATGTCACCCAGCTTTTGGTAGATGGGGGGCAATGTTTTGGAGCATTCTCGTTTAATCTGCAAACGGGTGAACGTACGGTTTATCTAGCTGACAGCGTTGTTCTGGCGGCCGGGGGTCACACACGACTATGGCGCAGAAGTTCATCACGCCGCGACGAAAATACAGGGGATGGGATGTATTTGGCGGTAGCGGCCGGTGCAGAGCTGGCAGACATGGAACTCGTACAGTTCCATCCCACAGGCATGGTTGCACCCGAAGCGATAGCAGGCACCCTGGTAACCGAGGCGGTTCGGGGTGAAGGGGGCCGACTGTTCAATGCAGATGGGGAGCGATTTATGGAACGGTACGATCCGGCTAGGAAAGAACTCTCAACACGAGATCGCATTGCTCTGGCAAACTATACAGAGATCGCTGAAGGACGAGGTGGACCAAATGGAGGTGTTTTCCTCGATATCAGCCATCAGGATAAATCGTTTATTATCGAAAAATTGCCCCGCATGTATCGGCAATTTTTGGAACATCAGCTCATGGATATTAGTAAAGAACCGATGGAAGTTGCCCCAACGGCCCATTACACGATGGGTGGCGTTGTTGTTGATCCCGATAATCATGCGACCAGCGTAAGCGGCCTGTTTGCGGCCGGTGAGGTCACCAGCCGTATGCATGGCGCCAATCGCTTGGGCGGCAATTCGCTTGCCGAAACAATCGTATTCGGCCGGATTGCGGGTGAAGCGGCCGCACATCATTCGCAAAACTTAGCCGGTCAACATCGTAACAACAGTGTGATTCTGGCCGCTCATGAAGAGATCGACAATTTGATTAAACCGGGTACAGAAATGGCCCGACCGCTCCAACGCAACCTGCGCAATGTCATGTGGCTACACTGCGGTGTGGTGCGTAGCGAAGACAGTTTGCTCACCGGCTTGGATGAGCTAAATCAAATCCGCGAAGCAACCGTTGACCTAGACGTTCGGCCGTCGAGCGAAGGGTATCAAGATTTAGCCCTTGCTCTCGACTTGCGCTCATCTCTTGTTTCGGCCGAAGCCACCCTACGCTGTGCCATCGAACGTCGTGAAACACGGGGTGCACACAACCGCAGCGACTATCCAGAACTCGATCCAGCTCTAACCAAAAACTTCGTCGTTATTTTAGACGAAGATGGAGAACAGGTTATTCAAGAGTGGGATGTAGCACCGTTGCCGCTTGAGCTCGAAAGCTGGGTAGATGATGAGGAAATTGAAGTTGCGGGTAGACTGCTTGAGTAGTCAAATCATCTGATAAATAGCTCCTGACTGGGGCGAACTTAGGATGGGTCGTTTTGGAAAACTGCGACCCATCCTTTTTTGTTATTTTCTTTAACCCTACACAATTAAATACTCTGTAGCATTTATAAATTCTAGACTATACTTTTTACAGAGTGTTACAAGCCTGCCAAGCCTTATTCCAAAGTTGCCTGCCATTGCCCCATAAGTAAAGCTTATACCTCCCCCTAACTACTTGCTCTCTTCCCGCCCCACTCCCCCACAGGTATGATTTAAATGTCTTAAACATTCATGTACGGAGGCAAAAATGACACTCACAAAAAAACTATTCACACTGTATGATCAAATTGATTTATGGCTTACCCATTGGATGGCGAATCACGCTTTGACCGTTGTTCGTATCGGTTTGGGGATTGTTTTCTTCTGGTTTGGTGCGCTTAAATTATTCCCAGGTCTTAGCCCGGCCGAAGAGTTAGTACGCAACACAACAACGTTCGCTGATCCCACTTGGTTTATTCCACTGCTAGCTGTCTGGGAAATGGCGATTGGGGCAGGATTAATCTTTGGCAAATTTATGCGGCTAACCCTTTTGCTCCTTTTTCTGCAAATGCCAGGAACCGCTCTCCCTTTACTTGTTTTGCCAGAAGTTGTCTGGACTCAGTTCCCTTACGGGCTAACGCTAGAAGGGCAATATATCATCAAAAATTTGGTGTTAGTGGGCAGTGCTTTGGCCTTGGGGGCAACGGTACGCGGTGGTCGCTTAACGGCCGGGCCTGAAAGTTAAGCGTGTTTCGAAGATATTTTTTCAACAAGTCAGCCAATCTATGAACATGCCCGAGGCGGTGTAATTAGCCCCAAAATCCTAATATTTAATAAGTAACGGGGCTAATTTCGCCTTACGAACTAACAATTTCAACTCAATTTCTGCTACTCTATAAAACGATCAACTGTATAGTAATTAACAGTTCTTTCTAAAACAGAAAAGACGATCCAAAGTTGGATCGTCAGGTTAATAACGTTAAATACAACCAATCAGCAAACGAAGTTTGCCTTTGCTTTTGGTGGCCGATGTAATCCGAACAGGTTCATCGGTCATTGCCCCAGTTAACCCACCATCAATCCTCACAATCAAGCTAGTGGCGTTGGCGTTCGTATCTTCCAAAACATTTTTGGAATATGCACTAGTACAATCGTTTGAGGATAGATGATCTATGGTGAGCGGTATCAGCCTAGGTTATGCTATAAAAAATGGAGTTCTTTTAATGAGAAACTTGAAACACTTTTTATCAGCTTTTATTTTGGTTACCGCATTTGTAGGGGTTTTTGCGCTTACGCTAATGCCAACTTTTGGCCAGTCAACGGGTGACCAGTTAGCCTATTTACCAAATATCCGGTTGGATCTTACACCCACACCAACCATTACCCCGACCCCCGGCTGTACGTTTACCAGCATCGATTCTTCTAATTTAGAGATCGAAGATAGTGTTGTTCAGGCGGTACAAGACGCACGCACAAATTTAAATTTTGAAGCGCTTAATCGATTAGACAGCATCCGAGCGGCCGCCCGCTCACACAGCCAAGACATGGCCCAAAACAATTTTGTTGACCACCGTGGAACCAATGGTGATTATGGGCCACAACGCCTCAGAAAATTTTGCTACGATGTGGTCCAAGATCAAGAAATTGTTTGGGGTGGAACGTATTCAGACACAAAAACAATCATTGATTCTTGGATGGACAATCCTGATTGGAGAAGCGCCATCTTAAACGAAGATATTAAAGATTTTGGTGTTGGGTACATCAGCATTGAACGAGATGAATCTGAAGAGGAAGAGGGGCAAACACCGGCCGAGGATTACTTTACAGTAAGTTTTGGCTACACCAAATCAGCCACACGCAGCTCTACCGTTCAGTGTCAGATCGAACTGGTGAACGAGTATGGGACAGGTGTTTTAACCACATCTGCCCCCGCGATCTGTAACGGGTATTATCAAGAATAGCGGCCGAACGCAGATTGTAGTTTCTGGTTTTTGGTCTACAATCTGCACCTATGTTAACGCTAAGACCAACCTGCGAGAACTGCAACAAACCACTCCCGGCCGATTCTTTAGAGGCGATGATTTGCTCGTATGAGTGCACGTTTTGTACCACCTGCGTCCGAGATGTTTTAGAAAATGTTTGCCCCAATTGCGGCGGCGGATTTGTAAACAGGCCGATCCGCCCAAAAACAGCATGGCGGCCGCATGTCAGCCTTGAGCAGCAGCCGGCTAGCAAAAACCCGCATCACAAACCGGTAGACGATGCCGCCCACAAAGAATTTTCCGCTGATATAAAGCAAATCCCCCCAGAAAACAGATAGGCACTTGCTTAAAATGCAAAAAGGTCCGGCCGGTTAAAAATACCGGCCGGACCTTTTTTATTTTGACGCGTAGCCTGGTTAGAAATTATCCGTCAGATGAGTCAGCTTCTAAAGCTGGATCTTCAGCTCCAGTTGAACCCTCACCCTCTTCATCGTCAGTCAAGGGGACCAGCGTTTCTACAGGCTCAGTATCGGCCGATTCTTCTGATTCAGCTTCTTCCTCAACCGGTTCAGGCGTAGGGGTTGCATCTTCTTCATTAGGGGCAACAACCTGAATCTCACGAATTTCGATAAATTGCTCAACACAGCTATTTGCCAGCTCTTTACCTTCAGGTATCGATCCCAATGTCCGTGCAATTACAGATGCCTCTGTTGTATAGATCGGTTCAAAGATCACTTCGCTTTCTGATCGAGGATTTGATGGAATCGACAACCGCTGTCCTACAGGAATTCGATATTCTCTACCTAGGGCGCCATTCCACTGACAACGACCAGAAAAACATGACATCACAATCGGTTGATCGGCCGATTGGTAATTAACCGACATACAACCGTCTCGGCTTTCCACCGTTCCAAAAATATCCGGGATATAAGGACGTATGAGTGTGCTTTCTGAATTTAAGAAAACGACAGAGTTCTCATAAAGTTCGAACTGATCCGAATCTAGATTCGGGTTAAAGTGAATGCCAGAGCCTTGCCAAGCGTAGAAGTCAAATGGCCCTCTATCAGATGAATTATCAAGTGTGCCTATCGCTAAGCGGCTAAGGCCACGCATATTCACCGTGTCACCTACATCGATCAAGCGTCGTGAATTTGAATTACCTTGCACCGTATAGCCGATCTCACTGTTTGATTGGTTCGATATCTCGGCCGCAATTTCGCTTGTCTCTTCAACCGTCAATTGTCGCCCATCTGCTAAATAAGGTTCGATACAGGCTTCCGCTACTTCCTCTCCATTTGGAGCAATTGCCAACGTTTTGGCAAATACGGTGGCTTCCGTCCGATAAATTGGCTCAAACAACACGCCGTCTTCGGCCCGAGAGTTTGACATAATTGAGAGACGCTGGCCTGGAGGAATGTCAAAGTTACGATTTAGCGGTCCGCGCCATCTGCATGTGCCACTGTAGCAAGACATGATCAGTGGATCTTCGACTGCGCGATGGTTAATCGACATACAGCCTGCGCTGCTCTCTGCGGTTCCGAACAGTTTAGAAATCTCCGGCCGGAGAGTCCCTTCACGGGAATCTAAGAAGAGGGTAGATTTTTCACCTACGCCAAACGTGGCACCGGGCGATTGATTTTCAAAGTCAAAATTTGAACCGGCCCATGCGAAGATATTTTTCTTGTTGCCTGTCCCATCTTGATTGGTAGCATCACCGAGCGAAAAATGGATTAACCCACGAGCACCCAATCCTGATCCTTGAAAAATAGAATATTCGATTTGAGAGCTACCTTGAGAAAAGACACCCACCTGTGGACCCACATCTTCAACAGCTGCCAATGCTTGTTGACTCTCAGCCCCATCACCACCATCTAACGTATCGGCCGAAACAACTGCTGGCTGGGTTTGAGACTGATTTGAAAAGATTATTCTCTGCATGGTCAAGATGACACCCGCCCCAATTAAAAGAACAAACAGGCCCGCAATCCCGATTAAAGAATAGCGGATTACTCGCGAGCGATCTTTAACATCTGTAGCAGGATTAGGCCGTTCTTGAATAGGTGTTGGAGCTGTATGAGCAGCGCCAGCATGCCCATTTGCATGGTGGACTCCGTTAACCCGTGCAGGGGGAGCTACTTCATTCTCAATCGGCTCCATCCGCTGGGTATCGTATTCGTCTAACCCGTCAAGATCCCCAAAATCTTCGTCAGTTAATGCATCATTTGGTGCGTCTACCAAGTCAACTTCCAACGCCTTTGCCGGAAGGATAATGCGTGGCGGCTCAGCCACTGACTCATCCTCTTCAATTCCAATTGGATTGATGTCAACTTCAGGAGCAGCTTCAAGAACTTCAGGCGGTGTTACAGCCTCAATTTGCTCACGGATTTCTTGATAAGTTGGTTTAATAAACTCTTCTTGACTCGTTTGGGCAAGCTCTTCTTGCAACGAAGGTTGCTGAGCAGTTTCTTGAACATATTGGTTAACAACTTGGTTCGCTTGGGTCACGGGGTCTGAAAGATTATTTTCTTCAAACTCAATCGTGGCAGATTCGTACTCGGCTGTTTCTGGCTCAGGATTTGTTAGATTGTCAGCCGCAGCCTCGATTTGATCTGCGATTGGCGACTGATCAACCGGTTGCACCGGGTCAATTGGTGGCTCAACTTGAACCGTAGGAGCAGCGAGAACGTCAGCAACTGGCGCTACATCTTCAGCACTTACATCGGCCGCAACCCCCTCGGTTGGGACAACTGGATGCTCAGGCTCACCAACCTGAAAAGTCTCGGGCACACTCTCTGTCGCGGCCGGAGCTTCTTCTTGTTCATTCGGCTCAATCGTCGTTTCAGTAGAAGATGTTGCCGCCACTGTCGGCTCAGACGCGATCAACTCTTGTGGAATTTGAATCGCCTGGGTCACCATCGGGTCCATTATTGGATCGGGGGTCGGTGCCCAATATTGAACCGCCATCGTCAGCTTGTTTTCTACCCCATTTTGGGCCGCCCAATATGCGATATCTGTCGCCAAATTATTGGGGTCAGCTGAAAGTTGAGAGACCGCCTGCTTAAACATCCCACCTTTACTCACAATCGAGCGGACAAATGCCGCACGACAAACCACAATGGTTGAGTCAGGCTGTAATTTAACTTTTTGCAAGTTGATGTCTTGAACTGAAAGCTCTCTGACTTCCCCCAGCCACACTGGCCGCACACCTTTATTGGCGGCCGAACGTGTTAACAAATGCAGACCGTTATCATGATGATAAATGATTTCACCAGCCCCAATTTGGAATGAAAACAACTGATCGTTGTACATTACCCCGGCCGTTAAGCCACAAGGAGCAGCTCCACGGCGCTTTGTATAGGCACTCGTCGAAACCGTAACCGCATTTACCCCTTTAAAAATTATCTGTTCAACAGAAGTGCCTGTGCCATTTTGCAAGCTCGTTATAAACGACAGCAAGGTTTTTCTAGGAGTATCAATGGGGGAATAACTGCCCGGCTTCTTTTGCGATACCGCAACGATATTTAAATCAAACCCCTGTCGGGTGGTGATATTTGCCGTCAGCGCATGTGCTGTTTGTTCTTGACCCTTAGATGGGTCAATAAAAATTGAGGATATTAGCTTTTTCTGCATTGTCAAAAAAATTTGGAGATTATGCCCTTAATTTTGGAAAAGGCTCTACGTAGTCATAGTACGGAGGTATTATAATGTTTGCGCCTTTCTACAATGTGAATAAATCGAAGAATCTAAATACATAAGACGGGATAATTTCTATAATTGCGAATTATGTAAAGCTAAGAATCTTGTTTCGTATTGCTATAAACAGGCGTGCATTTAATTCATTCGGAAAAAATATTCAGAACAAACTTATTGGCACAAACTCAATCGTGTCGATTACCCTCTTTTTAGATTAAAACCACAAAATAGAACCCACGCGTTCAACAAACGGATCCAATTTAAAAGTCAAATTTCTTAAGCCAGCGTAAGGGGTCGGTACAAAAAAGCAACATACTTTAGACCTCAACCCTCAATTTGATAAAATAAACGCCGGTTAGAGCCAATCCAACATAATTCGGAAATCAAACTATGAACAAAAGCTTTTTTCGACAATCAAACAATCCACGTCGTCTAAATTTTTTGCTACCAGCACTTTTCATTTTGCTCGTAGCAACATTAATAACGACCCAAAATGTCCAGTCTCAAAACGAAGATGAACCTGCAGCTGCCTTTACAGCATACGTTCCATTCGTATCAAGAGCACCGGTCAACGTTTCAGCCGTAGGCTCAGTCCGAGCTGGACAAGTAGGCACCGATTATCAAATTCAGCTGGTATGGTCCGCAGAAAACGCGTCGCCAGATACGGTATACACCATTACGCGATCAAACAGCCCCAGCATGACCCCAGTTGCGGAAACCTACACCTCAAACAGCTCCTCGATCAATATCGCATTAGCCCCAAGCACAAACAACGTTCATTATTTCACCGTTGTTTCAGACAGCCAAAATGCCACACCATCTAACGTTGTCCGCGTTGTGGGTGCGTACCGAGATGATTTTGACACAAATTCTGGCTGGGACATTCGACGTCAAGACTTTGACGACACTCAGAATGTGATGAGCTATGTCGATGGCAAACTAAAAATGCATGTCCAAGGTCGTTGGGATTACTTTGTAACCTCTCCATTGGCTCCTGCACCTCGGCCGCCATACCGCATTAAAACACGAGTACGTTTTGATGGCCCCGGTAACCTGAATACCTATGGCATCATTTTTGGTGGTGATCACAACGGTGGAGCATGCCCAACCATATTCCCACCTGTGAGCTCTTTGAACTCTGAAAGGGTCGGCACCGACAAAGAGATTGACGTATTGCCAGAAGGGGTCCGAGCACCAGATTCTGACCTGAATACGGTTGACAACTGTTTGAACCATTACTACCGCGTGATGTTCTTATGGAAAGATGGCTTTACCCATATGCACGGGTTGGTCAAACAGATCTATTTCCATGACGAAAAGAATTCCGGCCGTGGAGACGCATTATCCAGCGTTCTTGAATTACCGGTATCTTCCGGCTCTGCCAATGACTGGAATGACTGGGCGATTGAGGTTTACCCAGACGGAACAATCAAGATTCTGAGTGGCGAAACTGTCGTATTCAACAAGCAAACAGACGGTGACTTTGTTTATGAACCCTATTTTGGTCTATGGGCATCCACGGACGAATATCCAGGCTCCGATCCACTTTGGGAATATTTGTTAGTAGAACCGATTACTGAATAGTAGACTAACTCTTTAGGGGAATCTCCCTACCAAGTAAACCGATAGAGCTGGCCAGTTGTGACAACACAATTGAGCCAGCTCTATTTTTTTCGGAGCCAAAGAGCGATGAGTAACCCGCACATCGTTGCCAGCCCACCCCATAAAAAGATAAACGGCCGGAAACGGAGTGCAACCTGATGTGTACCGGCCGGCACACAAATAGCCTGAATCGCCGTATAAGCGGTTTCAATCTCGACTCGATTTCCATTCAGCTCAGCCTGCCAGCCAGGAAAAGCTGCCTCGCTAATAACAAGCATGGCCGACGCCTGAGCGGTCACGGTCAAATCAATCGCCCCACCCTCACGGCCGGTCACAGTCACCTCATCCAAATCTCCAGTTTGGTTAGACGAGAGACCACAGGCCGGTTCAGTTGCCAGCAACACGATATCGCGCGGTTCAAATTCAGGGTCATTGATGCGAGCATATTGCCCTTCCTGCTCTGCAATAATTTCATAGCTGCCCACTAAACGTGCATACGGCAGCGCCTTCGGCCGAGGATAGACCCGAATATTTGGATAAACATCGTTCCGAATCAACCCGGCTAATCCAATCTCACTGTCTGTAAACTTGCCCAGTCCCCCCTCAGAAACAACATGGGTTGCATTTAAAATATCAAACGCTTTGGCGCGGGGGTCAGTCTGTGAAGCTGCCAGCTGCGTGACCGCCCCGTTTTCTAACGTGTTATAGCCAAACACAGACTCAAGCCCTAACTGGCCCGATCCATTCTGTTCAAAAATATTGAACCCCCACGGTAAA
The DNA here is from genome assembly GCA_020628815.1 of Chloroflexota bacterium. GTDB lineage: Bacteria > Chloroflexota > Anaerolineae > Promineifilales > Promineifilaceae > WTJY01. Next base: position 9,310 of record JAHDEN010000070.1, on the reverse strand, counting down.
ATCCGGCCGGTAGACGTTTCAGGCGCATTGGCAGCATCGAACCAGACCCAATAGGGTGTCATCGGGGTTGGCGTAACAAGCTTTTGACCCAAAGCACCCAAATCTAACCCGATCAGCAGCAAAAACAGCATGGAGCCCAAACGGACCAAGCCGGAGCGGTGAGGATTGGCAACCAGCCATCCAAGCAAAAGCAGCCCTAACAGGGCGATGCCACCGGTGGTTGTGGCCGTTTGCAGCTGATGCCAGCGTCGGTTAATCAGATCAGGAGAAGGTGCCAACCACCAGCTGGCCCCAGCAGCCAGTAGCAAAAGCAGCCACAACCCGGCCGTTGCCCAAAATGCCTTGGGCAGGATGCGTTTAGCATAAAACGGCCGATTAAACAGATCTTGCACAACCCATCCCAACAAAATCGGGCCGCTAAACGCAAAGAAGAACAACGCCCGGCCGGGTGCGCGCATGACCCTGAACGGAGGAAAAGTCACGTACAGAATTCGGTATAAAAAGCCGTTGTCACCCACCGCAATCAAAATGCCAAGCAGAGACAATGCCAAGAAAAACACCGGCCAACGAGACCGATTATTTTGCACAAGTGCAACCACGACAAAGCCACAGGCCAAGATAGAAAATATCCCAGCATACGCGCTCAGCTCATCAAAGTTTTCAGCCCCCCAATAACCCAGCTTGGCAGGCTCGCCAAACCATTCAGCCACAATCAAGGTCATGAGCTGCTGCCACGAAATAGAAAAACGGGTGGCAAATTCGTACCCCCCTTGGTCAACCCGGCCGGAGCGCAGGATGAGCTGAATAGTGGGCCAAAGCTGAATGCTGGAAATGAGCAGGCCGAGAGATAATGAAGCAGTGCCAAAAGCGAGCGAAAATCGACTGTTTCGGTTGATATCGGTATAGACAAACCAAACTACAAAAAGCGCCCAAATCATCCCCAAATAAAGCAAGGTGGTGGTATGACCGGCCAAAATGGCCAAAGCCCAGACCAACGCCACTGTCGAAACGGCTGACCAGCGCTTGCGGTCTAATCCGCGCCCTGTGGCAAGCAGCAGCCATGGCAACCAGCTGTGGGTCGCCAAAAAGCCGATATGCCCGGCATAAATGCGTGTGGCGAAAAAGCCGCCCAACATAAAGGTGATTCCGGCCGCAAGTGGACCAAGCCCTATCCCCAAAAATTTAGGTTGGGTATCTCGGTCATCGGCAAACAAAAAGGCGACCAGTTTAGCCATCCCCCAACCTGCAATCCACAGGTGAAACAGATAGAAGAAGCTGATACCCCGATTAATAGGTAAGCCAAAAATGATCCAGTTTGGCGGGTAAAAGAATCCGATCTGCGGATTATGTAGAAATGGAGTTCCCCCAAAGTGGCGCATGTCCCAAAATGGAATTCGGCTCTGAAACAGGCTGTTGCGCACAAATTCTGACCACGGATAAAACAGCGCCCGCATGTCGGCCGTTCCCAACGCCCACCCTTCGGCCGGGAACAGATCCTGATTAATCCAAGCGGCCGCCACGACTAAGAAAAATAGAGAGAGCGGCCAATTTTTACCCTTTAGTCGCTTCATTCTATTTCTCAAACTCAGTTAAGAACACAAAGTTGCCTGGCTCATTTGCCACCGGCAGCCTGTCTAAACTGATTAGGTCATACATGCCAGCCACAAGGGTTACACGTTCATCGCTTGGCAACAGCATCGGGTGTGGATCACGTACCACCGTCCCCGGCTCCCAACGGGTGGTTGGATTAATGGCGCATTCTGGCGCAGAATCAAATTGGGTCGCCAATTCTCCATTGCTGTCGATCGCATGCACAAACGCCTGAAAATTTTGATTGATATAGCTGTGCACCTGCCAGTAAAGCACCACCTCGACCAGCTCGCCCCGATCAATCAGCTCGTACCCCAAAAGCGATACACGATCTCCCAACGGGGTGTCTAAACCGGTAATTTGATCAAATTCGATTGGTTTGCGAATATCTTCCGGCCGGAATCTTCTGGCACCAAAAACAAGATCAACCCGCTCATTCACAAACGCAACCATATTTGGCCCCACAGCGGCACTCGTTTTATTTTCAAGGATGCTGGGGTTAAAAACGATCTCGTCTTGCACATTTTCAGCTAGCAAAAACAGGTCAGCGCTATCGCAGTGGGTGCGATCAGCTTGCCCCATGTACCAATTGGTAATCTCTTCTTCTTCGTTGCTGGCGTACACCAAACCGGTCATATCTGTCTGCCCCAACTGCCGCCAACCAGCCTGGTACGGAAAACCGAACAAGCCAAATTTGGGGTGCTCGTCCCATGTGGTCCAATACAAAACCGGGTTGGGGCGATGGATGTCCCAATGCCGCTGGACCTCACCTGGTCCCCACGTAAACAGAAGCCAAATATAGCTGGCACAAAGCAGGTACCAAGCCACAAAACCGACCTGCCCCAGCCGATACAAAAGCATTGACCGTTCCCGCCGCAAATCGCCGATCCAGACCAGTCCTAATCCAGCCAAAACGGCCAAACCTGGGAAAAATGTATAAATGTGAGTGCGAGGAACAGAAACGATCCCGATGTAGAACAAAAATGGGGCGAAAAAGAATAAGACAGCCGCAAGTCTAACCATCCAATCCTGCTGACGCTTGAGCAACGCAATCAAACCGGCCGTGCCAAACCCAGCAATCCCCACAATAAACCAGCTACTATTGTAAAAAGTAGCCATCTGCCACACGTCTGCAATGCTCCCACCCGACTCGGTTCCCACACGTTCATCTAACAAGTAACCGAGGGTGTTTTGAAAGTCTGGCCCCAGCACAAACGGGATATAAAACAAGGCGAGCATGGCGGCCCCTATCCCCATCCCCCACAGCAGTGGGTTCCATTCAATGCGCTTCTTCGAAAACCAGCGACAGCTTAGCAAAACAAGCACGGCCGGGGCGTACAAAATCGCATCATAGTGGGATAATAGCCCTGCACCCAAACAGATAGCGGCTAAAATAATATCTGTTAGGCGGCCGTAGACCCTGTACCGCTCTGCCGCCAACGCAGAGCCAATGCCCCACATCATCACCAAGGATTGGTACTGCACAACCCGACTAAATGCGACGTGAAACCCGACAATTGCCAGCAAGCTGGTTGCCAATACAGCAACTTTCCGGCCGAACCAACGCTCGCTCAGTGCGTACAGCAGGGCCAAAGAAACCAAATTTGCTAACAAAAAAGGGATACGAACCAGCAAGTCGTTAATCTCGCCAAGCAGATCCCACACCGCCATCGACAGCAGAATCTCCATCGGTCCTTTACGGTGTAGTAAAAGCTCAACAGTGTCGCCTAACAGCACATCGGCCGCGCGTACAAGCACAACCCCTTCGTCTCCTTGAATTTCTCGGTAGCCAAACCACGGTAGCCTCACGGCCAGTGCAATCACTAGTGGCAATAAAAACCACACCCAACGGCTCGACTTCAGGTCTTCTTCAAACTGATCTTTAGTGAACAACCAATCCTTTAAAAACCATGCTGTAGCACCCAGCAGCAAAAGCCATGCCCAAACAGGCACTTTAAATGCGACAAATGAATTGGCTAAAATTAGAGTTAGCAGAATGGCTAAGCCACCTGCACAAGTAAGCAAAACGGATTCGGCCGATCGGTTTTTCAGCTTTTGCCCAAAAAAACGAGACGCAGTTTGTTCTTGGCGTGTCACTCCCTTATTTTACCCCACCCCCAGCAATGGCTCACAATTCACAGCAGATTAGTATGATGTCGGTATTTATTCCGTCAGGCTCAGCACCAACTGCTTAAATTCTTCTATGTGATCGAGATCAACATCGGGCATCATCAGCCCATCTTTGACCTTGCCCCCTTCAAATTGCAGCCCCAACGGACTAATGGATAAGTCACGTGAGCGGGTAAAGATTTGCAGATTGCGTAAAAGACGATCCCTTGACCAGTTATCGTCAATAACTTTAGGTTGCCCTTTAATCTCGATATTGTCAGACAACATCCAGTTATTGTCTTGGGGGGTAGAGAAAATTAATCTTCGATCAGTTACAACCAAGCGCCATTTTAGATACCTGAAATTTTCAAAAATTGCGTAGATTAACCAAGCCCCCACGAGAATAACCGGAATAAGCATATTCCAGATCGGTGTCTGGAAAAGGCCGGTATCCCAGCCGAAAAAGCCAATTAACATGGCCCCTAACACAGCCAGCAACAAAATATTCAGCCCATAATTGGTGAATAAATATCCGCTGATATTTCGATACCAAGTTTGGTAAATGACCAAACGGATCGTTTCGTTGTTGCTGAGTTGAATATCGCTTAAGCGTGAAGGCAGAAAGGCGCTGTGGAGCGCATCGGGCAATAAATTGTACCAAATGCGCTCTTGGCGAAGGGCGGTTTCCCGCGAGCTATCTAAGCGGTTACTTTTGCTTGATACACTTTCGCTTGCCATTTCGGGGGATTGGGTCATCACAATCTACTAGTTGATGAAGATCAACTTTACTTGTTAGATTGCGCAGGGATATTAAGAACTTCACCCACAAAGATCAGGTCGTTATACCGGTTATTTGCGGCACGTAGTGAGTCTAAAGAAACACCATAGGCATCGGAGATGCTGGAAAGTGTTTCACCGGCCGAAACTGTGTGTGTCCCCCTAATCGTCACATCTAAATCTGCAGAATCACCTGGTAACGGATTAATTACGCCGGTATCACCGCCCCCTCCAGATCCTGGAGTAGGAATAAGAATTACGCTGGTTGGCGCCGGAAGAATAACTTGACGGGCGTTATCAGTAGTCACTGAATCTTCGATCAATACCGTAGTCGAATCTACAAATTCGCGTAATTCAACAGAGGTTTGAGCGTTCTGCAAGCGGGTATTGAGCCAGTTTGGCAACATCGTATCAATTAGCCACCCAACCACAATTACAATGATTAAGACACCCAGAAAATAGCTAAGAATGTTTGTTAAAGGCTTGGCAGCCAGATCTTGTCGGAAGATAAGGTAAAACAACCAAGCTACGCCGATGGCTAAAGGGATGAAAATTAGAAGGTTTACAAGATTCATGACAGGTTACTTCGATCTAGAAAGAGAGTATTTTAATTTGTAATTGGTAAAAACAGAGCCGGATCAACAAATCCGTCTGCAATTTTGCTATACACGGTGTAATGCACATGTGGACCGGTTGCGTTTCCGATCGCACCCATTACACCAACTGCTTGACCGCGTTCAACCCGTCCTTCTGGGATCAAATATGATCTGGGGTGAAGCATAAGAACCACCCATTCACTATTTTCAATCCTGATTGTTGTATTGTGCCACTGATCTGTGTATGTTGTGACTTGTCCGGGCATCGGCGCTTGCAGTAATGAGGACAATTCCCAATTTGATACATCCAGACCTGGAAGTGCATACGAACATCCGTGCACATCTTGGGTCAACACCGGGGCATCAACAACCGGGTTTAGTTGAGGTAACAGCCGTGGGTCTGAATTTTTTGGCGGAGCGACTAAACATGTCTCTCCGGCCGGTAATCCATCCCGCGCGAAAGTCATTTCGGCCGTGCTGTTTGTATAAATATTTGTAAAGCGATATGTCAGCCAATCGTACAAACGAGTTGTCATATCTAAAATTGCTACCGATACCGAAGTTGAGTTAAGCGTGTCAGCTGATGAATCATCGAATTCTTCATCTAGCCCTTCACGAGCCTGTAAATCAGCTTCATTCCGGGTCATGCCCTGCATGGCCAAATGGACGGGCCAAGCACCAAGTTGCTGAACACGAACTGTGCCCAAAACAATATCTTGATAGAGCATGTTTTGGTGCTCTGCATCAAAACCGTTCATGACATATGCTGAGTCTTCAGCGTCTTGAACTTGTGCGGCACCTACTCCGGCATTGTATGCAAAGTAGCACTTTTTAATTAGAGCCGGATTTTGAGATCCATAATGGATATCGGGGCATCGTTTTTTAAATTCTTGAGCACCAATCACGAGTTGCTCGGTTACTTGCAAATCATTAATCGGCCCGGGATCAAAACACGGCCGTTCACCAGACTGAACCAAGTCATACGCACCGATGATTCCGGTACATAAAGTGGGATTGATCGCTTCCATCCCGGCTTCCTTATACCAGAGTACAAGAGGAACTTCTGGGGGGATGTCATTTCGCTGTGCAATCACATCTGCAACGGGTGCCCACTTTATAATTTTGGCCTGAATTTCGGGCGTCAACGTATACTGACTTTGCATATAATAGTCTGACCCACGGAGCAAACCCAATGCTAAAAAGATAAGCATAAAGGAGTCTAAAAAGCCACGCAGCATACCGGCCGTAATTTGGTAAGGTGATATCCCCAGAGCTGGTAATAGAACTAGCCGAAACCATTCTCGAAGCCATTCAGGGAACAAAATATACCCTATGTCTACTAGGGACATTGAGTCATTATAGCTTTACATTATGTAAACCGTCAAGCGTTATGTTAAGCAATTATGAAATTGCTCCCAGAGGTAGGACTATAAAAATTACGGGAATAATCGCTTTATAAGGGTACGCCCCAAAGCCAAGGTAATATCCTCAAAAGTGCAAGACAAATGATCCCCAAACCAGCGCTATACAGGATCAATTTTCTCGCGGCCGGCCGTAGCCGTTCTTTTCTCAAGGCGGTTTCTAAATGCTGCTCTGACCACACCATGCCCCCCAACCAAATGATTCCCAGTGCAAATCCTGTAAAGCGTGTTAACGCATGAATCGTAAATCCATACCAACCTGGCAGCCTCAACGCCTCGTTGTTGACCCACACAAGATTGATATAGAGCATAAGCGTATATAGTTCAAAAAATGCCCAAGCGAGTACAACCAAAACAACGACCCACCATAGGTACTTTTCAATTTCAGGCCATACCGGCCGTCTCCATTCTTCTTGCTTTCTATTAAACATAAAAACAAAAAACCTTTCAGGTTCAAATCACCTGAAAGGTTTTATTCCGATTATCTATTTGGAGCTACTCAAATCTTATTTACCCCGTAGACGTGGGTCAAGTGCATCGCGTAAACCGTCACCAATAAAGTTGACGCTTAGAACTGTTAATGAGATCGCAATCCCGGGCCAGAATACACGCATCGGGGCCAAACGCATGTAATCACGTCCTTCAAAAATTAAGCGTCCCCAAGTTGGAAAGTCAGATGGAAAACCTAGCCCTAAAAATGACAAAGCAGATTCTGTGATGATGGCGTTTGCCACACCAACGGCCGAGGCCACCATAACGGGACCCAATACATTAGGGAAGATGTGGCGGCTCAAAATGCGGCGTCGCTTGGTTCCAATACTAATGGCAGCGGTCACAAATTCAGCTTGTTTAACAGATAGCACCTCGCCACGCACAACGCGGGCGGTACTCATCCAACTCAGCAGCCCCATCACCGTCACGATCATAACGAAAATACCCAGCTCAGGGCCCATGAGTGTACGAAGCGTATCGCGAAATAGAAGCGTTACCACAAGCAACAAAGGCAAGATTGGCAGTGCGAAAAACATATCTGTAATCCGCATGAGTGGCCCATCAAGTACCGGGAAGTAACCGGCCAAAATACCGATTGTCGTCCCAAAGACGATAGAAATCGCCATTGCGGTAAAACCAACCATTAGGGAGATTCGGCCGCCGGCCATCATCATCGCAAACAAATCTCGGCCGATTGCATCGGTACCAAAGAAATGATCCCAACCACCATCTTTGTTTAAAGCGGTAAGATCGCTAAATTGCGGATCGATCCTATATAAAAACGGACCAACAACAGAAAACAGGACTAAAATGATCAAGATAGCAAGACCTGTCATCGCCCCTTTATGCTTGCGGAATTGAATCCAAACATCCTGCCACAGGGTACGAACTTCACCTAATTCTTCTTGTTCTTGTGCAGATAAACTTGCGGGAGTTACAGCAGCCATTTTTTTGTTTTAGCTGTCAGTTATCAGCTCTTAGGTTTTAGCAAATTTGCAATTGATAAAACCTTTGCGCAGATGACTAACAACACCTAGTCGTAACGAATGCGTGGGTCCAAGATGCCGTACAGCACGTCTGCCACGATGTTAAATAAAACAATCAATATTGCGAAAATAAATGTGATGGTCTGTACGGCCGGAATATCTCCGTTTTGAATCGCCGTAATCAGCAACTGCCCAATCCCATTAATTTTGAAAATTTGTTCGGTGATAATTGCACCACCAAAAATACCAGGAACTTGAAGCGCCAGCAGGGTTACCACAGGAATCAGACTGTTACGCACCACATGAACCATCACAACGGCCCATTCAGTTAGCCCTTTAGATCGAGCCGTGCGCACATAGTCCAAGTTCAAATTATCCAGCATAGATGAGCGCATAAAGCGACTAATAACGGCCGCATTAAAAAATGTCAGCACTGTTACCGGCATAATAATCTGTTTGATCTGCAAAACAAATGAGGCCCAATCAGTCACTTCCAGCAGCGGATCATAAAAAGTTGGTAGCCACCCACCCCAAACGCTAAAGACATAGATAAACAAAATGCCTAATACAAACGTTGGTACAGAATAGCCAACTAGCGAGAAGAAGGATCCCAAATTATCGATCCAAGAATATTGGTTATAGGCGGTAATGATACCAAGTGGGATCGCAACCAGCGCTCCAAAAATATACGACAGGCCTAATACCCAAAGTGTTTGAGGCAAACGCTCAATAATCGTATCAAATACTGGAGCACGTGACTGCCAAGACAAAATGCGGATTGGGGGTGGATTGTTGACTTTGTCACTGTAGTCAAAAATTTGAACCCCACTTATATCTTCAAATATGTATTGCGGTTCAATGATGAAGAACTGTCGCAACCACAACCCATACTTCACCATAATCGGTTCATTCACACCCATCGCTTCACGCATTGCTTCGCGCACTTCAGGGGGAACAGTCAAAGGCAAGTTTCCGGTCGGGTCGCCCGGTGCCAAGTCTAATACCAAAAAAATGACCAGACTAATGGCTAAGAGCGTTGGAATAGCTACAAGTAATCGGCGGATAATAAAGCGAACCATAAGAGATCCTTTCTAAATCAAAAATTCAAGACTGAAGACTCAGTGAACTTATTAACGGGCATCAATCTGCAATCCAAAATCATTGATTCGATAACAAATTTTAATGGTGGAGCAATCAACCAAATGGCCAATCGCCCCACCTACACAGCAAAGGCGAACCTTTACTGTGTACTAAAGTCAATCAAAGGCTAGTCTGAGACTAGTTTTCAGCGCGTGACCAGTCAGCGATGTTCCAAAGCTCAGAGTCCCAAGCGTTGATA
>JAHDEN010000069.1 GCA_020628815.1 Chloroflexota bacterium | reverse complement strand
ATTCATGCGCCCCTTTCTGCAAAACAATCTCGATTTCTGGCGTTTCTCGGCCGTCAATTAGTTCAGGAATCCTGAGCAGGTTTTCGGCCGGTTCGATTCTGCTTCCAAAGCCGTTGTTGTCACTGCCACAGGATGACAGGAAAATTAAAAGTAAGAGTGAAAAAAAGATAGTTCGTTTCATTTTTGTCCTCATTGGTGCTGTCGGTATTTGGGTAGGGGGCGACGCCGTCGGTGTGGGCATAACTTTCTTCGATCCATTTGTGCTCCGACGGCGTCGCCCCCTACAGCGAGTGATTTTTGATATTGATCGGCAATCTCACGGTGAATGTACTGCCTTTGTTCAGCCCTTCAGATTTGGCCGAAACCGTGCCTTGATGCGTCTCTACCAGCGCCTTCACGATGGCTAAGCCCAATCCGCTACCCCCTGTGCCACGCGCACGAGATTTATCAGTGCGGTAAAAGCGATCAAACAAATGGGATAGCTGTTCCGGTTCGATCCCTTCCCCACTATCACGAATTTTGATGGTTATTTGCTCATCATCCACGCTACTTGTGACGATGATCTCACCTCCGGCCGGGGTGTGCCGGATAGCGTTGGCCAGCAGGTTGCTGAACACCTGCCGTAAGCGGCCGGGGTCGGCCGCAATTGGTGGGATTTGATCCATCGCTTCAACCTGAAACCGTATCCCCTTCTCCTCAGTAATCAGAGAAAAGTTGGCGACAAGCTCTTGCCATAGCTCGTTTAAATTAACTTGATCAAGCACCAACGGGAGCTGACGCGCCTCGGCTTCAGCCAAAATGCGCAAATCTTCAACCAAATGGATCAGATGCTGTGTTTGCCCAACCAAGTTGGCAAGTTTTTCTTCGTTAAGCGAGTGCACGCTATCGAGTGCACCGTGTAACTGGCCAGATAAAACGGTGAGCGGCGTGCGTAGCTCGTGCGAGATGTCGGCCAACATATTCTGCCGGAGCGTTTCAGCGTGCTCGAGGTCGGCCGCCATCGTGTTAAATGATCGGGCCAAATCATCTAGCTCTTGGCTATGATGGTGAACGGGGACACGCTGTTGCAGGTCGCCAGACCCGATCTGCTTTGCTGCCTGTGAGAGGGCAACGATGGGCGCACTCAGCCCTCGGCTTAGCAAAACGCCCAGCAATATGCCGATTGAGCCAACCATCACCGCAACCTCGGCCAATTCTTCAGGCAAATCACCCGGCCGGAAATCTGTATCGACGCTAAATGAAATGCCATCCACAGATCGGTTCACTTCTATGTTGTTAAGCAAGATCACACTGCTGGTCCAGAGTATGGTGATACCCAGTGCCAAGCCGCTGATGATGAGGCTAAAGCGAATCCAGAGACGATTCATCTTTACCCCTCCACCAGCCGATACCCGATGCTGTAAACGGTTTGGATATAGGTGGGGTTATTGGGGTCAGGCTCGATTTTTTTGCGCAGGTTGCGGATATGGGTGTCAAGCGTGCGGCCGAATCCTTCGTACCCATATCCCAACGCTTTCTCTAGAAGAATTTCACGGCCGAACGTATGGCCGGGACTCTCCATAAAAATTTTGAGCAGATTAAATTCTGTCGGGGTAACCTCAATCGATTCCCCATGTAACCTCAGGGTTCGCGCCTCTAAATCAAGTTGAAGCGGGCCAACTTCTAAACTCTCGCTCTGTTCAGCTTGATCAAACTGTCGCCGCCGCAGTTGGGCCCGCACCCGCGCCACAATCTCACGCGGGTTAAACGGCTTGGTCACATAATCATCAGCACCCAGTTCTAACCCGACAATCTTATCGCTGTCATCTACCCGAGCGGTCAGCATAATAATCGGGATTTTCGCAAATCGTTTGTCGTTGCGAATGCTGCTGGTGATATCCCATCCGTCCCGGTCAGGCAGCATAAGATCAAGAACCAGCAGATCAGGTTTTTCTCTTATCAAGATTTGCATGGCCATCGTGCCACTCCCGGCCGTCAGCACACTGTAGCCAGCTTGTTCCAAATAGACTTTCACGATGTCAAGAATCGATTTGTCGTCATCAACGACGAGAATTTGTTGCGGTCTCATAATCAAGTGTCATAGGCAATATAGCTGACAAACCTGAAGAAATTGTCAAGATAACGTTGAATGATTCTGAAGGTTGGCTCGCGTTCAACACTCAAATTCCCACCATCGGCAAACACAATGCGGGGGGCGATCATGATCACCGATGGAAGACGCCTACACAGAATTGCTAGAGATGAACGCTCACCTGCTCCCCATCCACAGTGAGCTGCAACACACCGTCAACCAGTTTGTATGACACATCAACCTTCGCCCCATCAATTTTGGCAGGAACAAGCAGGGTCAAAATATCATGCTCTTTTTTCGCTTTAAAGGTCGCGGCAACGTGGCGATGGATGTCTAACCCTTCATATTCGGCCGGATCCACCTCTCCAAACCCCTCAACACGCTCAATTGATTCGATGTCTGCACTGCTGCTGTTAATAAAGGTCACCTCTAACAGCGCTTTGTCACCCACAATTTTGAACGCCTTCTCCCCTGTCTCAGTCTGAAACGTCGTGTGGAGCAGCCACGTCAGGTCCTGCGGTGACTCTAACATGGCGGTGTCACGCATCACAAACAGTTTCCCTTTTACAAACCAAATTTTGCGCTTGTAAGATTGTAGGTCGGGGTTGAAAAATTGATAGGACGCCGTCGCATCCCCTTCAACAAACGGCACATCAGCATCTGAATCAAAATCACTGATGTGACCCCCCGCTTCGATACAGTAGCGCTCTTGATGCCCTGCAAACTTAGACGCTCGGTTCTCTGCATACTGACCTTTCCCACCAAATAAAGGCAGGTTTTTTGAAAAGGTCTGACGACGCCATTTCAGATGCATATCGACCCCGAAGCCGCCGTAATAGCCGGTGGCGGCCGCCAATGTGTCGCCAAACGCATGCAGCGTAAATGCATTTTGATCCCCGTGAGAATGGCTGATCGATCCAAATGGACTGCACTTATAAACCATATGAACGTGCTTACCCCGCTCGAGCATGTTGCTGTGGAACGCGGCCCAACCGGTGATTGGGAATACTTTTAAAAGCGGCTCATTAGACGGTGCCACTTCCGGCATATCGCTCCACAAATATTCAAAACGAAGGTCGTCGTAGCCAAAATCCCACCATCCATAGTTATAGAATTTTGTGTGAGCATCGGTGTCACGCGCTTTGAGTTGGTTGTAATACCAGATGTACTCGGGTCTGTTGTTGACACCCGCAAAATGTCTGATGTTGTACGCCAGTTTCAGGCCGGGGAAGTCCCCAATGCTCGATTGGTCGCAGAAGCTGGCCCGTTTTGAATGAACCGGCATGCAGTACAGAATAAAGTCCCCCGTATTCTTGTAGAACGCCTTATTAAACATGTCGATTCCGGTGTAGCTTTTGAGCAGGTCAAACGCCTCTCCCAAGAACGCCATTTGCGTGTTCCAATAGTCTGGCCCTTCAGCCCACGCCCCATCTTCGCCACCCCAAGGTGGGTAATGTTCGGCGTAGTAAGTCAGGGCGTATTCGATGTATTGACGCGCTTTTGGATACTCGTTGTAGAGGGCAATACAGGTTGGCACAATGACCGAGCTAATGCAGCGTACCCCGTGGCTGTTCAGCGGGTTGGCGAGCAGGTCTATTGTCACCTCAAGATGATGCATAATCTCTTCGAGGCGGGTGATGATGGACGCTTTGATCGTTGCCCGTTCATCGGCCGAAAAACGGTCATACAGCCAGTCATACCCCCAAGTCATGGCGGCAATAACGCGGAATGCCGCTTCGTCGTTATACGCGCGTGATGTTACCCCTGCTGGGTCGTAAGAGGCGAGTTGAAGCGTCCACGCTTTTGCCTGTGCAATCATCGCTTCATCTTCCAAAATGATGCCCGCAATAGAGAGGTTACGCGAGGCGTTAAACGCCATCTGGCAATCGACATACATTTGTCGCCAATAGGGGCGCCATAAAGATGCTTTCTCAACCGTTTCGGGTGGATACGGTTTTGGCTCGGTGAAAGGCTCCGTCTCTAAATATTTGTTGGTGGAGTCAGTCAGGAACGCATCAAACTTGCAGTAGCCCGGGTTGCTTTTAAGCCGCGCCTTGAACGCACCTAAATCTTTGCTTTGAACCAGCAAACGGGGATGTTCGGTAGCTAAGTTGTCTAACACAGACAGATCGGTCTGGGTCTGCTGAACCTTGACCGGCATGCAATCAACCAAGTTGCCGGCCGAGACATCGTTTTCTAATTTTATTTTTTTAATCGCATCAAAAGAACTGTCTTTTGTCATTCGAGACCTCTGTTGTGTTTAGGATGTTTTGTATTTAGTTTGTACGTCTAACTGATATTTCAAGTATGCAATATTATTAGGCTTGCGCCAATTTTCCTCTCGAGGTTAACTAACAGCAGAATCAAGGTTCATCGGTGTCAGGCTCAATCATTAACCCGACTGTTGTCTCGGCCGGAAAATTGATCAAAAAAATTGTAACAGGAGCAGTTGAATATGAAGATTGAACACTTTGCGTATCAGGTGGCTGAGCCGCCGGCCGTTACCGATTGGTATTGCGAGCATCTGGGATTTAGCGTGAAACGGGCTGGCAACGACGTGGCACAAACCTACTTTTTAGCAGATGAAAGCGGTCAGGTCATGATTGAAATTTATGCCAACCCTGCGATAGAAGTCCCCCCATACCGGGACATGAACCCACTCACACTGCATTTGGCCTTTGTTTGTGATGACATTCCCCACACGATTGAGCGTTTGCAACAGGCGGGCGCCACCATTGCGGTTGAAACGATGGTTACCCCAATTGGGGATGAGCTTGTGATGCTCCGCGACCCTTGGGGGATGGCGATTCAGCTGTGCAACCGTGCGCAGCGACTGGTATAGGCCGTTAGAACACCCCGTGCAGCGCCTGTGTCATTTTGACCGTTGTGTCAGCCAATTCTTTGATCCGCTCTTTGATTTTGTCAGACGCAACGTACATCGTCGGCTCACGGTCATCCCCAAAATCACCACCGGTGGCATACACAAAGCGGGGCACGATTATTGTGCGGAAATCGAGCATCAGGTTATTGGCACAGTTCATGACCGACATGTAGCTAGAGTTCCCCCCGGCCGCACATAAAAATCCCACCACTTTATGATTCCAGGCCCGCATGGCTATTTCGAGCAGGTTTTTAGCGGCCGCGTTTACATCAAAATTGTAGACAGGGATGGCGAGAATCACCCCATCTGCCTCATCAATCACGCGCCGAATCATTTTCGAGTCGGGGTGCTCATAGGCAGCGGTCCCGTCACAAAACGGAATGTTGTGTTCGCGCAGATCATACAGAGTCGCTTCAACATCATAGGCTTGAAGTTCAGCCAACGTTTCTTTGGCCAACACATAGGATCGGCTTTGCGGGTGGAGTGAACAGCTAATAATTGCAATCTTCGTCAATTTTGATCTCCTACTTTTTATTCTCTTTACAGGCTTCGGCCGAATAGGGTTTAAAAATAACCGGCCGTTGGAGCACAATTTGGGTTGATGTTTGTCCGTACGCTAAAAACTTTTCTAGCACATTTAAGAGATGGGTTCGAGAGTTTGCAACAATCCGCATCATAAAGCTACTCGATCCCGTTAACGTGTCACAAGCTAAAACTTCCGGCAACTCGGCCGCCAATTGCAAAATCTTATCAGAGTTTGATCGGGTATTTTCGATCGAGACGATCCCCATCATACTTAGCCCCAACACCTCTGGGTTTAGATGGGCATGATAACCGGTGATCACTCCTGCCGTTTCAAGTTTACGAATGCGTTCGGCAACGGCCGGGGCCGTCAAACCGATACGCTTACCGATTTCAGCGTAGCTAAGCCTTGCGTCAATCTGTAAATAATGCAAAATTTGCCAGTTGATTTTATCTAATTCCATATCACAGATTATTTATCGCTAAATCAAAAGCAAAATCCCAAATTTACTTTCGATTTAATGGTTGATATTTGTTATTGGCACCGATTATCCTTGGTGAATGTGTAAAATCAAATTTGGTTAAACATCTAACGTTATGGAAAAGAAATTTATCCCCCACAGTCAATTTATTGAGTACCCTGAAACAGAAATGCGGGAAAAGGCTCAAGCTTTTTACAAAGATATCCAACGGCGGCGCACGATCCGTGAGTTTTCAGACCGGCCGGTGCCGCGTGACATTATCGAGACCTGCTTACTCGCGGCCGGAACCGCCCCCAGTGGAGCCAATCTGCAACCATGGCAGTTCGTGGTCGTTGAAGATATGGCAACCAAAGAGCGCATTAAGGTAGCGGCTGAAGATGAAGAGCGTGAGTTTTACAACGGCAAAGCGCCACAAGAATGGCTCGATGCACTTGAGCCATTAGGCACAGATGAGCACAAAGATTTTCTAACCATCGCCCCCTATTTGATCGCTATTTTTGCCAAAAGCTATGATCAACTGCCGGACGGCCGAAAGGTAAAAAATTACTATGTGACTGAAAGCGTCGGCTTAGCGGCCGGAACGCTGATTACAGCCCTGCACCAGTGTGGCTTGGCCTCGCTCACCCACACCCCTAGCCCGATGGGATTCTTGAACGAGATTCTCGACCGGCCGAAAAACGAACGAGCGCTTATCCTGCTTATTGTTGGATATCCGGCCGATGACTGCGAGATCCCCAGCAAGGCGAAACAAAAGAAAGCGCTCGACCAAATCGCGACGTTTATCTAGTAGAGACGCCCCGCTGGGGCGTCTCCAATGTCCTCCCAAGACGTGCCGGCGGCGCGTCTCTACAGGATGCATACCCCCCATGACCCAAGACTTCTACACCAAACCGACCGTTGTAAATGATGTCCCCTTTGGCTGCCCAGTATCCGCATTGGGGGCCTCATTTAACCCGTTCAAAGATCCGTATCTCAGCAATCCGTACGAGTTTCTGGCTCAAGCACGACGAGATGAACCGGTCTTTTTCAGCCCAGAGATCAATCACTTTGTAGTCACCCGCTACGAACATGTGCGTGACATGCTGGTCAATACGGACGATTATTCGTCACGCATGGCCCAATCCCCCATACAGCCTTGGCCCAAAGAGGCGGCCGAGATGTTTGCGGCCGAGGGGTTTCAGCTGGTCCCAACCCTCTCAAACAACGACCCACCCAATCACCTGCAAGTGCGCGCATTTTTAAAAGACGCTTTTACCCCCAAACGGGTTAAATGGATCGAGCCGCACGTGCGCCGGTTGGTCAACGATGCGATCGACAAATTTATCGACAAAGGGAAAGTCGATTTAACCAAAGAGCTTTTGTACGAGACTCCGGCCCGCGTTTTGTTTACCTTTTTGGGCATCCCAGATGACAGCATCGATCAAGTTAAAACGTGGTCACAGGGGCGCGCGCTGCTCACGTGGGGCAAATTGTCAGATGCAGAAATCATCGCCCAAATGCCGACGTTTATCGAGTACCTGCGCTTTTGCGAAAACCTGATTGCGCGGCTCGAAAAGGAGCCGGGGGATGACTACACCAGCGAACTGATCCTGCGGATGCAGAACGAAAATCCTGAGGGGTTTGATAAGCCCCGTCTGCTCATCACCGTATTTGGTCTGCTGATGGCGGGGCATGAAACGACAACCAATCAGTCAGGCAACGGGATACGGACCCTGCTTGAGCAGCGAGAAAATTGGGAGGCGATTTGTGCTGAACCACTGTTGATCCCGAGCGCCTCGGAAGAGATCATCCGATATGATTCGAGCGTGATTGCGTGGCGGCGGGTGGCGAAACGAGATATCGAGATCGAGGGGGTCACCATCCCCAAAGATGCCCAGATTTTGGTCAGTTTGGCGGCCGCCAACCGGGATTCGCGCAAATTTCAGGACGGAGAGAAATTTGATATCCGGCGCAAAAATGCGATTCAAAACTTATCATTTGGGATGGGAAATCACTATTGTTTGGGGGCTCCGTTGGCGCGGCTTGAGCTAGTCATCTTTTTGGAAGAACTCACGCGCAGAATCCCATCGATGCGTTTGGTAGAAGGGCAAACGTTTCGTTATTCGCCCAACACGTCTCACCGTGGTCCGCAAAGCCTGTGGGTAGAGTGGGATGTTTAACATCTAAAGAGGCATATTTTTAGACCTGTGCTATGCTCAATATGGTTGGGAGTCCTTTACTTTATTCCAGAGTGTCGTTAGGGGGCCTTGCTATAATCCTGGCAAGATTTTGGAGGAAAATCTCAGGTGACAGCGGACAGGTCAACGGAAGAAAATCTCTCTTTAGTACGCAAAATCGGTATCGTGCTGACTATTTTGGTGTTGTTTGCTGCGGCCGGATACTGGTTTTTGTTCCCATGGTTGCCCCGACCAACCTTGGGCGGCGATGTGCTAGAGCAATTTTCACCGGCCGGTGGCGGGCGCTCATCCCTGTACAAGATCACCAACGCAAACGGAGAAGCCATCGCTTGGGAAAGCCACAACTTTGCAGACCTACCCGGTATTTTCATGATCGACATCATCGCCGCCAATGACGATCTGTACGCCGGTTTGAGCTATGTGTTAGGCTTTGATCCACAGGGGAGCGAGCTCGTAAACAACTACAACCCAACCACACTGCGGTTTTCTGAGCAGGCGATTTATCGTACCGATTTAGAGAGGAACGAGCTTGAAAACTACAGCCACATTTATGTTCAGTCTGACTCAGGCCAGCACCTGCTGCTTAACTTTGAAACTGATACAGGGGAGATACGCCCCTTTGTGCCACCTGTGCCGCAGTGGCCGGGGCAGCTCTTAACTCGTGCGCCCAATAGTCTTGATCAAGATGGCTTTTTCCCACAGTCAAAACAGGGGTATTCGAGCAGGCGCACCATTGAGTGGTTTACAGATATCCCGGCCGAATGGGAGCCGTACCAACCTTGCGTTCTCATCAGCCAAGAGCTAGATCTGCCAGAGTTGAGCGAGACATCTTCTGTAGAGCAGCTTTATTGTGATCAGATGGGGTTGGTTTATGAAAAGCAGCTGGATTCTGAAGGGGTCATAATCTCACAAAAAACGTTGATGTCTACGACTTTGGGCGACATTGGTAAAAATCCGATTGACGCGTGGCAAACCGAGTTTTCCGGGGTTGAACCACCTGCTCTTCCGGCCGATGTCGATGTTTCGGAATGGACCTTGAGTCGCTTTACCAACCTGCCGATCGTGGGATTTGCGGGGCAGCCGACCCAACCGTTAACCCCTTTTGCCGATCCCCCTATTTTGGTTAGCTCACGTACCAACGGGACCATTGTGGCGATCAATTATCAAACGGCCGAAGTGGAGTGGTCGCTTGCATCGGCCAACACCGTTTACGGCACGCCCGCCCTAAATCCTGCCAACCAAATCATGTATGCCGGGTCGAGCAGCAAGCGCTTGCTGGCGTTCTCGGCCGACGGTATGTTTTTAGATGCGTTCCAAACAGATGACAGTGTTGTAACCCGGCCGGTATTTGGGGCGGAAACCGTCTTTTTCGCCAGCGAGGATGGGCACATTTACTGCGCACCGGCCAACTTAGACCCAGAAAACACACGCTCACTTGATTTAGACAATCCTGTGGTCGGCTCACCCGTTTTGGTCGATGGCTTGGCCGTGTTTGGTACAGACAGCGGCACCGTGACGGCCGTTGATGCGCAGTGTAATCTGGCATGGCAGTTTGAAACGGACGAGCCGGTTGATGCGCCACTGACCCAAGATCAAGATAGGGTGGTTTACTTTGCAGGATTTAGTCAGATTGGCGCTCTGAATGGCACCGATGGAAACGAAGTTTGGACAACACCCATTTATGCGTCGGTACATGTCCAACCTGTTTTGACCAGCCGCTTATTACTCACCGTTGATATTGATTTTAGGCTGAACGGCTATGATCGTGAATCGGGGAGATTGCTTTGGAGCAATGCTGATTACAGCTATGTAGGCGCGCCGCTGGCAGTAGGAGATCAGTTTTTGATATCAAGCGATGATGGGTATCTAAATCTGTTTGACCTCGAAGGGCGCATCACCAAAAGATGGCCGCTTTCGGCCGTTACCCTTGAAACAGACCAGCAGCAAACACATCCGCTATTTAGCCCGGTCATTGCAAACGGCGCAATTTGGTTTGTAGATACTGGCGGCGTCATTTATCGTCTTGGGGCGCTGGAGAATTAAGATGCAAGACAAAAACGCTTCCCCCTTTTTAAACATCATTAAAACCCCGTTCGAAGGCTTTAACCGTTTTATCGTGGCCGATTTGCGTGATGGCAGGCTATCGCTTGAAGGGCTTTCTTTTCCGGTAAAGGCCTTGACGATAATCGGGTTCACACTTCTGTTTGTCGCCGCATTCCTCATGATCTTTTTCGATCCCATTCGGCAAAACTCAGAACTTCTTACGCTGCAAAACTCTAACTTAGTACCCAGGGGATCATCTATAGCAACCCTCACAATTCCGCTGACAATTTTCTTGGTTACTTGTGGTTTCGCTTATATTTTAACCGGCGCCATTCGGATCCAAAGATTGTTTTTAATCCTGATCTTAACCGTCTACTATGGGTCGATTAGCCTGTTTGTTTTGACAGCATTTCCAAACTTAAGTCTTAATTTTTCTATCAGAAGCGTGCTGATCGTATCGCTGTCGCTCGCCTCAATTTTAACCATTCCGATTTTTATGTTTGTGCGCAGGCGCTGGCGAGAGCCTCGGCCGGTTTATGAATTTGCGGTCCTGTTCATCTGCTGTTTTTTGATCATGCAAGCGAGTCAGTTCAATCTGATTGTGGCAGATACATTCCAAAACCGGGAGTTTACATCAATCAACATCGATTCATACCTTTCTGCGTTCGTTCTGTTTACGCTGCCGTTTTTTCTGCAAATCGGTATGGAGATCGCTAAATTTGTGCGGAAGCTCTCGTTCTGGAGTGCAGAAATTATCTACTTCCGGTTTTCAGATCGATTTCAGCTGATTTATCTAGCACTCGCCGTTATTACGGTCTGGCAACTTTACTTAACGGGGACCGGAACCATCGAATACTTTAGCAATAACGACCTGCAAAGTAGTTTGTTGGGATATACGGGTGCGGCCGGGGTGATCCTGATTGTCTGGATCATTTGGTGGGGCATGAAGCGGATCAGTCGGTTACAGGCTATTCCGTTTGAAAAAGATGATGATATAGATGAAGCGACCGATTGGCTCATTCTGCCAGCAATTGGCTTAACCGTAAATTTGGGATTTCTCCCCCTCATCGCGCTTTTACTCATTCCCATTATTCTATTATCCGGCATTTTGCTTGGATGGGGTGATGGGTTCAACCGTAGCGTCACTCTTTTCTTTGAACGTATCAGCCAAGTCGAATTTTTCCCCATTGTGATTGCGGCCATCGTCACAATATTGTGGGGCATTTGGCTCGCTCGCCAACGTAGGGTCATATCGGCCGTCTATATCTCTCTATTTGGCACCCTGTTTTTATGGAATAATTTAACCAATGCCGGCCGGCCGCTTGCGATCCTCGAATGGACCAGCTCTACCCCGGTAGACTTTTGGTGGTCACTGCTTCTGCTTGGGTTCATTGGCTACTGGGGGTGGCATAAAGAGCTCACAATTCAGCGGGCTATCTCCCTTTTGATCCTTAGTATCGCCACGACCCTCATCTTTCGCCAGCAAGATTTCATCGAAGAACCCCTTTACCTGCTGCTTGAATTTTCAGGTACCGGCTTGATCGTTTTTGGGGTCATTTGGGACAGTGTTACGGTTGGGAACTGGGCCAATGAAAGCAGTCCGGCACTGCCACGACCCAGCCGCATCTTTTTGTATGTGGGTTACGTACTACTGGCTTTAGGGGTGATTTTGTGGGCCATGGGGCAACGTGATTACTTTATGTTAGACATCTTCACCGGTGGTGGGGCGCTGCTCGGGGCGCAGCTACTCGGCCGGCCGATGATCTTTATGCTCTTCCCACTTTTACTCAGCTTGCCTAAAGACCAGCTCCCCATCTCTCAAAACGGGTCCAGCACCATGCCTAAAAGCGGCCGGGTAACAGCCTAAAATCTGAACCACAGGGCGTGTTCATTATTTGATTCGCGTCCTTGATCAATTGATGGCAAAATAAAAACCTGCTAACATCCTCGCCAAATTTGATCTTTATCGTCTATATTTCGTCTTATGCAAAAAATTGGCTCTGTCATTTTTTCAGATCTTCCACAACCATACCAAGATCAGTTTCTAACCGGCAAAACGAACAACGAAACCAAGTTTTACCCATTTCAACCGGCCGAGGGGACTGTGTTCTCGGCCGTGGTTAGCCTGCTGTTCTATGGTATTCCGGCCGTGGGGGTGCTTTTTTACCTCATCCCGTACTACCTCATCCCAAATCGAGAATCTTTGGCTGAACGCATTCGGGAGGTGGTCAGCACTCCGTGGCAAGGTGCGGCGTTGGCCCTGCTCTTTTCGGTCGGGATAAGCGTCCTGGTCTGGATGCTTTGGCAAACGTGGCTCGCGTGGCGCAATGTGCGTATCCAGCGCAAAATCAAACGACCGAACCCGCAAGGTGAGGAGATTTTCGGCATTTTGGTCGACGCTGAAAACCTTGTCATTCGTCACGGTGATTCGTTTGGAGAATTTGAGTATGCATTTATCCCCCGGGAATCTATCATCCAAAGTTTCACCAGCTCGATGCGTGTTCGCCACGAAGCGGAAAAAGTGGCCCGCTTTATCGATGTGGTCCGCATTCGATTCGCCAATCATGACAAAATCACTGAAGAAATAGTGATCAAAGAAGAGTTCTCTCTCACGGCCGCAGAGCTACATCAGGTCATTAATGACTGGTATCAGGTTTGATTTTGGGGCTCCTATACGCAAAAACGGGTGAGAGTTTAAAACCCTCACCCGCCAAAACGAGTCAATCAACAGACCTTACCCTATCTCTTTAAAGAAATGGGTAAAAAGATAGCATGAGACGGATTGAACACCGGTGGATTGGGAGCTACGACCGTGAAGCACCTTGAGAACTCCGATGTGTTACCTCTTTGATCGGTTGCGGTTGCCGTAAGCACATCACCATCGCTGAAGCCGCTAATAGATGCTTGCCCAGCAAATATCCCGTTAGCATTGGTCAAAACCGGCCATTCACCCAAATACTCAGCACCTTCGCCATGTCCATCAGGTGAATCACATTGTGGTGACTTATAAAAGTCAATCACAAATGGGTCTGATGGGGTAGAGCTAAGTGTAAAAGTAATCGTGCCTGATACCAGATCGGCCGCAAATAACATGGGGAAGTTCTGTGCGTCATTCCCACCTGTATCGACGTCACCAAGATCGTTATTGGTCAAGCCATCATTGTTCAGATCGATCCCCAATTCACCATTAAGGTATATCTGGTTAAATCGGATTGGGTTTCGAACATCTTCTACTTGAACCCCATTGGCCCCATTAGCACCAATGGTGTTGCTAAACACTTCTGTTCCGGTGACGTTTGCCCCAAGTACGATACCGCTGGCACCATTGCCTAAGGGGGCTCCGGCCGAGTTAAGGCCGACTCGGTTATAGTCGATGATTGTGTTCTCTGAATCAACTTCAAGAAAAATACCTTCCTCAGAATTGCCAGAGACTACGTTGCCCATCCTAGCCTGATCGCCGCCTACCTGATTCGAATCAGAATTAACAATCAGAATACCCACTTGATTTGGGATGGCGGAAAGACCAAGAAGTCCCGTTCCGATGTCGTTGCCCCAGATCAAGTTGCTATCCGCTTGGGTCCTGAGCGCAATTCCAGCGAGACCATTGCCTGAGATGAGATTTCCGGTTGCGTTTGTCAAACCGCCAATTATGTTATCGGTTGCACCCTGAATAAGAATGCCCGATTCATCATTGGGGATGGCGGCCGTGCCAATGGCGTTTGTGCCGATCAGATTCCCTCGAATGCGACTGCCAACAACATCATCGTTGATACGTACACCGTTAAGTGCATTGCCAGAAATGACGTTCCGCTCAGTTAAAGACGCGCCACCGATGGTGTTGCCCTCAGCATTAACGTTGATCCCATTGGCACCGTTGCCAAAGTCAGCAGCACCAACTCGGGTAACACCGATGTGGTTACAAGCGATCACATTATCTTGGCTATTGGCCGCGATACCATGACCTGGGAAACCACCGATTACAAGGCCACGAACTTCGCTTCTGCGACTGCCACCGACCAAGGTTAGACCGTTTCCGGCACCTAAATTGCTACCATCTAAAATAATCTGCAAATTGGCAGGGGCATATGGAATCTCGGCCGTGGGATCAATGGTTGGGCAAGCTGAATCTGGTTGTGATAGACCGTCGATCACGACCGGTTTTTCAATATCATCCCAAATAACACCATTAACTGGTGGCATAATCCTGTGCGGACCGTTGCCGGGAATATCAAAGGCGATACGGAATGGGCCAAGACCTGGTGATGCATTTAGCTCGGTGATAGCCGCTCTAAGCGTACAAACGTTTGAGGATTGATTGACTTCGCAAACACCATCACCCGGAACGTTATCGGTTGTGTCATCGACAGAATTGACGACAAACGTCGCTTCAGTCACCTGCACGCAGGCACTAAATTCAGATGTATCCCCGGTGCTTTCTCGGGTTGCTGTTGCTACGATGTAATCACCGGCCGTGAGCGGTTGGGTAAGAAGAATGTCAATACTGACTGGTACCAAAGGAATGATTGGACCCGGAGGTTGAGATTCAGGTACAGAAATTTCTATGGTTTCGATAAATGTTTCCCCTTCGCCATACCCGCCTGGGCAACTTTCATTGCTATAGAAGGAAATAAAGTAATTGCCTGGAGTACTTTGAAACGAACCTTCAATATTTCCAATAACATCAGCCGATGTAAGATTGGGGAAATTCTGAAGCCGATTTCCCCCGACGTCAAGGTCACCCAAAGGATCGTTTAGGGTGATATCTCCACTTTGCTCGCCTTCTTTTTCAAGATCGATACCAAGCTCCGCATTGTCACGAATCTCGTTTACATCTAGAGTATTTCCGGCCGAGTTAACCCCGACTCGAACTCCATTTTGGCCGTTATACGCAATTAAATTTGGAGCGCGGTCACCAACCAAATTTTCGCTACCTAAATGAAAATAAATTCCATTTTCTGCATTGCCTAAAGGGGCCCCATTTCGGTCAACGCCAATGTAGTTATTGTTGATTGAATTACCAACCGCATTCTCATGGTCGGTCCAAATCCCATCTCGTAAGTTGGCGGAAATCACATTCCGTTTTCTGGGTTCAATGCCACCAATTAGGTTCGTATCTCCGTGAATGGTAATGCCTCGTCGATAGTTCCCAAGAGGGGTAACACCATCAGCCGCAACGCCGATAAAGTTCGACTGAATGATGTTTGAATCGCTATTGGCATTAATCACAACACCACTTCCACCATTATCTGAAATAACATTTCGATCAGAGAAGAACTCACCGCCAATCATATTGCCATCTTGGGACAACCAGATCCCCGCATCACCATTTCCGGGTCTATCGTGATTACCATGTGTTCCATCAAAGCCATCTAAATTAGCACCGATGTGATTACAACGAATATGGTTGTTGGTGCTATTGACTTCGATGCCAATTTCATCAAACTGGATAATTGCCAGCCCTTGAATCGTGCTACCGTCACTGTTCCCGTTTAATGTCAGACCCGAAGCGCCACTCCCTGCAAAAATGCCATTCAGAAGAATCGCCATATTTGAATCTTCAGTGGTTGAAGCACATTGAGTGGGTGTAAGACCAACAACACCCTGATCTGTCGCTCCGTCGATTACGATCGGGTCTGTAATTGGGGGTAGCTCTGAATCCGGTAGGATTGTCACAAAATCATCGCCACTATCCGGTTCAATGTGAAAGACTATCGTATCCAACCCAGGGTTGTCATTTGCAGCATTGATCGCTTCTCTAAGGGTACAATCAGTACGGCAGAGCCCATCGTCATGGTCATCGTCGGTTGTAACAACATAAGTTACCTGTGCGGAAGATCCGGCTGTGGCGTCGCCCCGGCCGTTGATTAGTAAGATAGCGGCTAGCAGAAAGATGCTAGATATCGCTAATAGCTTAATTTTCTGTTTCATATTTTTGCCTCTCTTGAATTCTTTGAATTCCTTCATTTCAGATGCAGGTGGTTCCTCTTTATTCGGCCGTTTTTGGGCCTGTAACGCTGAAAAAATCGCAGGGGATTTCATAACTAATACTCCTTCTGTGTAGAACACGTAGCGTCTCGACTCTGATTAAACAGTGGCTCCAGCATTTCCTTTGAGCGGCTACTAAAATGGGGGGGGAAGAGCTAGGAACATGCTGGGAACCGGTATCTCGCAAATGAGATAGATAACCTTCGTAAATAGTTATCTTGGCGGTCTGATCGCTCTTTACTTGCTAGCAAGAGCTTCAAAACGACCATCTCAATCATTCTAGGAAAGTGGCTCGAACGCTTCTATAGTTAAAGTCCCGATGATCGGCAAAAAAGTCCCAACTTCTACATTGTTTTTTTACTTAAAAAGAGATGACCGTCATTCTGAACCGAGGGTATAAACAAAAAAAGCCGCTTCACAAATGAAGCGGCTTTTTAAGCTCATTGTAGCTTTCTATGACCTATGAATTAGTTGAAACAGCCACCACAGTGTCCAGGTGGATCAATGACCATTTCGTATAAGGTCCATGAGTTTTCTCCACCTCCAATAAACATCAATTCGGCAAAATCAAACTCAAACGTATCGAGAGGGATTCCTGGTCCGATTATTTCACGGTCTACCAAATGTGACGCTTTTCCTTCAAACAGAAATGAATTGTAATTCCGGCGTCTGTTGGGGAACTCAGAAATCAAGTTTGTTTCTTCTAAAACTTGATCGCCAAAGCGGCTACGCACCGTTGTGTTCCAGTTCCCATCACTGTCTGGCCCTTCAAAACGCGTTCTAATCGCGAGATTTCGGTGTCGAACCAGCGGATAATCTGCATCAGCTTCTGGGAAAATTGCTTCTGCATGCACATAAAACGTGTCATATCGTCTAACCGTCTCAATTTCAGGGTCACGTCGGGGACAGGCGATGTGAAAATGGCCATCAAAATCAGCTTGACCGTCACCAACCATCACATTGTTAACGTTTTTTCGAACTTGGCAACGCAAACCATCTATGTAGGTGATTTCCATTTCTGGAGTTTCATCCCGTACCGCCCAACAAACTTGCGTATGGGTGGCTGATGGCTCATGATTAAAGTTGAGCACGATGGCCCAAGCACCGGGATATGGGAGTGGTTCAGCCGGTTCTCCACTGTCGAGTAAACATGCGGCCGGTACGTTGTTGGCTTCCTCATCTCCACCAAAACAGGCGGATAAAACAAGGGAGAATAAGCCGACAAACAAGAATATGCCGATTCTGAGGTGGCATCGCTTAGGCTCAATTGTCGTCATGGTTGACATTAGATTTCTCCTTTTATTCAAACTCAAAATAATGTTGTAGCTCGACTTAAATAAAGTTTAAGTTCAGCTTTTCAATAAAATTCATTATAATAATCATCGCCTACTAAAAGTGGACAAAAGTCCCGCTTTTTCCTGATTTAGTCCCAACCTACCTACATTTAAGAGGAATATCTGCTATGTCTAAAGACAAAGAGATAGAACCGGTCCGCTCATCACCTGACCTTTTTCTGGAAACATTGCGCAAAACATTAGAGCATATTGCTGATGATGTATGGCTGGATAAAAACTCCCCACTCAGCTCTGTATTCTTTGCTGGTCCAATTTTGGGCGCAGAAAAGAGAGGCAGACTCCACAAATCTGGCAGATCTGATATCGATCAAAAATTAGAAGATCTTTGGAGTATATGGACGGAAATCCCAAAAAACAGGCTTCAAGCTTTGATTTGGGAAGCGATTGGCTTATTAGGGTTTGAAAGCGGTCTAGATAATCAACCCCAAACCGTTTTGCTCTTAACCTATTTCGACCTGGAACAACCGAAACAGAGTGAAGTAGTCAAAACGCTGGCCGTCGGCCGCTCAACCTATTATCGATATCTTGAACGTGCGGTTGAAACGCTCGGAATTGAAATTGTGAAAAATTTGAGACCAGCCCTAAAAATAGAGCAACCTAGTCCAAGGCCGCTGGTGGGTCGGGATAGAGAGCGTTATCAGGCGATCCATAAACTGGAGCAGGGGGGGATTGTTCATCTTGTGGGTGGAGGGGGGTTGGGTAAGACAAGCCTTGGTGCGGCTGTGGCCTCAAACTGGAAGCATGGGGTATTTTGGTATTCGTTCCAACCGAAATTAACAGACAGCCTAGAGCAACTGATTTTTGCGCTCGGGTTTTTCCTGCATCAGCGAGGTGCGTCTGATCTTTGGTTATATCTCTCCGGCCGAACCGACCCTCCCCAACCGAAACAAACGTTGATGATCTTGCAGCAGCACCTTGAACTGTTACAAGATCATCCTCCACTTTTTTGCTTTGATGAGATCGATTTACTATTGCCCGATGAAGTGCATGATTCAGAAGCAACGATCCAGTTACGCGGCTTTTTAAATGAGTGGTCTCAGATGGATCGGTATGGAAGCCCAATGCTCTTGATGGGGCAAAAGATTTTATTTGAACCGGAACCAAACGGACTAATTCAATTGAGCCCAATTCCCCAAGATGAAATTGGCCCGTTTATGACTCACCTCGGTGCAGACGTTTCCCCTGAGGCGTCTCTTGAACTACATCGGCTGACCCGTGGCAATCCACTTTTATTGCGTCTATTTGGGATATTACAACAACAAAAAATGCCTATCTCCGAGACAATGGAACAACTCACGTCTTCAATCACTCTCGAATGGTTTTGGCGCAGCTTGCACAGTCGATTGGCTAAAACTGAAGTGGCGATTTTGCAATCTTTGTCAGTGTTTCCAACTGGAGGGCCAAAGGATAGTTGGCGAAATTATCCGAAACAAATTGACCAGCTTATTGATCAAGGTCTGCTCGAAGAATCTTCAGAGGGAACAATCGCCATATTGCCAGTGTTGCGCCAAGTCATTTACGACCAGCTTCCCCTTATGATCAGAAAAGATCTTCATATTCAAGCTGGGAATTTGTTAGCTGAAAGAAGCCGTTTTACAACCGCCGCTTATCACTACATCCAAGGCGAGGAGCCTGAATTGGCTATTTGGACTTGGTACACTCATCGGGCGATAGAAGTAAATCAGGGGCAAACTAGCTTTGCAACCTCAATTTTCAGCCCGCTCCTGGGTAGCACTCTTGCCACATCAGATGATGAAAAAGCCTTAGCCCTCATCATTGCCCAACTTAGTGCCTTCAATGGCTCTATGTCTGTAGGGTTACAAGCCTTGGATAATGTAAGTTGGCCAGAGAATCACATGAGCAGTGCAATGGCTCAAGAACTGAGTGCTTGGCTTTTATCTGATTCAGGACAAGTTAAAAAAGCTCTTGAAGAGTATCGTAAAAGCCTTGAAGCTGTAGAGAACATTTCGGTTACCCAAGAGGTTAATTTGCGAATGAATATTGCAAGACGAGCCTATATTCATCTAAGTGATATCCAGCAAGCGAATCGGGAAATCGCACTAGCTCGGTTTGACTTAAATATTTTGCAGGGGCAATTGGAAGACGCCACCGGAAATTACACTAATGCTAGGTTACATTATGCAAATGCCTTAGCCGGGGCAAAAGAAATTACAACCCCATCAAAATTAGTACAGCTATATGAAGCTTTGGGAGTAATGGAAGCACGTTACGCACATGTAGAGGCGGCCGTAAAACACTTCAAAAAGGCGGGGGAGCTACATCGGAAAACCGGCAACACAGTCTGCGCGGTGGGGGTTACCAACAGCAACATCTCTTATGCCTATTTGACCAAACGCCAGTATGAAAAAGCGATAGAACCGGCCGAAATTTCTTACGAATTCTACAAAACGATCAACCACTCTTATTGGCTGGCGATTAACGAAGCGAATTTAGCGGAAGCCTGTTTCTATCTTGGAAGGCATGCAGAAGCAGAAGAATACGCACAGGCAGGGCTGATGCGTGAAGAGCCGGCTGTGCGCCCCTATTGTTTATACATTCTCGGCCATCTTAGCCGAACAAAAATGGAGTTTTCTAAAGCAGAGAAGTTCTGCCTGCAGGCGATAGGCTCCGCTCAACAAAATAAAGACCCTTGGGGAGAGGCGCCCGCTTATATCGCCTTAGGGGAAACGTTGCGCGACGATGGGAAACGAGAACGAGCGAGAGAGGCGATTGAAAAGGCCTTAGCGATTTGGAAACAGGTAAATATCGAGCATGAAATTGAGCATACTCAACATATTTTGGATCAAATCTGATTTTTAAATGGAATTAGACCAATCAATCGCCGCTCCCTGTAAGCAAGCAACTTAGGCAGAAACGTGCCGTTGCACGATATCGCCCACCAGCGGTAAGCCTTGTTTGACTTGGTTCGCCGCCATCGGCCGTAGGGCGCTGTAAGCCTTAGCCAAAACGGC
This sequence comes from Chloroflexota bacterium, assembly GCA_020628815.1. Classification (GTDB taxonomy): domain Bacteria; phylum Chloroflexota; class Anaerolineae; order Promineifilales; family Promineifilaceae; genus WTJY01. The sequence continues at coordinate 7,776 of JAHDEN010000069.1, read as the reverse complement.
CCGATTGGTATTTGCCGCTCTAAAGTCAGTTACCTCTAGCAAAGATTCGGTTACTTCAGCATCACGACTCACTAGATAGTTGGAAAATTCCGGCCGAGAGCCCGCATCCAGCTGCAAATAATCTTGATAATATGCATCTAGCTTTTCTACAAAGCGGGGCAACATTTTATTAATCGCATTTGGAATCAGCTGCCCTTCCTGCTGATTGGCCACAGCCTTGTAGCCGTTTTTAATCGCCAAGCCGGTCACACCAGACTTGTTTTCAATTTCACCTTCTAAGGTTGTCACGCAGTCAGCAACGATGTTGCTCCGTTTAGACTCGTCTTCAATTAACGTCGTTAATGATGTCATTTTTTCTCCAAGATATTGGTTGATAGCAGGCTGGTGCTTTTTCAATTTGAAAAGCACGGTTATAGCCTTTCGGATTTTAGCCACACCACCTTAACAGTTAAGCTACGGCCGGAGACAACCTGATCTAATTCACGGCTTCTTTATCCGCCATGCAAATTTAGCAAGCGTAGGGGAATCATCGATGTTCAATATATGAACAATTGAGATCAATAGGTGCCCGTCATTTAACATGAGAACCAGATTAACCGACCCAAATATCTCCTCAAACACATTATGAACTCCTATATAAAAACCCTATTCTCCATCTTGTTGACTTTTGTTACAGCCTGCCAAAACGAACAGGTTTCCTTAGTAGAGCCGGCTGTCGCCCCCCAGCAAATGGAGGTTCAAGTTATAAATGAACCCGAGCCTACCGAGACAAGTGAGCCAGCTCGTTCGGCTCAAACCGAAAATAATGAGGAAAATAATGAGATAGAAATAGCCGCATTCTACCCATCCCCTATTTCGACCCGCATTGGCCTACGCACCGATGGTGGCACAAAATTAGTTGGGCTTTATATTAACTTTAATCAACCCATGGAACAGAGCAGTGTCAGCGAGGCGTTTAGCATTACGCCCGAGGTGGATTATGCGGTTGAATGGCCAAAGGCAGACAGGATGGAAGTCGTCTTCTCAAAGACACTGAACGCCACTATTGAATATACAGCCAACCTTGGAACATCGGCCGTTAATCTGAATGGGATCCCTCTACTAAATGATTACGAACTATCGTTTAGGAGCTTTGTAGACAAAGGAGAACCTCGCTTTTTTGAGCAACCGGCCCTCCACTCGGTTTCAGGTTTAATTGATCAAGTGGCTCCACTGACAAAAACGGGATCCCGTTTTGATCCGATCCGCATCGACTTTACGCAAAGCATTGACCGTGCCTCTGTGGAAGAAGCATTTGAAATACAGCCGAATCTTGGAGGAGAGATTGAGTGGCGCGATAACACATTTGTCTACTGGCCGGCTGAGCCGTTTGCCTATAATTCAACGGTCGAATTTGGATTGAACGGAACGATTCTGAGCGCAGAAAATCAGCTGCTGTTAAATCAACCGGAGTTTTGGAGCTTTGATGCTCCTGGAGTTAATCCGGGGGATCTTGGAGATTATCATTATGCGCTAGCCACGTTCTCCCCTGACTATCAATTAGATACAAATCAAAAGTTTGAAGCCTTAGAAGCAAATGGTGATCGCCTAATTGAATTTCGGTTTACCAAGGCCCGCCCCACCGAAATCACATTTAACCTGTATCCGGCCGACATCAACCACATGTTTACCCCGGAGCCATTATTACCAAACAACAGCAAGCCTGTTTATACGTGGCAACACATGACGACGATTACCCTCGACTCGGTCAACAACATTGACCAAGCGACAGTACCCGCTAACGTGCCGCCGGGCTTGTATTTTCTAGAGGTAGATGCCAAATATGACCATAACAAAGACCTGATCCTGCTGCTCATTTCTGATTATTCGCTCGTTGCCTAAGGATCAGAAGATAAAATCTCGGCTTGGATACAAAATCACAATGGTGGGCAAGCCACCAGCGGTATGACAACGGTTTGGAACAATCAGGGAGCTATCGTCAGCCAACAACCAATCGATGCTCAAGGGTTTGCGCAACATGCTTTTTCAACGGCCGGTCTGAATGAACCTTTTCTACTAACGGCCGAAGTTGATGGCCAGCTAACAGTAACAGGATTAACAGATGATTGGGACACAAATCGACAGACTTTAGGATCTGATTGGGTCTGTCTAAATTATAACAAGTGGGGCGGTTCAGGTTACGCAGAAAACCGATATGCGGTTATTTTTCAACCCGATCGGTTGGTCTACGCCCCTGGGAGTACGGTCCACTTCAAAAGCTTTATCCGTAAATTAGATGGTGGATTGCTTTCAACTAATCCGGCCGGAACCCCTGTGCGCGTTGAAGTTGGCCCGTCTGACAACCCGATCTACACACAAGAGCTAATCATCTCCAATTTTGGCACAGTAAATGATAGCTTTTCGCTTTCAGACACAATAGAGAACGACTGGTTAGAGGTGAGGCTAGAGGTTGAGGGAGAACAGGTGCGTGAGTATCTGTCAATTTCTACCGGAGGCAACAGTTCAGATTTTGAGATCCCTGAATTTAAAGAAGATGAGATTCACCCACCTCTCAACAGCGGTGACTTCACCATCCAGACTGACAAGGATAAATATATTTCACGCGAGCAGGCTCAAGTCACAATCAATTCCACCTTTGGTGGCCCAGCACTACTACTTGTAGAACGGGGAGAGGTGCGACAATATCAGGAAATTGTGCTGACACCTCCAACGACCCAAGTCGCGCTTACTATTGCAGAAAGCGATTCACCCAATGTTTTTGTGACCGTCTCTGCATTTGAGCAAATAGATACTAAAGCGGCACTATTAGAAGATTTAAAACTAACCAATTTCAGTATATCTGACCGAGTCTTACGGACTGCAACAACTGAAATATTTTCACCGGTGCAAGGCAAAAGGCTGAATGTGCAGATCGTTCCCAACCAACCTACTTACGGGCTAGGAGAAGAGGCTACATTTGAAGTCGTAGTAACCAACGAGCAAGGAGTTCCCGTCTCGGCCGAAGTGTCGCTTGTGCTCCAAGAAGAGGCTATTCAACGCATATACCCTCTCTCCGAGCTACAGTCGCTCGATCAGTTTTACGCGGCTCGCTCCCACACTGTAAATGTGTTTCACACCTTTTCTGGTGAACGGTATTTAGGCCCAGATTTCGGCCGTGGTTGTAATTGGCATAGTCCATTGCCAGATGCACCTGAGATCAGTTTTCGTCCGGAAACAGCGTGGACACCCCATCTGGTCACCGATTTTGCAGGCAAAACCCAAGCCACATTCACACTACCAGCATCGGCCGGGCAATGGCGCATTATGGCAACCGCTATCACCGCAGACACCCAAATCGGTGAAGCGGAAATTATTATCGAAACGAAGTAGCCCAAATCCCATTTTTAAAAGACAATCTGCACCATGGTTGATTATATTATTATTGGTGCAGGTTCGGCCGGATGTTTGCTCGCCAACCGACTATCTGAAAACGAAGCAAATAGCGTGCTGGTCCTCGAGGCGGGCGGGCCAGAGCCCCTGCCAGAAATGCGCGTGCCATGGCTGTGGCGCGATCTGTTTGGCACCGAGGTTGATTGGCAATATCAAACCGAACCACAGCCACAGCTAAACGGCCGCGGGCTCGATTGGCCTCGTGGCAAAGCGTTCGGCGGCTCCAGCGCCATCAACAACATGATCTACATACGCGGAGCCAAGTGGGATTTTGATCGCTGGGCCGAGCTGGGGAACGAAGAATGGAGCTATGAAGATGTGCTCCCCTACTTCAAAAAGTCTGAAAATCAACAGCAGATCCAAGATGAATATCACGGCACCAGCGGAGAGCTCTACATCGACAAACTCCCAACTGTTTCGCCTGTATCTGACAACATCCAGCGTTTTATCGATGCCGGGGTTGAGTTTGGCCTGCCACACAACCTTGACTTCAACGGCGAGACGCAAGACGGGGTTGGAGCCTACCAGTACACGCGCAAAAACAATGAACGCTGGGGAGCGGCCGATGCCTGGCTCAAACCGGCCCTCAAACGGCCCAATCTAACCGCGATCCCCTATGCTCAGGTCACAAAAATTTTGCTGGATGGGACCCGCGCAACCGGTGTTGAATACATCCATGAAGGTGAGCTCAAGCAAGCCTCGGCCGCCAAAGAAGTCATTTTGAGCGGAGGGGCGGTTAATTCGCCACAACTCTTACTTCTGTCTGGTATCGGCCCGGCCAAGCATCTTAAGCAGATGGGAATTCCCGTAGCGGTTGATCTGCCGGGAGTGGGCGAAAATCTGCAAGATCACCCTCAAGTTGTCATGAGCTACAGCGGCTCTCCGTCCATGCGGGTACCGGAGGAAGATTTGCAGGCGGCCGCACTTGAGTTCGAGCAGTCTCGCACCGGGTTGTACGCCATGAGTTGGGGATCGGTCGGGGCCTTTGTGCGCACTCGGCCGGAGTACGAGCGGCCCGACATGCAACTCTATTCAAGCCCCGTACCCCATCACTCCCCCATCGGCGGAGATTTTTACATGACGATGAGCCTGTGTCGGCCGAAAGATCGGGGGCACATCCGGCTCAAATCGGCCGATCCACTGGCGTATCCCATCATTCAGCCCAACTATTTTGAGCAGGCGCAAGATCGACAAAGTTTTTTGGATGGGGTGAAGCTGATCCGCCGCATGATCCAGACCAAGGTTTATCAGAGCTATGTCACGGCCGAAGTACAGCCGGGTGATCACATCCAATCAGATGATGAAATCATGGCGTGGTTACGAGACAAGCTGGGAACCACGTGGCATTTTGCAGGCAGTTGCAAAATGGGGGTCGACGAGATGGCTGTGGTTGGACCAAATCTGCGCGTGCACGGGGTCGAAAATCTGCGGGTAATTGATGCCTCTGTGATGCCAGAAATTGTGGCTGGGAACATCAACGGTGCCACGATTATGATTGCAGAAAAAGGGGCCGATATGATTTTGAACCAACCAACCTAAATTCAACGCAGATAAACACATAAAAGCTACACACACTTAACCAAATATACCATTCAAAGGTGGTGGGTAATCTAGTACCCTGTTAAGTTGACCGAGTGAATCAGCTAATAGCTGAGCTCTCAACAATCACCGGCTGGAACGGTCCACAGTAGCTTTATGCAAAAAGTCGAGAATAAATTTTTAAACTGGATTATCTCAACGCCTAAATTCGACAATTGGGCGACTCAGTTTGGCGCCCACGCCTTGAACGCAACCTATCTGCTGGCGATCCCGTTTAACATCATATTTCTGATTACTTACTGGCCAAGACAAGATTGGAGCAATTTTACGCTTGTGGCGATTTTTCTACTGGCTTCAATCTATGGATTGTTTGTGCTAAAGCAGGGGCACATGTACAAGTCGGTCACAATCATCACAACGGCGCTGATCCTGACCTTAACCACCAGCATCACCCTAGATTTGGGATTAAACGACATCGGTATTTATGCCCTCTTCCCATTTCTGGTGATCATTTCATACTTTGCTGACCGACATATCTTAACCATTATCGGGGTGTTGCTTCTTGGTTGGATTTGGATCTTACTTTACTTAGAACAAACCGGTTTTTACCTGGACAGGATTAGCCCCCTAAGCTCAATGGAGCGCGCCTTTTCAATTAGCCTGTGTTTAAGCGTTTCAGTGATTTTGCTTCAGGTCTCATACAGCCGAATCAACTCTATTAATGAAAATTTGCGGGCCGCAAAAAAGAGCGCAGAAGATGCGAGCATGACCAAATCAAATTTTTTAGCCACGATGAGCCATGAGTTACGCACTCCTCTAAACGCAATTATTGGGTATGGCGAAGCTTTGCAGGAAGAAATTGAAGAGGATGGGTTTGAGGATTATCATCAGGATGATCTGCATAAAATTACAGATGCCGGCCGCAATTTGCTAGATATGATCAACAGCATTTTGGACTTGGCAAAAATTGAGGCGGCCGCAGAAAACATGCACTACGAAGCCTTTTCAATCTCAGCTTTGTTAGAAGAAATTGAGGTGCAGACAGCGTCCCTTGTTAAACAAAATGGGAATCAACTGCACATTCAGAACCAGCTAACTGCGGCCGAAGATTTAATCCAATCTGACCGGGAACGGGTGATGCAGATTTTGCAGAATTTATTGAGCAATGGATCAAAATTCACGCAGGATGGTCAAATAACTCTAACTGTGGCTAAGGAGCTGGGCCCTTTAAATCAATTTATTGTTTTCGCAGTTGAAGATAGTGGTGTTGGGATTCCCGAACATGCATTAGAAACAATATTCAACCCTTTCTATCAGGTTGATGGCTCAAAGTCTCGTCGTTTTGAAGGCACCGGTTTAGGTTTATCGATTGCGCAAAACTCAGCGAGGCTACTTGGGGGCAGAATTGAGGTTGAGAGCCAAGTTAATCAGGGGTCTACGTTTAAATTGATCTTACCGGCCGCGGCTTTTGCATTGAAGACCTCAGTCTAGAAACACACACCCAAGATCAAGTTTGAACCACTCAACCGCCTGATCCTGCATTAACAGAGCCTTTTTAACGATACAAAAGTGATACAAAGCCGAAAAACCTCTTGATGCCTGCCTCTGGATAAACCTAAAATCAAACCAGTTCCGGATACACAAACGCAACAACCACCGAAGAGGGCGCTACATATTTTTTTAGGACTTAGAGTCTCTGGATAACCTACATCAAGTGAGTAAAGCAAGGAGCAGATTTTTCGCTTAAATAACCGGCCCAGCACTACAGGTGTCACAGCGTGTTTGAGACAAACATGCTTACTCAGACATTCCAATTTACCCTGTTCGAAATTTGAAACTACTAGGAGAAACAAACTGATGAGCAACTTTTATACTTCTGAAAATTCGAGCCGAAAAATGAGATTGTTTTTATTTCTCGCCGCTATTTTGGGTGTGATCGCCTTGTTTACAATCGTCAGCGCGGCCGAAGCAGGTGGCAACAATAACAGGAAAAAAAATAGGGTCCGTGAGCTTGGTGTTATGAACTTTGCCGCCCCTGGTGAGTGCGAGGATGACATCCCTGAAACCCTGCGCGGCAACGCATATACCGAAGGGTTTGATTTTAAGTTTAACGGTGCTTTAGAAGGATGTTTGTACACCTACGCCAATCCAGACTCGGCCGGATGTAGCGAGCGTGCTGACGGGAACTGGAACTATTACGAGGAAGGAAATGAGCTATTTATTGGCACCTTTTCTGACGATGGTGAGATCGACGGCCGGACAGGAACCTTAACCACAAGGTATTGGTTCGAGGCTACGTTCCCAACCCAAACAGACTGCGAAAACTTCACCAATCAGATTGACGGTGGATGTGTTCACACATTTATCAACGGATCTGGCACAGGTGTGTTTAAAGGTGCGCGCGGACTATACAGCGTGATCGACAATGTTGTTGATGGCGTCGCTATAGATTTCCCATACATCTTGGATATTCGGGTCCGTCGCTAAATGATCAACTGATTCTAATCTCGTTTTAGAGCCAAAAGAGGCCGGATTTTTATTCGGCCTCTTTATTTTTATTTTCTGAAACTATTCAACAGGTTGCGAATTTTGCCGTAGGGGTCGACGCCATCGGGGCACAAATGGATCGAAGCCACCAATGTCCACACCGACGGCGTCGACCCCTACACAAGGTGCTGAATAATTACTGTTTTCTATACAACCGATAGCCAGACACATCTTGTCCAAACAAGATCAGCCACTTAAAATGTTCATGTGTGATGTATCGCTTACTCTCATCACGAGAATTGGAAAGAGGCAAAAGAATAA
>JAHDEN010000302.1 GCA_020628815.1 Chloroflexota bacterium | reverse complement strand
CCGGCCGTGGCCCGGCACCACAACGGCCGGAGCCAGCTTTTCGATCATATCGAGCGATTGCAACCACTGTTGCCACAAATCGGGATTCCCGGCCGCCAAGTTTGGAATGTAATCGGTCACGATGCAGTCGGCGCAAAACAGCACCTTTTCGGCTCGGTTATAAACAGATTGGTTGATGGCGGTGTGTCCGGGTGTCGCTAAAATTTCAACTTCTACACCGCCTAAATCAAACACATCCCCCGCTACCGCAGTGTGATCCGGATTGACAACCCTGGTTCCGACAAAGAAAGCCTCTTCTTCACCGGCCGCTTTGCGAGCAGGGTCAATAATGCTCTGATTGATATCCCCCTTTTCCCCATCCAGCCCTTCGGCCGTTCGTTTAATTTCAGGATGGCCATACAGTTCAGCCCCTTGGTCTTTGAGAAAACCGTTACCGCCGATGTGATCAAAATGGGGTTCGCAGTTAAACACCATAAGTCGGTTGTCGGGCTTAACGGCCGTGGCATAGCCAAAGATCGTTTGCCCGGCCAGCATGTTGCCGCCGGTGTCGATAATCAGCGTTTTTTCGCTACCAGCAATAATGCCCGCATTCACAACCCACGGGGCCAGAAATGCCAACCCACTAACCGCATAACAATTTTTTGAAACTTTCATATGTTTTCCGATGTCTGTTCAATTTTGCGCTAATCATAAACAGAATACACTCGATACTTATCATTAACCACAATTTGGTCTTGAGATGAGTTCAACCCAGACGCCAGATTCTGGCTGCTTTTAATCATCGTCTTGCTTAATTCGACAACTTGGTCAGACATCAAAATATCCTCGACATTGTGAAATGCGGCCGCAGACACTTCCTCTTCATCGGCCGCCAACGTCCCCCCAACCAGCTTCATCTCAAACACAACATACAGATTACTTTCCAAGCCACTTTCTTTTTGCCGCACCCCATCCCGGATGCCAACAATCCGCTTTGGTTCTACATCTAAGCCGGTTTCTTCCTTTACTTCTCGAATCGCCGCTTCGGCCAAAGATTCACCCGCATCAAGATAACCGCCAGGCAACATCCACATCCCTTTGTTGGGTCCGTAGGTGATTTGCACAAGCAGGACTTTATTGTCTTTTTGAACAATCCCCCCGGCCGCAATTGATATTTTGTTTACTTTCAAATCGTCTCTTGCCACAGAATTTACTCTTGGATCAACTTTGCCGTGTAGTACATCGCCTTTTTCAGAGGGGCCTTTTCGTGATACTCCCCCTTTTGCCAATCCATCGCACCTCCAGCTTCGTACCTGTCTAGAGTGAGGCCTGTACCTTGAAGTAACATACGCAAATCGGCCGGACTGTAGCAGCGCAAAGATTGAGTCACCATTTGCGCTTTGTCCTCAATTGGCCACCAGCTGTCTAACCAACGGCATTGATCCGCATCAAAATCATATCGACGGGTCGCGATTGCACTGATGGGGGATTCTATACCGGCCGTGTACGACGCATACCACGGCGTATAAACATCAATCAAGGCACACCCTTCCGGTTTCAGCCAGCCATCGATTCGTTTGAGTAGCTTGTGTTGCTCCTCATCGGTCCCAACCCCAAAACCGTCCCAGTAACACACAACATCAAATCGGTCTGAAAAGTCTACGTTGTAAAAATTCCCATGGATAAATTCGATATTGCTAATGCCCAGCTCTTTTGCCAAGGCTCGGCCGTTTTCGTGTGCTCCCTGAACCAGCTCCACAGCCACGACCGTGTGACCCAGCTTGGCCATTGCGCACGCCGTCTGCCCACCGCCTGATCCTAATTCAAGGATGCGTTTCTTGCTCGGCCCCGCCAATTGCTTCACTAGGGCCGCCTTCTCATGATGATAATCAACAACGCCTCCAGCAAATAGATTTCCCCATTCATAGTGTTTTGAATAAACAGATTCAACCCAGTTCATATTCCCTCTTCCTAATTTTGATCAGATGCCCGCCCTGAACGCTTTGCTTTCCATGCCGCAATCGCGTCTGCTCGAGTAGCGCCAGGATTTGCATCGTAAAAGGCACGCATGTGCCGATTGTATTCAAACTGCTCTCCGATTTCAGAGCTACCCTTCGGCCGGCTCTTCGACTCATGCCAGCCATCAATCGCATTTCCCAAAGTTTTGCCCACCCCGCTATTGGTGATGAAGTCGCGCAAAAAGACGTTGAAATGAAATCCATTCCCGATTTCTGCCTCAAAAAATGAGCGTAACCCTTGAGAGTTACGCCAGCCTTCACCAATCACGGTGTCACGGGTGAAGGTCTCCGGCATTTTCCCGTTTGATTTTCTTTTTGGCTTGGGTTTTAGCCGTTCACCCGTCTCTAAAAAATGGGTGATTCTCGCTGTAATTTCTTGCTTTGAACCAGAGGTAGACAGCTCATTCTCTCGGCAAAAACCGGTCAGCTCATTTTTGAGCCAGTAAAAGTCTAAAAAATCTATCGCTGAAATTGTTAAATTTAGTTCAGGGCGCTCCATGCTTGAAAAACCTTGCATCGACTCTCAAACCTTACCGGGAAACAAAACATCATAAGATGGGGACGCATGTTCCCATTCAAGATCATGTGCCATCAAATATACCCTGATTTGTTCAAGACTTGTTCCAGGATGGATGTCTAAACAAATATATGTTGGGTTCGCACCTTCATACGAGCATCCCATCGACAATAGTTTATTCAAATGCACTTTTTCTGGCCCATCGTCTTCGACTGAAGATTCAAAAATTATTCGCACCAGTTGATGCCCAGATTTTTCGATTACTTTTTCAAAAAGCAATCCTTCTTCTGTTTCTGAATAAGCTGCTTTGACGACGTCACCAAAGGCAACATTGTAAGCATAAAATGGGCAATTCTCTAACCGATAAAGGCCACTACCAAGGTCAGTCGCCCACGGAGTTTCAGTGTAGACATCGTCTTCATCTTTGTGTTTAAGAATGAGTTTTACCAATCTTGATTCCATACAACCTTAATCTCAATCGATCCATTCTGCACCGGCTTCTTTGACCAGACAGGTGCAAAACTTAGTCATGTAGGACTCACGCGCTCGCGAAAATTACTCTTTGGTACAGTAAAAAATTTCGCCGGCTGCAGATGTTAGCCCCATTTGGACAATCTGCTCAGCATTGGCAACATCGTTCACGGTAACAACTTTAACCTGAAACCCGGCCGATTTCAGTCGCTCTACATAATCTGCACCATAAATACGAACGTGATCTTCTTGACCAAAATGCTTTAAACGCTCGGCCGGATCAACAATCGAGGGGTCTTCATATGTGGTTTCACCATGGATAGGGACGTTTAAAATCGCCCACCCACCTTGCTTGAGCACACGATAAAATTCACTCATCGCCCTTTGATCATCAGCCACATGCTCAAGCACATGGCTACAGTAAATCGCGCCGAAAGATTCAGCCTCATATTGAATATCTGTAACATCCATTTTGACCATTGCAAGCGGGCTGAATAGGTCAGCCGACAAATAGTTGGCTCCAAGCTGTTTTTTGAACAAAGGCTGCAAACATTCCTCTGGAGCTACATGCAGCAACTGCCCGTTATTTTGAGCAAGCAAATGTGGGTCTGAGTTCAAAAAAAACCAAACAAAACGGTGACGCTCTAGAGACCTGCAATAGATGCACTCAGCTTCCAACCGTTTTTTATGCTCCTTAAATTTTTGTGATTCTTGCTCACAAACAGGGCATATCCGGCCTGTGCCGCGATACGGCCGAGAGGTGATCTGATACCGAACCTCAATTAAAAATCGTTTCAGCCAGTCAGGAATAGGTAATTTTCGCTTGCTCATAAATGGTTCTCAAAAAGTCAGGGCTTATCCCCTTTTTCAGCTTCTAAGTAGATCATCGCAAGGTGTTGATTATAAACCAGACCGGCTCCCATAGGATTTGTTGTGATCTACGTACTATTCATTCGCAATAATCTCAGCCCCTGCCCCCGGCCCGCACACGAGTAAATCTTCCACATACGGAATCTCTTTCAACTTCGCCACTAGCGCATCGGCCGACGATCGCTCCGCAATCACGTGAATGTTCGGCCCCGCATCAATCGTGTAGTAGCCATGCGGACCACCCTCTTTGCGCCAGCGCCGCAAGGCGTGCATGATCGCCATCGACCCAGGACCCCAATAGAGAATGCTCGGCCGCGAGGTCATACTGGCCACATGCAGCGATATCGCCTCTTCCTCGATTAGCTCACCAAAGCGGTGAAAATCTTTTTGCATGATCGCATCCCGCACATTGGGCAATGTGTGACTGGTCACTTCTTCGAGTCTCGCTTTATAAAACGGACTAGTATGGGCCAGCGGATGCCCGGCCGATGAGCCGATATCTTTTTCGTCCTGCGACACAATCGCAATAATGTCTACCAGGTCCCAATGGTCGGCCGGGGCCAGCTCAAACGCCACCGAATCTTCGTGGGTAGAGCCAGGTGCCCACTCGACAAACCCACCGTCGATTGAGCGAGAAGCGGAACCAGAGCCCAAACGAGCGATCCGGCTGAGGGCCGGTTTGTCGAGCTCAAGACCCAGCGCACCGGCGGCCGCCATCGTTAAACAGGCAAAGCCAGATGCGCTTGAGGCGATACCGGCACCCGTGGGGAACGTGTTGCGCGAGACGATTTTGGCTCGCAGGTTGGTGCCAGCCAACTGGCGCATGTGATCCAGATGTTTACTGGCACGCGCAGTCGCTTTCTCCCCTGCATCTTCTTCATTTAGGATGAGAACATCCCGTTCAAATTCGGGCGAAAATTCGACCGTTGTGATCGTTTGGGCGGCGTCCAGCGT
>JAHDEN010000301.1 GCA_020628815.1 Chloroflexota bacterium | reverse complement strand
GACATTCGGCGCACCCTGTTTTTGGGGCTATTTACGGCCGGATTGGCAACCTTCATGATGTTCCGCATCGCCATGCCCTACGCCTTTGCAGACAGCCAAATTTTACAAAATCAAGGGGTTCAGCCAGACACACTGTCTCACCGCATTCAGCTGATTGTCGGCTTTAACCCACAATGGCGCGACGACATCGAAGAGGTTTTGCGCCTCCATTCCCCAGACTCAACTTTCCCCCCCGTTTTGCAATGGATGGATCGGCCCGACTTTATCCATCCCTTTGTCAACATAGCCATTTGGGGCATGGGGCCTGTCGCAGGCTTTTTGGCGTTTGCAGGGTTGGGCTTGGCCACATGGCAAATCGTCAGCGGCCGGAAACAGTGGCTGGTCCATTTGGTGCCGGTCTCATGGGTTCTGATCTATTTTGTATACACAGGTACGCAGTTCACCAAAATCATGCGCTACTTTTTGCCCATCTATCCCGCCTTGGCCGTTTTGGCCGCATGGCTCATTTTTACTTTGTGGGATGAATTGGACATTAGCACACGGCTCAGCGGCACCTTCTCTCGCCTACGCGTTATGGGTGCCAGCGACCTGCCACTTTTGCCTCGCTTAAAACATTTAGCCATCGAGCTTCTACGCCCGGCAGTTGTGATTGCGGCCGTCGCTGCGATTTTGGGCAGCTTTATCTGGTCGTTCGCCTTCTCACGCGTCTACACCCGGCCGATTACTCGGGTTGCCGCCACTGAATGGATTTTTGACTATGTCCCTTCGGCCGCAACGTTGATTCTTGATGACTCTACCCCATCCGGCAAACCGTTCTACCAGCTGCCGGTTCGGGACATTAACACGACACCGGGCGGGGCTGAAATCCCGTTTGTCTTTGTGCCTCGCGAACCGCTTACGGCAAACGCCATCCGCTTAAATTATGTAACAGGTGCGATTGGGGATGGGGCTGAACTACAGCTTAGCCTGCGCGATCCGGCCGGAAACACCGTCAGCCAAGGGTCGATTCAGCTCCCCGCAGACCTCAACGACACCGTCTTAGAAGTTCCCATTCAACCGGTTCAGCTTGATCAAGATGTGTCGTACGAAGTTCGAATCTCACACGGTGGGCTGAGCGGTTTGCGTATGCGAACCAGCGTTTTAACCAGCGAACATTGGGACGACAGCCTGCCACAGCGCTACGACGGCCGTGACCCATTCTCGCAATATTACTACCAGTCCCCCACCGGCCAGATGACTACGTTCCATGGGGACAACGAAGAAAAACGGGGACAGCTCAACCAATGGCTGAACGATGCTGACTACGTGATGATCAGTAGCCAACGGGCGATGTGGACGGTCCCACGTATGGAAGTCACCTTCCCATTGATGGGCCATTACTATGATTCTCTGTTCGACGGCAGGCTAGAATATGATCTAGTCCAAACATTTTCTGGCGATATCCGCTTTGGCCCGATCCGCATCAGCGATGTGACCGGCCGAGTTGGGTTCGGCACAGAACCGGCCGCAACCAACGAGATCCCGGGACTGCTCGCCGTTGAAGAATCGTTTAGCGTCTACGAACATCCACCCGTCTGGATTTTCAAGAAAAGCGACACCTATTCAGTTGAAAATACCCGCGCTGTGCTCAACGAAGTTGATATGAGCAAAGCGTTCTATCAGAACCCGCAGCAGGCGGCCAGCACGCCGAACGGATTAGCTCTGACCAGTGAGCAGTTTGCGCGTCAGCAGACCGGTGGCTCGTTTAGCGATCGGTTCGCCGTCGACGGATTCTTGTCGAATAGCCCGCTCGCGGCCGCGGTTGTTTGGTGGATTCTGGTTGTCATCATCGGCCGTTTAGCGTTTCCGCTGTGCTACACCCTGTTTAAGGGGCTGCCAGATCGTGGGTACGCCTTGTCAAAAACGTTGGGCTTTTTGCTTATCTCGTGGCTCGCTTGGCTGGGTGCCAGCGTAGGTGTAGTCAATTTCGGCCGGGTCTCCCTCATCATCGCCACGCTGTTGGTGTTGATCGCCGCCTTCTATTTAGAACGGCGCAATGGGGGTGCGATTCGAGCCTTCTTAACCGAAAAACGCAATCTAATCTTCTTTATCGAATCACTCGGCATCGTGCTCTTTATTTTGATGCTGTTTATTCGGTCACGTAACCCCGAAGTTTGGCATCTGTTTTACGGTGGTGAAAAGCCGATGGACGTCTCCTATTTCACGGCCGTGCTAAAATCATCCACCTTCCCACCGTATGATCCTTGGCACGCCGGGTCATACATCAACTATTACTATTACGGCTTTGTCTTTGCGGCGGTCCCAACTTTATTATTGGGGATTGTGCCCACCGTGGCGTACAACCTTATTCTGCCGATGCTGTTTAGCTTAACCGGGCTGGGTGCGTTTGGGATCGGATCAGCTCTGACCAACTGGCTGTTAAAAGAACGGCCGCTAAGCAACTCACTTGTCTCTGGGGTTGAAGTTGAACCAACAGACGAAAAACGTGAGAGCCTGGCGATCCGAGGCGGCCTGTTTGCCGCCATCGCGACGCTGATCTTGGGCAATTTGCATCAGCTAAACATCGTCTTGCTACTGTGGGAGAGGGCCAGCACGGCCGACATCGACTCCCATTGGGTCCGTCGGGCGCTCAACGGGGCGCTCAATCGGATCGGAGCAGACACCCCGCAACCAATAGATCCCAGCGAGTGGTTCTGGGCCGCCTCCCGCGCTATCGAAGCGCCACAGGGGGAAGTTGCCCCGATCACTGAATTCCCATTCTTTACATTTTTATACGGCGACTTACACGCGCACATGATCGCCCTGCCACTCTCAATGCTGGCATTGGGTTGGGCTGTTTCTATCGTGCTTTCAAAAACCCACCGGCTAACTTTGTTCCAGTGGTTTGTGGGCGCATTGGCCATCGGGTCGCTTTACCCAACCAACAGCTGGGATTATCCGGTTCAGTTGGTAGTTGGCATCTTGGCCCTCACATGGGTTGCTATTCAAGCGTATGGGATCAAAATCACCACAGTCGGCCGGATCGGGGTCAACGCCGTTGCCCTCTTTATCGGCTCAAGACTGCTGTTTGAACCGTTCTGGAGCAACTTTGGCACCGCCTACGGCACCGTCAAACGTTGGGAAGGCTCAACCACATCGCTGCAAGATTATTTAACCATTTATGGGCTGTTTTTGCTGGTCACGCTCACATGGCTGCTCGTTGACTTTGCAGACTGGAACAGCCGCGAGGAGAATCGAAATCGATTCAATAGCCAAACCGTTTTGGGGCTGGTCCTCGGCCTGTTTTTAGTGCTTACCTTTGTCCGCTTTATGCTTGCCGAGGTCGAGGTGGTGCCGATGGCGCTGCTCATGATTTTGATCTCGGGCTTGATGGGGCTCCGGCCGGATATTTCGGCCGCGAAACGGACGATCAACATTCTGATCTCATCCGCCTTTGGACTCACCCTGTTTGTAGAGCTATTTGTGCTCGACGGGGACATCGGCCGGATGAACACCGTATTCAAGTTCTACATGCAGTCATGGCTCATGCTGGCGATTGTGTCAGGCGCGACGCTCCCCATCATTTTTGGCAAGCTAAAAGAGCTGTGGCACCCGCGCGCCGCACAGGTGTGGCAGGTTGGATTGGCCGTCTTGGTCTTTTTGGCCGGTCTGTATCCGGTTCTGGCAACACGGGGCAAGTGGGAAGTACGGCCGGAAAAAGACTCCGCATCACCCACACTAGACGGAATGGCGTTTATGGATTATGTAACCTATAACGACAGCGGTCAGGAGATTAGCCTGGCGGGTGATTACGAAGCTTTAAAGTGGATGCAGCGCAATATTTCCGGCTCGCCCGTCGTGGCTGAAGCGCACAGCACCAACCCGTATCGCTCAATTGGCAATCGGGTTGCGATGTACACCGGACTGCCGTCCATCGTCGGTTGGGATTGGCACCAGCGCCAACAGCGGCCGACATTACCGGGCGAAGTGGTTTCAAACCGGATCGCTGACGTAAGTTTGCTGTACCAGTCACCCAATCCGGCCGATACCTTGCGAATTTTAAACAAATACGATGTCAGCTTTGTGTATGCGGGCGAACTCGAAAAAGCCTATTACGGCGATCTGCATATCCAAACCTTTGACCAAATGGTTTTAGATGGCACATTGGCATTGGTCTATACCAATCCAACAACTAAAATTTACCAAGTGGTTCCATCTTCTATTGCCACAAACTAATGCCACAACTAGGCTTTGTTGACATTTCGCTTTCAGCCGCGAATTCGGCAGGTTTAAACGGATATCAAAAAAATATCCGCGCAATTCTGTTTGCATCTGTGGCCAAAACGTTAAGCGATTTTGTTTTTAGCAGAATGCCAACAGAACCTAAGTTTCTCAAGATTACCTAGATGTCTTCTACCGATATTTTTTACGCCTTCCGCTTTTGGCTCGTTTTAATGGCCATCGGCGCAGCGGGACTCCCCTTCGCCTACAGGCTGTTTCACAAGCTGCCTGATAAAGGGTATGCCTTTAGCAAAATGACCGGCTTGGTTATGACCACCTTTAGCTTTTGGCTTATTTCAAGCTACGGGCTAACGGGCAATTCGGTTGGTGGGATTGTGTTTGGGCTGCTGCTCTTTTTGGGCGTGTCTGTCTGGCTCTATCAGAAAACAGATCAAAACCTTTTAACCCATATCCAGCAAAATTGGAACTACGTGCTCACAGTTGAACTATTGTTTGCGCTGCTGTTTTTTGCGTGGGCATGGGTGCGGGCGCAAAATCCGCAGATTACCGGCACTGAAAAGCCGATGGAATTTTTTAAACGCCGTCACCAACAGTCCCACCTATCCACC
>JAHDEN010000300.1 GCA_020628815.1 Chloroflexota bacterium | reverse complement strand
TGTTGCCGAAAAAGCTGTTCAAAAAAGCGCTCGAAGGCGGCCGGAGCGACGGCATTTTGCTAGAGCGTGGTGAAATTGAACAAGCGATTGATATGTATTATGACCAAGCTGGTTGGGATGCTGAAGGTGTCCCAAGCCGCGAAACGCTCGAAAGCATCGACCTCGGTTGGGTCGCTGACGATATGGGCTGGTAAATGCCGGTGGGTCAGTAATCGGTACGCTTCGCGTCGGTGATCGGTATGGTCACCGAGCCGAAGGCACCGATTACTGAATACCGGTGCAAAGCACACTGAACTCATGCAAGCACAAACAATTACTTTTATTGGTTTAACACGGGCTAGTTTGTCTGTGGCGCTTGCTGTTAAGGCGGGCTTGCCCGACCTTGTGCGGGTGGGGCATGATCCGACCAACCCAAATCTTGGTCTTAAAGCTGTTGAACGTGGAATTTTTGCCCGTGATGAACGAACTGTCGAAGCGGCTTTGCAATCGGCCGACATTTTGATTTTAGACTTAGACTCGGCCGCAACTGAGAACCTTTTTCCTTTAATAGGGAAGCTGACTCAGGAACATGCGGTGATCACCCATCTATCTCCCAAAGCTCAAGCGATTCAAGCGTTGGCCGACAAACATTTGCCCGAAGGGTTCTTTGTGAATGCAGCCCCTGTGCAAAGTGTTCACACGTTTGATTCTGGTGACTCTGATGTGCTCAACTCGGCTAATGCGGATCTGTTTCGTGACAGCTTGTTTTGCTTGATGCCATCACCTAAAGTTGATAGTGGCGCTGTGGATACGGTACGCGCACTGGGTGGGGTGATGGGTGGCAAACCGTTCTTTATCGACACATCAGAATACGACACCTATACCACCGCGCTTGATCTGCTCCCGAAAATCTCTCAGCTTGCGTTGTTCGAAGCGTTGCATTCACAAACCGCTTGGACCGATATGCGCCGTTTGGCCGGTCAGCGTTTTGCCAACAGCACGGCCGAATTTTCGGATCAGGCCGAGGGGATGGCAAATGCTATCTTTGCTGATAAAAACGCCACATTGCACTGGATTAACCAACATATTGCCGCGTTGTCTGACATAAAAAGGTGGATCGAAACAACAGATGAGGAAGCGGTGGGGCAGCTGATTTCTGAACGCTCGTTTGATCGTGATATTTGGCTCCAGACCCGCAAAGACAATCAGTGGGAAGAGGGATTGCCGGCCGAAGTAGAAACCCAAAACTTAAAAGATATGTTTGTGGGCGGATTGTTTAATCGCAGGAGACGGGGGTAGTCTCTTTGAGTCAAACTCAGCCGGAAAAACCGATAAAAATCTTAATGATCGCGCCTACATCCTTTTTTAGTGACTATGGTGGCCATATTCGCATCATGGAAGAGACGTTGGCGCTGCAAAATTTGGGGCACCGGGTCACCATTGTTACCTATTACAAGGGGCGTGATTTGCCGGGGTTTGATATTCGACGGACTGCGCCGATCCCGTATCGGGTCGATTACGAGGTTGGTTCGTCCCGTCATAAGGTTGTCTTTGATGTTTATTTGGCGATCAAGTCCTTGCGCGTAGCCATTAAGGAGCGGCCAGACATTATCCATGCTCACATGCACGAAGGGGCTTTGATTGGATGGGTGCTGGCAGCTTTATTGCGTAAACCGTTGGTGTTTGATTTTCAAGGCAGTCTAACGGCTGAAATGATTGATCACGGCTTTTTGCGCCACAGCAGCCCGTTTCATCGGCTCATCCGTCGCACAGAGCGCTTTATCAACCAGCGGCCGGATATGATTCTGACCAGCTCCGAACGGGCCCATCATTCTCTCCATTACGAATATCGGGTTCCAGATGAGCGGATTGAGCCACTGGTCGACTGTGTGGATATTAAGCGGTTTGACCCGAGTCTCTTTTCAGAGGCACAGAAACAGGCTGTGCGGGCTAACTTAGGTATTCCGGCCGATCAAACTTTGGTTGTCTATCTTGGCTTGCTCACAGACTATCAAGGAATCCCGTATCTATTGCAAATCGCCCGCATGTTGAAAGATCAAGGTGAACAGATCCATTTTTTGATTATGGGGTTCCCTAACGTTGATCGTTATCGGGCGATGGCGCGTGATTATGAGGTGACCGACTGCGTGACTTTTACCGGCAAGGTGAAGTACGATGATGCTCCCTTGATGTTGGCGGCCGGTGATATTGCGATCACGGCTAAGATATCAACGACCGAAGGGAGCGGTAAAATTTTGAACTACATGGCGTTAGGGCTACCTGTTGTGGCGTTTGATACCCACGTCCACCGAGAATACTTGGATGAGTTGGGGGTGTGGGTGGAGGCGCATGATGTAGCGGGGCTAGCTAAGGCGGTTGCGGATTTAGCCCATCATCCGGCCGAAAGAGCGCGGATAGGGGGGCTGGTTCGTGAGCGTATCGAGAAGCGGTTTACATGGTCGGCCGCCGTTAAACAGATTGAATCAATTTATAGGAAATTGATTACTGAATGATTAAAAATAAGCGAATCGTAATTTGTTTTATAGATCCCCATAAAACCTTTGACATATTGACTTATTCTGATACGATACTTCGTTCACCCATTTGATGGGCGATTTGCGCTTGTTCGACAATAAAAAGTTAAACCCTCATTGTTACTAACAAAATATTTGAGCAGCTACAAGGCTTTGTCCCAGAACAAGGGTAAGCCATTTTTTGCTCTATACCAAGTGCATGGCTTAATTCTACTTCCTAATAATAGAAATAGAATTGAGCTTGACAGAAAAGTAACCCATTTTCAGGAGCAGATCTGAATAATGACAGTTCGCGTAAAGAAGAATTATGCCAAGGCAACAACTACTCTTGAGTTGCCAAAACTAATTGACGTTCAGCTTAATTCGTTTGTTCAGTTCAAAGCGGAAAGCTTAACTGAGCTATTTCAAGAGATTTCTCCAATCGAAAGTTATAACGGCGATCTCAAACTTTATTTCCCATGTGATCTTCCAGAGACCGATGGATTTGATCTGAAATATTGGTTTGAAGAGCCAAAATACACTGTTGAAGAGTGTGTAGAGCGTGATATGAGCTTTGCGGCTCCACTTTATGTGCGAGTCCTTCTCTATCGCCAAGATTTAGACCAACCGATCGTTCAAGATATCTTCATGGGCGATTTCCCGCTCATGACCGGTTCTGGTACCTTCATTATTAACGGTACCGAGCGTGTTGTGGTTAGTCAGCTTATCCGCTCTCCGGGTGCTTACTTCGAAGTAGAATCTGAAAAAGCGACCGGCCGCCCTCTAGCGATGGCTAAACTCATTCCAGACCGTGGTGCCTGGATGGAGTTTGAAACTCGTAAAACTGATTATCTCACCATCAAGTTCAACCGTAAACGGACTGTTCCTGCAACGCTATTCTTGCGTGCAATGGCGGCCGTTGATGATGGCTTGGGCAACCCTCTTATTAAAGAAGGGACCGATGAAGAGATCATGGCCCTATTCGAAGATGTTGACAACAACGGTGAACATCTTTATCTGCCAGGGACAATCGAGCAAGAGCCAGCTTGGGATCCAGATAAAAATATTGCAGAGCAGGCGCTGATCGAATTCTATAAAAGAATGCGTCCTGGCGACCCTCCAACTTTGGAAAATGCTAGTCAGTATCTGTACGAGCAGTTGTATGACAATCGTCGTTATGATCTTGCGCGTGTCGGCCGCTACAAACTAAACAAACGTCTTAGTTTGCAAAACGCTGTACCAGGTGAGCATCGCACAGTTACTCAGCAAGATATTGTTGAAATGTTGCGCCACATGGTTCGCATTAACAACCTAGAAGCTCGTCCAGACGATATTGACCACTTGGGCAATCGCCGTGTTAAAACAGTGGGTGAACTACTTCAGGCTAAACTGCGCGTCGGCCTTCGCCGTATGGAGCGTGTTGTTCGTGAACGTATGTCGATTAAAGACGACGAAAATGTGACACCGATTTCATTGGTTAACATCCGTCCGGTTGTTGCGGCCGTTCGCGAGTTCTTTGGTAGCTCTCAATTAAGCCAGTTCATGGAGCAAGCAAATCCGCTTGCAGAGCTAACTCACAAACGGACAATCTCGGCTTTAGGACCTGGTGGTCTACGCCGTGAACGTGCAGGCTTTGAAGTTCGGGACGTTCATCACAGCCATTATGGTCGTATCTGCCCCATCGAAACACCTGAAGGACCAAACATCGGTTTGATCGGCCGTTTGGCGACCTACGCTCGTGTTAATCGTTATGGCTTTATCGAAACCCCTTATCGCCGTGTAATTGGCCAATATGCTGGAGATGATCCTGCAATGGTCGGCCACGATGCGTATTCTGATATTACAGATGACAACGGGGACGATATTGTTGAAGCGGGCAATACAATTACCGAGGCACATTTTGAAGCGATCAAGAAAGCGAATCTTGATGAAGTAGCTGTTGTGCCATTTATTACTGAAGAAATCGTTTATATGTCGGCCGATGAAGAAGATCGATATACGATTGCTCAGGGTAATGCCAAAATTGATGATCGTGGTCAGTTTGTTGACCGTCGTATTCCAGCAAAACGGAATCAAGCGTTTTCATTCGCAAATGTTTCTCGTGTTGACTTCATGGACGTTGCTCCCCGACAAATTGTTGGTGTGTCAGCTTCTTTGATTCCATTCTTGGAGCATGATGACGCGAACCGTGCTTTGATGGGATCTAACATGCAGCGCCAAGCTGTTCCTTTGTTAATTCCAGACGTGCCTGTGGTTAGTACAGGTATGGAGCCACAAGCAGCTCTGAACTCGGGTCAGGTTGTGGTTGCGGCCGAAGCTGGTGAAGTTGTCAGCGTTGTGGGTGATG
>JAHDEN010000003.1:68145-114228 GCA_020628815.1 Chloroflexota bacterium | reverse complement strand
GATGCGCAAGCGATGCCCCATCACCCGCCGAGGCAGTTCAAGCAGCGTGTACTCACCCGCCCGTGATTTGTGGTACGTCACCACGTCCGGCGTAGCTGACCCCAGCACTACGGCCGCGCCGGTAATTTGGCCCAGTTGGATGGCAACTTCACGCGCATGATAATAGGGCGCTGGGACAGGCGGCGTCTGCTTATAACTGTTGTCGTGCTCCTCATCTAACACAATCACGCCCAAATTTTGCAACGGCACAAACAGAGCACTGCGCGGCCCCACCACAATATCAAACAGCCCCTGACGCGCCCGCCGCCACGTGTCGTATCGTTCTCCATCGCTCAAACGGCTGTGCATGACGGCGACTCTTCCAGGAAAACGGGCCGCAAAACGGCGCACCGTCTGCGGCGTTAGCGCAATCTCTGGCACCAGCACAATGGCGGTCCGCCCCGCGTCCAGAGCATGGTCAATCGCCCGCATGTAAATTTCAGTTTTGCCCGACCCCGTTACGCCATGGAGCAAAAATGGCTTCACTTCAAACTCAGTTTGGATGGATGGGTCGTTCTCGTTCTCATCGTCGTCCCAATATTCAAAGTCGTCTTCATCCTCGACCTCAGACTCAATCCCCGCACCGATCATCTCCACTTTTAACCGCCCCCAAATCCGTGCCTGGTCCTGCGTCAACCTCGGTGGCTCGGCCGGAGTAAAGTCCCGATCCGCCATCGAGTCTCGCCACACCTCTTCTGCCCCAAATTTAAGTATCTCCCACTTTGCCAGCTTTTTAAGTTGGGTCAGATTGGCATCGGCCGCATCGTAGATTTCGGCCACGCTCGTCGGCCGCGCCTCAGCCGCCAAAAAGTCGATAATCCGGCCGTAGCTTTCTCCCTTCTTCAACTTTAAAACCGCCCCAATTGTGCCTTTCCGACCTTGGCTCAAAGCAACGTATTCCGTAGTACGTGAACCGACATCCTCACCTAAATCCGTATCCGTGAGAGATTTTGCCAAACCACCTTCTTCAGGCAAAAAGCCACCAGCCTTCTTGAACTCAATCAAACCATCTGCCAAACACTTATCAAAATCTGCCTGATCCCGACCGCTCCCCTCCAGTACCTCATCCACCGTCGGCGTTGCCCCGCCGCTCAGCAGCAGCCAAATCAACACATCGGCCTGCTTGCTCTTCCGGCCGATCTCCGGCAACTTTTGCACAATCTGCTCCGGCCGAGCGATCAGTTCGGCCGTCTTGATCGCCTTCGGCCGCAGCCGTGGCGGATCAAGCACACTGGCTTTAATCACAATATCCCGTTTGGCTAACTGATTGACGGCCGTTTGCCACTTTTTCCGATCAGCCTTCGGCAACAACGGCCGCAGCTTCTTCCCTCGCAAATCCCCATGTTCGCGCAACAGCTCCACAATTTTCGCCTGCAACGGCGTCAAACGCCCCTCACCGTCCCAATACCGGTTTAATTGCACAGTCACATCAGACCAGCGGGTTAGCCCCGGCGGCAAAAACAGGCGCAAACACCCGTTCAGCGGAGCCAAATATTCAGCGCTCATCCAGCGGGCCAGCTCAATCTGCCAATCAAACACCACCGGATCATTGTTAATTGTGCTCAATATCGGCTTGATTAGGCTTTCATCGAAGCCCTCATCCTCGGCCGCCAGTTCCCTCAGATCATTTGCAAAGCTCACCACCAGCCCCTGTGCCGCCCGTCGGCCGAACTCAATCTCTACCAAATGACCGATTTTCAGGTAGCGGCGCATATCACGCGGCACAGAATAATGGTACGTGCCCGCCAGCGGAGCTTCGATATTGACAACAATTTCGGCGTAGTTCATTTAAACAAAAAGAAACAAGGAGAGAAAAAACCGCTAAGTCTTCAACCTGATTCATCAGGTTTTGTGTTTTAGCAGAGGGATTCATCCCTCGGAGAAGGGAACAGTTGTTCGATTATTTAATTTTATGACAATTTGTTAGATTTGAATAGACACCCATAAATTCAGACACAATCCCCCACACAAAAAAGGGCTGATTAATCTAATCAATTAACCAGCCCTGCTTAGCTCACCTATTTAACCCGGGTTTTGGACAAGACCACAGGTTAACAATTTGCCGCAGATTTTCTACAAATTCTCACTGATTTACGTGATTATTTATCAAATATCAGCGGAAATTAGCGTACACCCGCGGCAAAAATACTTAAGCGAAACTCAGGTTATTTATCTCCCAACCCTCTCACATCACCAGAGCCACTTACCGACTGCGTTAAATCACTGGGATCGCCATAGTAACGGACATCCCCACTACCCCCAATCGAAATATCCAAAGATTCCACGGCCCAAATTTCCGCATTGCCTGACCCTTGAATACGCACGTCAACAACTTGGCTTTCCAGATCAGCAGCGTCATAACTGCCTGATCCACCAACCCGAATTGAGTGCTGATTGGTCTGCCCACTCACTTCAATACTTCCAGATCCTGATATCCCCGTATCAACTTCATTCAGCTTAACCTCTTTAATCTCAATATCACCAGAACCGCCAATCGAAAGTGTCAACTGGTCCCCTTCAATTTCTTCGGCCGTAATATCGCCCGAGCCACCAATGTGTATCTCCAAATCATCAATCGATAAATCATCCACAGAAATATCACCGGATCCTGAAATACGAATCTCTTCAAGGTCAGTAACAGTGACCAAGTAGCGTAATTCAGCATTGGTGACAGAAACAGATTGACCGTTTTCACCCACATCTAAATGCAGTTTTCCAGCGCGGACTTCAGCGTTGACATACTCCATCAGCTGATCATCCGCTTCAATGGTGACACCTGGCTGGTCACCTTGCTCAATAAAAACATCTCCAAAACTATTTAATTGGACCGAGTCAAAATCACGAACCTCTCGCTTTTCAGAAATCACATTTCCCGAGCCTCTGACCCTAACCCCAAAACAAGACACAGTTAACAAAAGTACCCCGATCAACAAACTCACTTTTAGTAGTTTCGACATCATTTTTAACTTTCCCTTTGCTGAATTATCGAAGAATAACGCAACATTGAATTAATTTTCGGTATATTTAGTTAGACAGGTTTTTTTAAAATTTGTTTCAATAGTTTTAACTCTCGAAGCCATGAACACAATTTTAATCGCGAAAAACTCCGCGTGGCTCTTCCTCGGCCGTGTCGCCACCGCACTGCTCAACCTACTGCTCACCATCACCATCGCCCGCACCTTGGGCGAAGCAGGGTTTGGTCAATACACCTTTATCATCTCGCTCGCCTATCTCGGCAACACCGCGACAACATTCGGCATGGACACCCTCGTCATGCGGGCCGTTTCTGCTCAAGAAGAGAGCGCATCTAAGCAAGCGGCCGCCGCCCTCTGGCTCCAATTGGGCTTCTCAGCCCTCTACATCTTCATCATCGCCATCGGCTCACTCTTTTGGCAAACGCCCCAAGCGCCCCTCATCGTCTACCTGCTCATCCTGCTCCCGCTCGCCTTTGGCACCGTTTTTAGCGCCATCTTACGCGGATTAGAACGAATGGACCTGCACACCGCTTACACCCTGACTCAAGCGATCTTACAAATTGTTGGCGCATGGTGGGTGTTACGCGTTCGGCCGCAGCTGCTTCCGCTCGTGGTTATTCTCGTGCTTGGGCAGCTTGTGGCAACCTGTTTGGCGGGATGGTTTGTGCGCCGTGGCCCTGTTCATGTGAAATTGCAATCGGTCTCGGCCGACCTGCTCAAACGCACTTACCGATCAGGCTGGGTGCTCGCCTTAATCGCCCTGCTAGCGACCCTGTTGGCCCAGCTCCCCATTCTCGCCTTACGCGCCCTCACAGACGACGTCACCGTCGGTCAATTCGGCGTTGCCAATCAGCTCATCAACGGAGCCAGACTGCTCCCGGCCGCCCTTTTCGGTGCACTCTTCCCCGCCATGGTGCGTGGAGCCAATCGTGACCCTCGCTACGCACAAATCTTTTGGGGATTGGTCGGGCTATTTGCCGTTGGGATCACCGTCGGCATCTTTGCGGCCGGTCCGATCATTCGGCTGCTTTTCGCCGGTTACGCCGCCTCAATCCCGGTGCTACAAATTATGCTCCTCAGCTTGCTCCCCTTCCTGTTCCGGCTGCGTGATTCGTTTGAGCTCATCACCCAAGGGGATGAACGGCCGGTGCTGTGGGCCACGGCCGTCACCGTGGCAATCGCCATCCCGCTGACTGTTTTTGCCATTTGTTTTGACCCGCTAACGGGTGCGGCCGTCTCGGTCGTGGCGGCCCTCCTCGTTCATGCCATTACCCTAGCTGTCGCCAAGCGAAACATTTCCAGGTAGGGGTCGAAGGGAGCGGAACCACCGATTCTCTTCGAACAATTTTGAACCCGCCCCCTTCGACCCTACGGCAAAAACCGGCTCCACCAACTCCGTTTATCCCGCCGGTTGGAATGGGGAAACGGCCGACCGGGGATCGGTTTACCCAAAAACGGGCAGAGCTTTTCCCAGCCGTCCCCGGACGAAAAATCGAGCCGCAACAAATCATCCGGCCGATTAGCAAAATAACGCCCCGCTCCCACATGATAGCTGTGCCAAAACGCTCGAAACGCAGACTCATCAAACGAGGTACGGCCGTACAGTTGTTTGTGTACAGCATCCGCCAAATGTTGCATGTCAGCTGAAAGCTTTGGGACCTCGTGCGTCAGTAGCCATTCAACGCTTTTCAGCCAATCATCCACCGGCCGGGTTGTCAAAACAAACTTACTCCCGCTATAAAGTTGATCTAAATCTTGATAATAAAACGGGACAGGATTGTCTGAAAACAGATCGTACTGCTCGATGAGTGGTGACTTTAAATCGTTTAACAAGTCAGTTGATATCGGAGCAGAGCGCAATCCCAACATCAAAGCCGCCTGATGCAAGCTCGTTGTCCCTGTTCGCTGCAAGCCAATCCCAAAGTATTTTGTTCTTTCTCGATTCAACACATCTATTTACCTAGCCCATGACGAGATTAAATAAAATCTTGGGGCCAAACTTTCTACACTATCTACTTTCGCTTCGAAAGCATCCTATTATAGTTCCAACTAAACAGCTATTTTAGTTTGTTTCTTTCCCCAATGAGATTAGGGCAGTACATATTTAAAATTGAGTCAAATTTGTAGGGGTGAAAGAGGTCGGAACGGATCTAAATACTCGCAAACAAGTTTGGACCGACCTCTTACATCCCGGAATGGCGGAATAATCACTTGGATAATTTTAGACGGCCGATCAGTAAATAATGTGCGAATTATCGGCCCCTAAGCCTATTTCATAAGGGCGCAAACAAGATAATAAGGGTACATTACCCATGACGAGTATTGATATCAAAGAAGTTGATCGCTAAATAGAGTAAGAGGATTACTACCGTGGCGAATAATCTCAAAAAAATCACAAAGTCAATTGTTCCGCGAAAAATAAAGCCTGCCGCCTCAGAATATTTTCGAAAAACAGTCAATTTTGGCACCCGCTATGAATGCCCCATCTGCAACGCCAAGCTGAAATCATTTCTCCCTTTCGGCGTTAACCTCCCCGTCCTTATAGAAAAACAGGTGGTGGGATTAGGCCACAGAGAAAAAGCACAATGCCCCGTTTGCTACTCTCTAGATCGAGACCGGCTCCAATATTTGTACCTGCAACAAAAAACCAATTTGTTTTCAGATTCCAACCTGCTCCTGCATATCGCCCCTGAATATTCGCTTGAACAGGTTTTCGCCAACTCTCCATTGATCCACTATCTTTCGGCCGACATTGAGCCGGACAGAGCCATGATCAAAATGGATATCACCAAAATCCAATACCCAGAAGAAAGCTTCGACGTCGTGATTTGCAATCACGTTTTTGACCACATTCAACACGACACACTGGCCATGTCAGAGCTGTACCGGGTGCTTGTGCCAGGAGGCTGGGCCGTTTTGCAAGTACCAATCTCATTAACCTTGGATCAAACCTACGAAGATATGAGGCTGACTAGTATTTGGGAACGTGAAGTCTCGTTTGGAGAAGACGACCATGTTCGGATCTATGCGATGGACTATGTTGGTCGGTTAGAGAATGTTGGCTTTGAAGTAGAGCTGTTTGATTGGACCAAAGATCGCACCAACTTTGGCGGGCCAACCAACAAATACAATTTAATCGAAAAAGAAAAGCTGTTTATAGCCCGCAAACCCGTTTAAGCACAACCACCTATCACGCCCGTCTCATTCTCCTAACCACATCTTGTCTAATACGCCTGCCGAGTTAGAATCACTATCACGATATTGAACCCTATTCGGAAGAGAGGCAACAGTGAAAGTTGGAATTTTAAACCCAGGCATGATGGGATCCGCCGTCGCCAAAACGATGGTCAACAGCGGCCACGATGTCTATTGGATCTCGGCCGGCCGTAGCGACGCCACCCGCCAGCGGGCTGAAACGGCCGGACTGCACGAACTCACCAGCGGCGCAGAGATGGTCAACACGGTCGAAGCGATAGTCAGCGTATGCCCGCCCCATGCGGCCGTAGACGTGGCCGAAATGGTTGTCGAAGCGGGATTCAAAGGAACCTATCTCGATGCAAACGCCATCGCCCCGCGCACGGCCCATCAAATAAAAGATGTGGTCACCCCGGCTGGTATAGACTTCATCGACGGTGGGATCATCGGCATGCCCCCCACAGAGCCAAACACAACCTTTCTCTATTTATCCGGCCAATCTGCTCCAGCGGCCGCCGACTGGTTTTCGGCCGGGCCTCTCGAAACCAAAGTCATCGAAGGGGGAATTGGGGCCGCATCTGCCACAAAAATGTGCTTTGCCGCCAACAGCAAAGGATACAACGCCCTACTGACCGCCCTGATGGGTGTTGCCCATGAACTAGGTGTTTTAGAACATGTCGAAGAGATGTGGGAGCATTACTATTCCGGCTTCCCCGCCCAGAAAAAGCGTGCGGTCAAAAGCGTCGCCTATAACAAAGCCTGGCGCTTTGCGGGCGAAATGGATGAAATCGCCAACACGTGGGAAGATGCAGGCGTTCCCAACGGCTTTTACACCGCAGCGGCCGAAGTTTACGGCCGTATCGGCCATTTGCGTGAATCTGAAGGGGAACAAACCTTGGAAGAGGTTTTGAACGAAGTTAAAAAGAATCAGTAGGCGATAGTTAGCAAGCCAATCACTAGGAATTTAAAAAACATGCACCACACATTTACCCTTGGAAACTATACCTGTACGGTATTAAACGACTTTGCTCGTACCCGCTCCGTCAAACAAACATTCCCGCAAATCGATGAGGCTGAGCTATTGAAAGAAATCGGGCTCGGCGGCTACGATCTAACCCTAGAAACTGAGATGTCCCTACATGGGAATGTCCTTTTGATCGATACGGGAGATCAAAAAATTATGATCGACTCCGGCCTGCCACCGGCCGGTGGTCAGCTTTTGCAAAGCTTGGCCGAAGCTGGCATTCAACCCAGCGACATCGACATGGTCATGGTGACCCACGGTGACGGGGACCACATCGGTGGGTTAGCCAGCTACAGCAGCGCCAAAATCGTGATGCCCACAAACTCGTACAAGTTGTGGACCGAGGACACGGCCGGAATGATCGAAGAGTTTGTCAAATTGTTCCGAGGTGTTGTTCCAGATCAAGATCTTGAAAATATGGCAGCCGGGCGCGCTAAATACGCCGAGGTGGTTAAAAGCTTGGGAGATCGAGTTGTGATGGTTGAGATGGGTGAAGAAGTGGCTCCGGGAATCTCGTTCTTAGCTGCCCCCGGCCATCGGCGCGACCACACGGCCGTTGTGGTTGAATCAGCAGGCAACAAATTGCTCCATGTCGCAGACGCCTGGCGCCATCCGATACAGCTAAAACGACACGATTTTTACTGCCTGTTTGATAGTTATCCAGATCAGTTGGCAAAAACGATGGAGAGTTTGCTTGAGAAGGCTGCGGCTGAAGACTTCCTCGTATTTGGTGCACATTTTGACTTCCCCGCACTTATCCGCATCGGCAAAGAAAACGGGGCATTTAAGTGGATGGTTTAAAGTATCAAGTATGAAGTGGAAGGATCTCCACTTCATACTTGCCACTTGTTACTTTTTAACCTTTATGCAGAGGGATCGGCTGCATTTCTGCAACTTCAGGCGTGTTCGCGGCTAAGCGCAACCCACCTTCAATCACCATATCCTGGTAGCCACGCGCAATGGCAACCAAGCCATACGCCTGCCCACGTGGCAGTTGCTTCTTAAAGGTAAATTTACCGCTACGGTTGGTTTTGATAGATGTGTATGCCATATCCGGGCTTTGGCTGCGTACAAATTGCTGAACGCTTACGCCCGGTTTTAGCGCAATTACCAACGCACCACTAATGCCTCGGCCGGTGCGCGAATCAACCACAGAGCCTGAAAGCTTGGTGTCATTATCTTCTTGACGACGGCCGATGGCGAAATCACCCTCAGCCAGTATTTGCCCTTTTGCACTTACAGCCAAATGATAGGTGCCATCTGGCAAACCACCACGCTGTCCACCAATGGCCAAGCTCATCCGGCCGCGTGGGCCGTTTTTCCAACTGTCTTCTTGCTGGCTAATAATCTTGCCATTGTGCGACCAAGTTTGTTGCCACTTGGTCCCGTTACGCATGTCATTAAAGTCAAACGTCGCAAAGATTTGGTTCGAGCGTGAAGCAAACACCTCGTTGGCACCGATCGGTAAGCCAGAGCGATTTACTCTTTGGCTAAAGACCATTTCACCCATCGTCGCAGTTGCGCCACGTCCGGCCGATTTACGTACGCTCCCGCGCAAACCACCGGCATTGCCAGCCTGTTTAGCTGCTTGACGGGTTTTGGCGACACCAACCCCTTTAATTTTGACACCTGCTTCCATCATCAACGGTTTGGCCAAGTTAACCGGCCGTAGACCATTAATAAATCCACCAATCGCCATCGGTGTGTCACGCGTATCTACACGGCCGTCACGGTTCGTATCAACCACCGGCCGGGCATCCACAGGATTAATCCCTTCACCGGCCGCCGCTTGGGTCGGAATCCCGACAAGCAAACCTTGGTGATCCACCGCAGTTCCACCAGAGTTTCCGCCCGCAATCGTCGCATCCGTTTTAATAAACGCCCGCCGTGCACGCACAGCCCGTTGTTTCGTAAATCCAGATACGTTTCCGCTGGTAAAGGTGATCGTTTCGCCACCAATCCCTGGAAAACCAAAGATCGAAAGTTCATCACCCAATTCGATTTCATCTGAATCACCACAGGGGATAAAAGGTAGTTTTAATCCTCGAATCGATTTGCCATCCATTCGCTCTGAGATTTTGAGCACGGCCAAATCGAGTTCAGGAGACTGAGCCACAATATCTGCATAAAAAGTTAAGGCAGGTGGCTCGTCGGAACGATCCATAATCGCAATTCCCAATCGATTCGCGGCCGGAGAACGCATACCCATCGCACGTGGGTTTGCCACATGGCAATTGGTCAGGATATAACCACGGGGGTCTACAATCGTTCCTGAACCGGTCCATGCTGACGATAAATTGCCAAACATTTTTTTCTGCAATGCGACAATTTGAACAACCGCTGGCATCGTGTCACGAATCTCGTGACGGTCAATTTCCCCATCTACATGATCATGGGCCATAATTAATCTACCTCCCAATTATCAAGCAGGCTGTCTAGTCCACCAGATTTTGGTCGAGCTTTAGCCGCTGGCTTTGGTTTTGGTTTAGCTTTTGCTGTTTTACGAGTTTTCTTTTGTCCTACACCGGTCAACATACTCACCGCTTCTTGCAGTTGATACGCTGATTCATCTTCTGATTGGCCGGTTTTTTCAGCCAGCTGGGCCGCTAAACCACTTTCATAAGCAAAGTCACCGTCTAGCAAATCATCTAGATCCAGACCGCCAAATGTGCCACCACGGGTCGTATTTGATCCTCTTGAAGATGGGCCACGGCGGGTTGTTGCACCACTTTGGCTATTTTGCATCTGCTTTTTGCCCATTAAGGCCGCCATAGCAAAACTAACAACCATCGCTGCAATTTGAGGCGAAATGCCTAAACGTTTGGCCAAAGCATTAGCGGCCATATCAGCAATCGGGTTACCCGTGCTGGCACCACGTGTGCCGCCGCCTAAAACGCCGCCCAAAATGTCAGCGATACCGCCTAAGTTATTCATGTCAGGCTGTGCCGGTGCACGACGAGATTGCTGTTGAGCAGCTCCTCCAAGAACACCTTTTAATACTTCGCCTAAAATATCTCCGCCAGGGGCTTGCTGGGTTTGCCGTTGCCCCCTTTGTTGTTGCTGTTGGGCTCCTTCTAAAACCGCCTTCATCAGCTCTTCTATCATGGTTTATCTCCTGTGACTGATTCTAATCAAACCGTAGGCATCTCGTCACCACTACGAGTTTACAACAATTCAGGCTCAAGCAAAGGCGTAGATCAACCCAATCAGCTTGATTTGTTTACATAAATCCAAGAATTTCAGCCTTCAGCGCCCTGTTCCAGAGGTTCTCAACGCTTCCTGCGGATCGTCATACCCACGAAGGTGGGTATCCAGTGCTAAGTTTGACGCTCGATTCCTGCCTCCGCAGGAATGACACCTTCCTCAAAAATGCTAAATTACTTTTGAGACGATTTACTATCTTTCTGAGCCATCCAAACATCGGTTGTGTTTCAGCAGTCTCAATTAAATAGGTCAACACCTTCTAACTCGGCCTCACGCTTGGCGATATACGCATCTAATTCTTCAGCGATGGCTTGATCCAAGGGGGGCTTTTCGTGCGAGCGAAGCACCTGTTTATAGAGTTTGTTGGCCCGCACCAGCGAATCTTCTGCCCCGGCCGCTTCCCATGCGTCAAAGCCCAATCGGTCACTGACCAGCGGTTCGTAAAAAGCGGTCTCGTACCGATCTTGAGTATGTTGGGTGCCGAAATGGTGTCCGCCTGAACCAACCTCATCAATTGCGTCGATGGCGAACGCCTCCTCGCTAATTTCAAAGTTGTTCAAGAAATGGGTGAACATGGCCAAGTTTTCAGCATCGATCATGAACTTTTCGTAGCTGGCAACTAGTCCCCCTTCTAACCAACCGACGCCGTGCAAAACCATGTTAGTGTGCGACATCACGGCCGGCCACATCGTCCACATCGTTTCATAAGCCGCTTGGGCGTCAGCCACTTTTGAATTGGTCAGGCTGCCGCTGGCCCGATACGGGACCCCATACCGGCGAGCCAGCTGTGCTCCCACAATTAAGGCCCATCCCCCTTCAGGGCCACCAAAAGCGGGAGAACCTGAACGCATATCAACGTTTTGCGTAAATCCCCCGTACAGCACCGGCGCACCGGGGTTGATCAGTTGGGCCAAGGCAACTCCGGCCAACGCCTCAGCATTTTGCTGAGCCAGTGCGGATGCCAACGTAACCGGGCTCATCGCCCCAGCCATGATAAAGGGGGTGATGATCGAAGCTTGCCCCAGTTTGGCATAGGTGATCAGCCCACCCAGCATCCGATTGTCAAAACGGAGCGGGCTGTTAACGTTGACTACCCCACCCACGACACAGCCGGGAACCTCCCCCCCATGGATAATCTTCATCATCTCAACCGTGTCGGCCGCGATTATGCGGCCGCTCGCGGTATCACGAATCGCTCGGTCGGTGTTGTGCGCCATGATCCGCACCCGATACAAGTGGCGCAGAGAATTACGGACATCTTGCGGCTCACACAGCGGGCCACCCACAAACTGGAAGTACGGCACCGCATGGGCCATTTTGATAAAGTTTTCGAAATCTTGAAGCATTGAAACACGCCGGCCGCCGTCGAGATCGCTAACATACGGCATGCCAGAATTGGGAGAAAAATTTATATAGTTGCTGCCGATCTGCAAGTTATTGTCGCTGTTACGGGCGTGCCACGTAAATTGGGATGGGGCTTTTTCAACCAGATCCATCAGCAGTCCACGATCAATCCAGACATGCTGAGAGTTTCGATCTACTTTGGCACCAGCATTCTCCCATGCATCAAGCGCCTCATCGTCCATAAAATCGATGCCAACATTTTCTAAAATGCGCATGGTTGCATCATGAATTTGGTCTAGTTGGGTCGGTGTACACCATTCAGTGGGGGCGATGGGGTTTTGCAAAAGTTGAAACGGTTTTTGCAACCATTTGGGCTTGTCGTTTACAGATCTACGGGTTCTACTTCGGGTTCGTCTTGAGGTCATTTTGGGATTTTACTCCCAGCCGTAAAAAGAGGGGAATTATCAAAAAGATGGGATACCCATTCAGCATCGAATTAATCTATTTAAGGCGTGTTGCGTGGAACGTAAAAGCTCGCGCTTGATAGATTCAACGTTCCACGCAACACGTTTGCTCATGTCAATTTTGGCACCTACTGAATAATGACAAGGTGGGTTAAAATTATCGAACTCAACAAGCTAAATTCTGACAGTTAAAAGCTAAACATCATGCCAAATATAATTCTTGAATACACAGACAATCTAAATTTTGATCCGGCCCCATTTTTTGAAAAGCTCCATTTTAAACTGGAGCAGGTAGACTCGATCCGCTGGAAAGGGCTCAAAAGCCGCGCCATTAAGCTAACTGAATACCATATGGCGGAAGGTGGAGAGGAATACAAAATGGCCTGCCTCACGGCCGTGATTCGCGAAGGTCGGCCGCAAGCGATAAAAGAAGAAATCGCCCAGGTTTTGATTACCGCCCTGCGTGATGAGTTTGGCCCCCGCCGAGAAAAAGGGGAGCTGATTAGTTTGTCCACCGATATGCGGGAACTGCTGAACGGGGTAGCAATCACCGACAACAACTGGCCCGTTGAGGGTGTGCATCCTGAAAAAAGGGTTGAGAAGTAAGCAGGCTCGGGGCTGAAAATTTAAATTTGGTAGCTGTTTGAGTTACGAGCTTAAGGGGTACAGCGATAGAGCTTCATGGGCCAACTGCGCCCTGCAACAAAGTTGTCCCAATCCCCAGCCACAACACAGCCGGAATCAACAACCCAGTTGGTGAAGTTTGCCCCCAAATAAACGGCCGCTCCCTCATCTTCGATTAGCCAAACGGTTTTGCCTTCAAATCGGCCGGGATTATCGCGCAAATCATCCATCGAAATCACGCTGCGATCTAGGTAGTAACGTCCAACCGGGAACAGATGGGTCACCACGTCGTCTTCCGGCTGAGCCTGCTGCTCAATCGTTTGAATCGCCCCCTGCCAGTTGTCACGATGCCCATGCTGGAAAGCAAAGTACATTGTGTCGGCCACGGCCGGGTGCAAAATGGTCACAAACAGCAGCGTGATGCCCGCGGCCGCAACATGATACGCCTCACCCCAAAACAAATAAGCGACCCACAGCAAAAGAATCGTCAAAACCAAACCAACCTGAAATATAGCGCTTTGCCCCGCAAAATGAATCACATCAAGGATGACAGGGTCGAAAAAGAATGACAGGGCGATCAGGATCAGAAGCAACACCCCAATCACGGTGTTACGCAAATTGATAATGCGATAAATGCCCGAAGCTGCCAACAAGATCCAGAAGGGTAGCGACATAAACGCATAGCGGTTGGTGGTGCTTTCAGCAAATAGGGTAATCAGCATCAGCAGCACCAACGGCCCGTAAGCCGAGAAGGCCAGCATAGTGCCCAAGCGTTTGCGCTGTACAAAGATCAGGTCAAATGCACCATAAGCAGACAAAATGCCCAAGGGAAACCCGATGTTGTAAAACACCGAGGTAAACATGACCAGCGGCCCTTTGTATCCGATAAATGAAGCGGTAGTGCTATCAAAAAACTGCTCATACAAGTCAACGATAAACAGGTTTTGCCCAAGCACAAAAACACGCAGCCCTTCATACGCAAAATATCCCACGAAGGGCAACAGCACATAGGGTAACAAATGCAGCAAGTGTAAACCGGGCGGCGGGGCGGTGCTGCTAAATTTTAAGACGATGTAGTGGGCAACAAAAAGCGGGACAAGCAGAGCACCAATCGAATGTGACAAAGTGGCTGCGCCTAAGAAACCAATCGCCAAAATCGTAAAAACAAAACGGTCTGTTTCTAAAGCGAGGTAGAAAAACACATACGCCAGAGCATAAAACAGGAGCAGAATCGTATAAAAACGGGCGTTTTGTGACCAGAATATGTGCCAAGGAGAAAGGGCCAACAGCAAGGCCCCGATGAGGGCCGTACGCCTGTTAATTGCCAGCCGTGCAAAAAGGTAAAAGATCGGCAGAGTCAAAATACCGATGAAGGCGGATATAATTCGAGCGTTGACTAAGCTGACTCCCCAAACTTGAAAAACAGGTAAAACCAGGAGATAAAACACCGGCCGTGGATTCCCTAATATGGCCGACAGTGACTCCATATAAAGCTTTACATCACGCACCAGATGATTCTCTTCAATCCAAATGCTCCACTCATCAATCTGAAGCAGGCGCAAAACAACACAAACGACCAACACGGCAAAAAAGCCGGCCGAAACCGAAAGTGGGTGATAGGTTTCTGTTGTTGGCTCTTGGTGTGTAATCATAAAGTTTTAAGCTAATTAATGTGCTGAGCGAGAGCCGGAATGACAGGAGAGAAGCCAATTGATTTCTGCACCTTAAGTCGATTTCGATTCAAGATTGTTACCCAGCACGAATTTTCTTTTGGCGTTGATTGGTTAATGGAGTGTCAGAAAATTTTATTCTTACCGGTACTTTATATCGGGCAAGTTGGTCTGCACAAGCACGTTTTATCAATTTTTTAGTCGCTTTACGATCTGCGTCTGCTTGCAAATAGACCATGGCGCATACGATCTGCCCCGTTATCGGATTAGATTCGCCGTAAACGGAGCTTTCAATCACCCCATCCACCGTTTGCACAACCGCTTCAACTTCGCTGGGGAAAACTTTCTCTCCCCCCACATTGATCAAATCAGAATCCCGGCCGAGGATTTTCATCCATTCCCCATCAACTTCTACCTGATCCCCCGTGTTATACCACCCATCCACAAACATCGGCTCAGAATCGTCCAAATACCCCAACATCGTTGTATCTGACTTAATGAACAAAATGCCGTCAACCACTTTGGTCTGAAAATGATCCCCTTCAAGCTTAATCCACAGCTGATCATTCCCGCGTGATTTTGAAGCGGGTGAGCCAAACTCTGATGTGCCATATTTTTGCTTGATCGCAGCATTGGGGAACATGACCTGCACATGATCAAGATTCTGCTGTGTCATCGGCTCAGAGCCATAAGTCACAATTCTCACGCTGCTCAAATCATGCTGGTCAAAATCCCCAGACAGCCAGAGCAAATTTAAAAAGGATGGGGATACAGGCAGCACTTCAACTTTGGCCCCTTCAATCAGTTTGCAAATCGCACTTGCTCCGCGCTCTTGTGGCGCCACAAGCGTGCCGCCGCTAAACAGCACGTAAAACAAGGTGTCAATCCCAGCGATATGATCGAGCAACAAAAAGGTCAGCGTAACAAACGGTTTGTTGGCTCGCTCATATTTTTTCAAAAAGCGATTTAGGTTGTGCAAAATCGGCTTCGGCCGCCCTGAACTACCAGACGAGAAGATCACAAATCCAGCTTCGTTATTGGCAAACAGCTCTTGAATTAAGGGATGATAATCGGCCGAACGCTCCAGCTTTTCAACTACGACTTCATCTCTGCTCGTGTCAATCAAAACGTCCGCTTGAACCAAGTTGCACAGCACGTCAAGATCTGCCCGGCCGGATGGCAGCAGCGCCACAACAAACTTTTGGCTAAGCAGTGCCAACAAAAGCGGAATCGAGCGGTCTGAAAAGTCACCCTTCAACCCCACGACGCTGCCAGACACAATTTCGTTATCGACCATCCATTTGGTCTGTTGTGTAACTAGCTCGCCTAGCTGACTATATGAAATTCTTTGTTCTTGCCAAATTAAGGCCAGACGATTTGGGAACGCTTGCAAAAGCTGTGCAGGGTTAAGCATAGAAAAACGAATCGGTTAGGAAACACCACCCAAGTAGATGACTTGGCCGGTGATAAAGTCACTTTCTTTTTGAATCAAGAAATCGGTAACATTGCTAATGTCCCGATACTCCCCCATCCGTTTGATCGCTTGCGTATTGATCAAATCGTCGATTTTATCGTCTGATACGCCACGAATCAGATCAGTTGCCACCGGCGTTGGCCCTACCGCATTGACGGTGATGTTGAACTCTGCCAGCTCTTTGGCAATCAACTGGGTCAAATTAGCTACAGCCGCTTTCGAGGCTGCATATGCCGCTTCACCCTCTAATTTCAGGGGGGCAGCCACCGTTGCAAAGTTCACAATCCGGCCGTAGCGCTGCTTCGCCATCGCCTTCCCCACCTCACGGCAGAAATTAAAGGTGCCAAACACGTTGGTCGCAAAAATCCGCTCAACCGTGCTAAGCGGCGTGAGCAAAAAATGGTTCATCGATGCGATACCTGCATTATTGAGCAAAATATCGATCCCGCCGTGATCACGGGCCACGCTGCGCACCATCTTGCCAACCGCTTTTTCGTCAGCCACGTCGAGCTCGTAGTGTTCATAGTTTTCAAGCTCATAATCGGCCGCTGAACGGCTACAGCCAATCACGTTATATCCTTTGCCCACGTAGTATTCGGCCAAATAACGGCCGATACCCTTGCGTGTGCCGGTGATCACCATCGTTTCCATTAAGCCTCTTCTCCGAGCTTGGTCATAATAAATTCAGCAAAAGCGGTCACATTCCGATACGGGCTGTTGCGAGACGACATCGCCTTTTCATCAGCCAGCGTCACATTCGCATCAAACTCGTCGTTAACCTGCCCTTCTACTTCAACCACCAAACTCACCAAAGATAGGGAGTCGATGCCACTTTCACCACCAAAAATCGCGGTGTCTGCGGTTACATTCTCAAGCTCTTCGTATTCGAGCTCTTCGTTTAATTCTACAATTGCATCAGCAATGATTTCTATGATTTTTTCTTTCATGTCTATGTTGGTACTCTGAATCACAAATTATATTCCGATCGTCATTCCTGCGTTCGCGGGTATGACATACTTTTTAGTTACTCTAAATTCTTTGCCTCACAGAGTAGTTATAAGCCACAAAACTGCAGCTTTCAATTTAATTTTTAAGCCGACCGCTTCATCAAAACCTTCGCCGGATTACCCTGCAAAATAACGTTTGATTTATAACGGCGGTTTACCAAACTGTTGGCAACCACAATCGTATTATCGCCAATTACAGCACCATCCAAGATCGTACAGCCTGCGCCGATCCAAACATTGTTCCCGATCTTAATCCCTTTTGATGTAGAGCCAAGATCTTCTAAATGGGTGTCGAGCTGATCGGTGCGATAGTTGACCGCAACGATATTGACGTTTGGGCCAACAATTGCGTTATCTCCGATCTCAATCCCACCCTCGCCGCTCGCGATAAAACAGCCGGTGGCAAAACCTCCACGTTCACCCACAATCAGTGGGCCGTCGGTCGCTTTAACTTTGCAGTAAGAGCTTACCACACAGTTTTTTCCAAATTTTAAATTTTGCGTTAAATCAACTTCCGCCTTGGGGCTTACTTTGGCCCTGTGGCGCAGATAATAAATTAATGTCACCACAAAGGCCGGGGTGAGAAAGCGTTTTAATCCTTTGGTTATTGCACTCAGTTTCATGTTGGATTAGAAAAAAATAGGGGTACTAAACAAGTTTAAATGGTTAAGTTGTTGTGGGTGGAACGGGGACCGCTTTGGTGTCATTGGCCCAGAAGTAGTAAATCATAAGGGGTGCGCTGGAAAAACGCCATAGGATTGTCGATAAAAATCCCAATAAAAAGGCATCTGTCTGCGAAACCGCCACCAGACCAAAAAAGTAGATGTATAACCCTTCACGAACACCGTAGCCATCAAAAGAAATTGGCAAACGGATAATCATCATCACCAATGGAACAAAAATTAAAAAGTAAACAAAGTCGATGTTTAAGCCAAGGGACAATGAAATAAAATATGAGGTGATCGCCTGAAAAAACTGTTCGATCACAGAGAGTATCAGAAAAACAGCTAGGGTCTGCTTTTGCTGAGCATAGTCTTGGTATGCATCCACAATCGCTTGAATTTTGGTGACCCATTTAGAACGGCCGGCCGGCAATCGATCAAAAATCATCCCCTGAACTTTGCTGTTCATCGAGACAAGCAAAATAACCGATAACCCACCTAGCAAAAGAACCAGTTGGAAAACAGTTGTCCAACTTTGATCGTTATCAATTAATCCCACAAACGCAACAAAGCTAATCAGGCTAACAATGGCGGTCGAAATAATGCCAAACAGCCGTTCCACCGCCACCGAGGCGATAATTTCATCGGACCGGCCGGTTTTTGTTGATACCTCAACAATCCGATACGAGTCTGACCCTACTGTGGGTAGAAAAATATTAAAGAACGACGCACGATAATACGCGCTAATAGCCCCACCCCACGACAAAAATATATCCTTCGAGCGCAGCAGCATGTTCCACTTGATCGCCATTAAAAAACGATCTAGGTTCACCACCAGAGCCATAATCAGCAAATAACCGATGTGAGCCCCACGCAGCCGCTCAACAAGCTGGGCTTCGTCCGCCAT
The DNA here is from genome assembly GCA_020628815.1 of Chloroflexota bacterium. GTDB lineage: Bacteria > Chloroflexota > Anaerolineae > Promineifilales > Promineifilaceae > WTJY01. The sequence continues at coordinate 95,639 of JAHDEN010000003.1, read as the reverse complement.
CCAAACCATCCAGCCGATAAGCACCAGGCTGACCATGATTCTTAAAACCGAGGTAACTCGTTTGCGGTTGAGCTTAAAGCCAGCCATTTGCTAAAAATCACCTACAAAAATAGCCCAGTCACTCCGCTCTGGAACTGTGCCATTGCCGGATGCTAGGGTTAAAGTTGTGGAGGATGGAGTCAAGGTACCGCTACTCGTTTCCCCTGTGATGGTGTTCAGCATCAAATAAGGCTGATTGCCCGCCATGCCGCTTAAATCAATCTCGATGGTTGAACCGTTTTCGATATAAAAAATATAAGCCGTGTTAAGCTCATTTTTTAAGCAAACACCGTTGGTAAGGTTGTTACAGCGGGTCAGATCACCCGAGAAACGGGGGTTGAAGTAGCTTGAATAAAGTTTAATCTGCTCTTTGTTCGGATAGGGGGCTGAACCTAGTTCATCTGTACCACCATCCAGTAAATATCCCCAAATATTGGCCACACCACCGGCCATACCGGACCGCCATAGCCCTTGGCGGGTGTCATCAAAAGTGTAGTCTTTGTCTCGCCCTTCGTTCCGCACACGGAACCGATCTTCTGAAAACGACGGTTTGAACGGCCGGGTCTCAATCGTTTCAACGTATTTTGCATAATCTGGCTCATGCTGTTCGTAGCCGCTGTAATCCATCAGCTCAGAGATTTGGTTGAGCTCGTTTTTATTGGCCCGTCCACCCAACAAATGGTACCAGCCTAAATGAGCATGCATGTTGGTGTGCCACGTGTCAAGCTGCTCCTCGTTGGTCCACTCAAACAGGTCAAAACCGTACCCCATCGTCCAGCCAGGCAACGGACCCAGTCGGGCAGCGATGTACCGCTGTAACCGCTGGTCAACCTGCTGGTTATACCCCCATCTGGCCGGGGTTTGCCCACGGGATTCGTCTCCCCATGCCCAAATGTGAACCGTGCCACCTGCATCATACACTTCCAAAATCACTTGTTCTAGTGCTTCAAACGTGCGCAGATCGGGATTTGGGCTTGAGACGTTTATGTTGTTACAGCTGGCCTGATTAATATCGAACCAGCGACACAAAACTTTAACGTGCAGACCGTTAAAACCGTGCTCAACGATGTACGTATCAATGTCCGACTCGATTCTGGTGGGATCGTTGTAGAAATGGTTCGGTTCGGCCGACATCACAAATTGAGGAACAAACGCAGTGGGGTTCTCGCCAGTACGGACCCAGTTTTGCCCATCGGCGCTTACAAACCCCAGCAAACCGTCCTCTTTTTCAATATCCAACACGCCGCTCAAACCGTTCAGATCAGGGTCAGAGCTGGCTGTGGCATAGTTCCAGCGCCCCGCCTGCGATGCAGTAAACCGAGCGCGCCATTCGTCTCCACCCATATAAAACATTTCTGTTTGGTGCCGTTTGCCGCTCTCAGCATGGACAAATGCAACAGTCGCCACCAGATCATACGGGTTGCCCGAAACTGTCGTGTTGTTAAATGTTATATCGATGGGTCGGGCCGCTACGATCTCGTTTGGTGGGCCGGGAATATGATCTTTGCTGACAACGGGTAAAAAGGCATCCCCTGCATTCCCTTCTTTTGTGTTGATTTCGGCCGCGCTAACGCTGCGCACGGGGGATGACCCCAAGTCTAACCCTTCTTGATATTCAACTTGCACCAGCGGAATCGGCACAGACGGGATGGCGGTTCCGGCCGACAAGCGGGTCTGCATCAGGCGCACGCCCCCCATCAGCGTAGATGGGGTTAGCAGGGTCAAACCCAATGTCCCTAAAACGGCCAAAGCGGGCAAGCCAAACTGAACCGGCTTGGGGAGCAATGGGACGCCATGGTCAAACACAGCGCCAACAAATGGAATGGCTACAGCGAGCAAAATTAACAGGTTAAAACCGGCCGGAGGGACCGCCAGAAGGCTGATCAAAACCACAGCAGTCGCATCAGCAACAACCCATCCCGCCGGAGCTTGAAGCCAGTTTTTTGGCAGGATTAGGGCGAGCAGGGCCAACGGGATTAGGGGCCAAATCGTCCCCCAAACACCGGCCCCGTGCATGGCGACCCAGATACCGGCCAAGCCGATGATTAACCCGGCGCGCAGAGCAACAGGTGAGTCTGAAACCCGTTTGGAGATAGCGCCACACAAGCGTAAAAACGCAGCCACAGAAAACAAGACAAGAGCGGTTAACATGCGCTTATTCTACCTTGAACCAGCCTGCAATTTCCGTCAAAAGTGTGTCAAAAGCAGCTTGGTCATACAGTATCACCCGGCCGAATGCGGCGACGTTGGCATAGTGGTCCGCCTTGGGTATCGTTTTGTAGATCACGGGCTCAGCCAAGGTCGCTGAAATTTGCTCCAAAAAGGTCCGGTCTGCTTGGCTCTCGTATTCTCCATCTATCAACATCAGCGGCACATGCCCGGCCGATTGATAATGTGTTTGATGGTTTTCTAGCAGCTGTGCCCCGATTGTTTCCAAATAGAGCTGGGGGGAAATCATCTCTGACAACCCCATGTAGCGGGTAAAACGACGGCAAAAATAGGCCAGTTCAGTTTGCACCCGCTCTGCGTAGCGACGGCCGGGACCGTAGGCCAAAATTTTATTGACACCGATGGCACGCGCACCGGCCGTGATCGCCACATCGCCACCAAAGCTATGCCCCAGCAGATAGGTTTGTGCCGCATCAACCTCGGTGCGCTGTTTTAAATACTCTAGGGCCAAAAATGCATCGGCCGCAAAGTCTAAATCGTCTTTGTGGGTAAGTTTTTGTGGATCATCTGATTGGCCGTGCCCCCGTTGATCAATCGTCAGCACCGCATACCCCAATCCCGCCAGTTTGTGACCCAACAGCCGATACAGTCCCATCTGTTGCCCTTCGGGCGTTGAACCATGCAGTAAAAGCACGGCAGGGGCCGGTTGCTGACCCACTGGCCTGTAAAAACGGGCGGCCAGCTTGCCCCCCTGCGCACCGGTCAACGTTATTTGCACTTGAGTTTGGGGATCACGAAACAGCTTTTTATGGCTCAGGCCACCTTTGGTAAGTGACAGGCTCTTTTTAATAAGCGGGCCAATGGCCAACTTTAAATCTGCTTTCCAGTCCGCTTTTAAACTGTCGGACAGAGCCTGTGCTGATTGAGAAGAAAGAGAACTCATGCCGGTTTTTAAAGCAGCCCCATTTGTTTATACCATTCGGCCGTTTGCTGAATCCCATCCCGCTCTTTCACGATGGGATCAAAGCCTAGCTCCCGCTGGGCCTTATCGATTTTAAACGCCCGATCTTTGCGGAAGAAATCGACCCGCCTGCGGTAGATGGGTGGAGAGATGCCGAATGGCTTGCAGATCAGCTCACAAGCGTATCCGGCCCAATATAGGGGCATTACCGGCAGTTTTAGCCTCCGTGGCCGTTCACCAACCGCCTCGGCAATGGTTGCCACCATCTCGTTGAGTGTAATGTACCGTTTTCCGGTCAGGATATAGATATTGCCGACCGCCTCATCTTTGGTTCCACACAAAATAATGCCGCGCACCAAATCTTCGATGTAAACAAGCTGGTACAGCACCTTGCCAGAGCCAAACATGATGAACCGTTTTTTCTTGATTGTTTTGAACAGCTTTAAAAAACGATCATCACCGGGGCCGTAAATGCCACCCGGCCGGAAAATCACCACATCTAGCTTGCCGCTTTCCATATATTCGATGGCGATGCGCTCGCCATCCGTTTTTGATTCTTGGTAATAGTCTCCCGGCCCATACGGGGTATCTTCATCTCCAGGTGGATTTTTAACTTCACCATGCACCCCGATTGTGCTGCAATGGACAAAGCGCTGCACGTTGGTCTCTACGGCCGCCTCGAACATATTCCGCACCCCATGCGCATTGGCATCCCACATATCTTGCTCTGTCACATTTTCCGGCCGGAACAGCGCCGCAATGTGATAGACCGTATGCACCCCTTCGAGCGCAGCCTGCAGCGATGCTTTGTCGCGCAGATCCCCTTTTATCAGCTGAATGCCAGCTGCTTCCAAATCTTTAGCTCGGCTAAAATCGCGCACCAGAGCACGCACCTGATACCCTTGCTTATTCAGTTCGTGAGCCAAATGGCCGCCGGTAAATCCGGTTGCGCCTGTTACCAGTACGAGAGGTTTCATAAACGTTTTTCTGCCTGCACCGCAGCCTTAAAGCACCTTTTCTAATGGCGCTTGCGGCTCAACAACTGCTGCATGTGTTGCAAATGCATAAAGCGCATCAACCGCATCGATCTCTTGCTCTATTTTGCTAGCATCCCAATCGAGCTCGGCCGCCATAATCTCGGCGCAAAAATTGATCAACTCTGCGCCAGGATGTCCGGCCGAGCCAAAATCTGTGCGCCGCCGAATCACATCTGCCAGCGTAATCGCCATTTCTTCACGAATGGCCAAGCGAACTTGGGCCGCGATCATTTTCTCGTGTGGCTGGGTCAGGGGTAAATGGTCAACCTGATCATCTTCATCGTCCATCATGAACAAAATCGTTTCATACTCACGGCCGTAGTTGTAAACCAAACTGATGACATCTTTGTAGTCCAGCCGATGAGATTTGCGCCCCTGGGCATCAATGATCAACGATTTTAATGACAAAAAGTTGCCGCCAAATACCGGGGTTTGAGCGGTGGTTGATGGGGCATAATCAAGCTCAAGTTTCTCGATCACCATATCAACCGTTTGTTCAGCCACATCCCGCGCGGTGGTGTACTTAACCCCCACCGCACTGATCAGTCCGGCCACCCCATCTTCATTCAAATGATCGTGAATCTGCCCTTTACGCACGAGTTTCACATCACCGTCTCGATCGGCCGTGGTTGGCAAAAAGCCACGATGCACTAGTTTCACATCGTCTAGCGTCAGTTCAGCACCCGGATAAGCCTCATTCACTTCGTCGAGCAAGGCTTGAACCATCGCGTCAGTCACTTTATGTTCGGCCGGATCGCCATCAAAAAATTGGTGCACTGTGCCGATAATCGAATAGGTGCGCCATGGAGAGATAAATAGCAGCCGAGATTTTTTATTTGGTTTGTCAGGGTCGGGTTGATACTGACCAAAAATGCCCGCTCCGATCCCATCTATAAATTGACGGGTCACTACGTTTATGGCCGTTGACAGATGAAAACGGGGCTGTTTGAATCGTGATTTAGGTTTGATCTGGCTCAATAGCTGATCGGTCCATGCCCCTGTCGCATTAACCACCAAGCTGGCCTTGATCTCAAATTCTTTCTCAGTTAGCTGGTCACAAACGTTGGCCCCTATCACCCGTGTTTGATCTTCTGTGGCAAAAAGCAGGTTCTGCGCTGTCACATAGTTGGCAATATCAGCACCCACGCTGGCGGCCGATTGCAAAATGCTAATCAAAAATCGCTCTGAGTTATAGACTTGCCCATCGTGCCAGCTCACCCCGCCGGTGACACCTGTGGGGTCTAAACCAGGCAGCCGTTCAAACAATTCATCTTTGGTCAGCGGCTTGCTCTTGGGCAGATGGGCCACTTGATCAAGTCCGTTGTTTCGGTCTGATCCAAGCAAATCGTTTAAAACCAAGGCCGGGCGCAGCAACAGTTTGTTCTTTTTAAGCGGCCGGTACGTCGGCATCACACACGGTAACGGATGCACCAAATGGGGAGCGATACGCAAATACGCCCTCCGCTCCCGGATCATTTTGCGCACCAACTTCAAGTCCCCATCTTGCAGATAGCGCAATCCCCCATGCACGGTTTTAAGGCTATTGGCAGATGTTGCCCCGCCAAAATCACCGCGATCAATAAGCGCAACGCTCAGCCCACGCAGGGTCGCATCCCACGCCACAAATGCTCCATGAATTCCACCACCGATCACCAGTAGGTCATAATGTTTCTGTTGGAGTTTTTCTAAATCACGTTGCATTTTAGATCGAGTTCTGAAGGGTTACTTCTTGGTGGCAAATGCCATCAGGTGCCAGCCGAACGGCCGTACAATCACTTTTGGCAAAATATTAAATGCACCTACAAAAATGTTGTTGTACAAAATCGCTTTTAACCCTTTGTGGAGTTTGGTTTTAACGGGGAAGCGTTCAGGGACTATTTCAACCGTATCAAACCCCTGTAACAACCCTTTAAATTCTTTGATCGAATAGGTCATAAAAACCGGGGCATCTTCGTGTTCCAAGTCTACTTTAACAATGTTTTTCATGAAGTTCAGCCAAGAAATGCGGTTATAAACCATGAATATCGCTTCGCCCGCTGGCTTTAAAACTCGGTAGATTTCGCGCAGCATGGCGGCCGGATCGGCCGTATATTGCAAAACCCCATGGGCGTAGACCACATCAAAGCTATTGTCTTCAAAGGTCAAAGCCTCCCCGTCCATCACCCGAAACTCCCCTTTTAAATTTCGTACAGCAAAGTTTTTGCGCGCCAAATCAATCGACACCTCAGCAAGATCCACACCGATCACGTTGGCCCCTTCCCGTGCAAAATGAACTAGGTCAATTCCAGCCCCACAGCCGATTTCAAGCATATCTTTGCCCGCATACGAGGGGAAATCAACAACCTTGGGCAAGTAGTGGAGTTTGTCAAAACGATAGGCATCAAGCTGGTCAAAAAAGCCCAATGAACCCAACGGCTCTGTGGCGATTTCTAGATCATGGATGTGGATGTTCCAGTAATCTCTGACTTCTATCAGCTTGGGGTTTGTCAATTCTTTTTCAATTTCAGGGATGGCTACGCTCATGCTGTCATTTTCTCCTTGCCCGTATTGGCTAACACGTTTTGCTGCCATAGCTCAAAAACCATCAGTGCCCACAAGCGGTGGCTATGGTTAACTCGACCGGCCATGTGTTCCCCAATCCAACGAGTAACAGTTTCCGGATTAAAGTAGTTTCTTTGGCTCACCCTTTCTGGAGATAACAGCTCCATCATCAAGGGGTTTAGCGGCCCCCGCAGCCAATGTTTGATCGGGATGCTAAATCCCTCTTTCGGCTTGTTCAAAACGTCGGCCGGTAAACGGTCTGCCATCACCTGCCGCAAAACAGACTTCGTGTTTCCCCCATTCATCTTTAAGCTAGCGGGCAAATTGACCCCAAATTCTACAATTCGGTGGTCCAGCAAAGGCACTCTCGCCTCGATTGAAGCCGCCATGCTCATCCGGTCTACTTTGGTCAAAATATTTTCGGCCATGTACGTTTTGATATCGACAAACTGCTGCTGGGCTAGCGGGTCAAAATCCTCCGCTTCGGCTTGTGCAAAATAGCTCCCCAATGTCGACTCAACCGATGCGTCAGCGATGTAGTCAAGCATGGCACCGCTATAGAGATCTTGCTTGTTGGCCTGATTCATAAACATCATCCAGCGTGTGTGCTGCAGGTGGCTGGGTAAGGCACCCCCTTCCACAAATCGTTTGGCCTTGTTTATAAATCCTTTTTTAGCCGGCCGGGGTGGCAGTCTGTCTAAAATAGATGGGAGGATGCGTTGCCGCATGACGGCCGGTAAAAACTGATATGTACGGGCCATATTTTGCGCCACGTAGGTATCGTATCCCCCAAACACCTCATCTCCCCCGTCACCCGAAAGCACAACTTTTACATGTTTACGCGCCATTTGTGACACCAAAAAAGTTGGGAAAATAGAAAAATCCCCAAGAGGTTCATCTAAATGGGAAATCAGCTTATAGGCTAAATCTAAAATATCCGGCTTTAAAATTTCTTCGCGGTGCTGGGTCCCAAACTTGTTGGCGACAGAGCGTGCAAAAGGCAGTTCGTTATAGGTCGACTCTTGAAAACCGATTGAAAATGTTTGGGGTGTCACAGATGAGGCGTCACTCATGTATGACACAATCCCGCTCGAGTCTAGCCCTCCGCTCAAAAAAGCGCCTAACGGGACATCACTAACCATGCGCAGCCGAACAGAATCGTGCAAAAGCCATTTAAGCCTTTCAATCGCTTCTTGCTCGCTCATCGAAACGGGGTCTCGTTTGATATCCCAATATTTTTCGATACGAACCTGATCATTCTCATAAACCAGTCGATGCCCGGCCGGTAATTTGCGAATGTGCTTAAAAATTGAGTAAGGGGATGGGATATATTCAAGTGTCAGAAAATGGTTCAATGCGATGGGATCAACCTCACGCGGAACATGGGGATTGTTCAAAACCGCTTTTAACTCAGAACCAAACACAAGCTGCCCCTGATGATGACTATAGTAAAGCGGCTTAATCCCCACCCGATCCCGAGCAATCATCAACCGCCGCTTATTTGAGTCCCACAGGGCAAAGCCAAACATCCCATTAAAATGGTCAACGCAATCATCTCCGTACTCTTCATAGGCATGAATGATTACTTCTGAATCAGACATCGTCTTAAAACGGTGTCCCCTTCGCTCTAAATTTTCCCGTATCTCTTGAAAGTTGTAGATTTCCCCATTAAACACCAGCCAAATCGAATCATCTTCATTGGAAATAGGCTGATGACCAGTCGCCAAATCGATGATACTCAGGCGACGCATGGCCAGCGCAGCACATGGCTCAACGTGGTAGCCAGAATCATCCGGCCCACGGTGAGTCATTGAGTTATTCATCTGTTCTAAAATTTGATTCTGGCTTAATAAGTTGGATGCATGGCTAGAGATGCCACATATTCCACACATTAAATCTCCAAGCTACGCATTGCATCCTTTTTTGACACGAAATAAGGAGCTTGCAGCATTTCGTAGATGTTCCCCACTCTTTTGATGTAGCTTGCTGTGCTGTAGTATTCGTTTGCGTAATCTTTGGCTCTAGTCGCCATCAGTTCCATTTTTTCGGGATTATCTAAATAAGACAATACACCGTCGGCTAACCCTTCAATGGTTGGCTCAACCAGAACTGACATGCTAGGGTTAAACACCTGTGTATGCGCTTCTAAATTGGTTGCGATAATCGGCTTTTTGGCGTGCATGTAGCTATACACTTTTAGCGGTACAGATGTCCCCTCAATTCGAGAGGAGAGCAAAATATCGGCCGCATCTAAAAAGACCATCGCCTCTTCTGGTGAAACAATGCCGGTAAAGTGTACCCACTCTTCAAGCCCTTTTTCAGCCACAATCGCTTTCAACTCATCTACCTGATGCGGCTTCCCACCCACCATAATATATTTTACGTTTGCATGTTGATCTTTGACCTTCTCAGCGCTCTTTACGACGAGGTCTAATCCCTGATACCGTTCAAAGGTGCCGGTATAGATAACTGCCATCCGTCCTTCAAGATCAAGCTTTTCACGAATTTCGGCCGCTGTTGGCAATGTGTTTTCAACACCAAAGCCGGTGTTGAAACTGACGGCCGTATTTTCGATGTTAATATGCCGCGCATTTGGATTTGTCTTCTTAACGATACTCGCCAGCTCACTATCAATCGTGATAATCGCTTCGCTTGATTTGATGACCTGTTCTTCTAACCAACAGAAAATCGGTTTTACAGGCCAAAAATTCCCAACACCAAAACTTTCGAGCTGCCGGGGCAGACTTGAGTGCATATCATAAAGATGAGGGATTTGGAACAGAGGGGAAAGGAAGTAAGCAAAAAATGCAGCTTCTTCGTGTGTGTGGATCACATCATACCGGTTTCTAGCAAACAATAGCATCATCAATGCTTTGAAGAAAACCAGCAAGTCTAAAATAGGCTTGACCCATGATGGTCCAATTTTAATTTGGTTGACAAAAGGTACCGGACGAGTCCGATGAATATTTACATTCGGAATCTCTGGAGAACTGCCCAAATGATAGGTCACTAAATCTACTTCGTGACCCAACTTGGATAATGCATTCACCCGTTGATATACGCTGATCGGTGTTCCACGTGGTTCAAAAAAAGGTTGTGGAGCAATCATTAATATTTTCATATCTAAAATACCTTAACCTGCAAACGGCTAGCTACTGTACGGTATGTCCACCAGACAGAATTGACGATCTTTAGGATTCGGGTGTCTTTTGTGTACGGAAGGATTGACCAGTATCGATAAAGATAGACGGATTTGTAAAATCGAACTAGGATCTTACGGTCCTGTGTTCTCCCTACTTTCTTTGCCTGCTTTCCTTGACACTGCTTTTCGAACTTAGTTTTATGGCAAAAGTGCATATTTACCCACGGCCACTCATTTACTAGTCACGGTCAATTCTAGGATTTTTCCCTTACGACTTTACTTGAGAATAAGCGGCTGTGAGACAAAAATACACTCTACATTCACGCTAAAGTTGATTAATCCAATCTGGTTCAGATTCATCTTCTAAGCCTACATCTTCTAGATCAAGATCGGTCACAATTGTGTCCAATGGCTGCATTGCACCGGTCTCAACATATGCAACTTGATGGGTCTGTTCTCTGTCACCGTTATAGATGATTCCCACAAGATTTGCGTTCACACGTTTCAGGCGTGTGATTGTCTCTTTAATATGCTGGCGACGAGTCTTATTAACAAAGGCAACCAGAACGGTTGAATCTGCCAAACTGCTCAATATCGAAGGATCGGTAACTGCCAAAACAGATGGAGCATCGATCACGATGTAATCATAAATCTCAAGTAACTTAGCCAAAATATCAACCATTTTGCGCGAACCGATCAATTCGGCCGGCGATGGTGGAATCGGGCCACTCGCGATTAGATCTAAACCAGGTACCAATGAGGATTGAACAAACGGTTTCAAAAAGGCAGCGAAATCCTCGTGTTCATCAGCTTGGTAATCTAACAACATAGTTGATAAGCCGTTAGACCGATCAATATTAAAAAGTTTATGCTGGGTCGGCCGGCGCAAGTCCCCGTCCATCAGGAGCACACGACTGCCACCCTTTGCCCAGATAACCGCCGTATTAGCAGCGATCATACTTTTACCTTCGCTTTGATTTGGGCTCAAAACCACAAGGCTTCTGTTCTTCTTATCAAGATTCGCAAACTGAATACTTGTCCTCAAAGATCGGAAAGTTTCAGATGTGGGGGATAAGGGGGACCGAACCGTAATAAGTGGATCCTCATCATTTAAAAAGTCAAGAACGGGCAAAGAGATCAGCTTGGGCAAACCAAACATCTCCATCGCTTCGTCTTGCGTTTTAATCGTATCATCCAAATACTCGATCAGATAAGCCGTGCTTGCCGACAACACTAGAGCAACAACCATAGCGGTTGCTACAGCCATAAAGTTGCCAGTTTCCACAGGGTAAGCAAATGCCGGTTCAATCACGCTAATCGCATTAATATCCCCTTGCCCAGTTTGATCTAAAAGAGATGCGTAGTTACTTTGTAGAGTATTGCGCTTAGTCTCTAAAGCTGCAATTTCATTCCGAATATTTGCGATTTCACGAGCACTAAATTGCTCGCCAAGCTCTTCACTTTTTACCAGAATCTCTTCGACTGTAGCCTCAATTTGAACCTGTAACAGATCAAGCTGCGTATCAACAAAGTCGATACGTTCTTGCTCTTCTTCGGTTAAATTACTAGGGCTCAGCCTGATCAGCTGGGCAGCCAGTTCATTGGCAATAATCTCCGAACGTTCTGGAATCGTATCAACTACCGCAATCTCGATAAATTGAGTCTCTGGAATCGCATTGGCAAAATATTCAGGCAGCCATGTCAAACCTAATGTCTTTCTTGTTGCTTCTTTTACTAAGTCACGGGTCGCCATATCAGCATAAATCCCTGCCAGCTGTCGGGCAAGGAAAAACTGATTAGAGTTAGGGTTTGGATCATTAATCGCCTCTTGGCCAACCATCAAAGTCGCTTTAGAGATGTATTTGACAGGTTGCTGACTAATGAAAAAATAGCTGGAGGCACCAGCTAAGACAACCGATAATGCGATTAGCCACCACCAACGTTGTATGGGTGTAAGATAATTTTTGAGTTCCACTGGCTAAATTCCTTTTACTTTTTCTTCGTGTAACTGCCTAAAGGCTAATATAAGTTAAGCCTATCAACAATCTTTTTTTAGGTTTAGATTAGAAAATATTTTGATTTTTCACTCAAAGTTACTTTCTTTGATAATTAAAAATCACTTTAGAACCGTCGGGTTCCAAATTAATATTTAATTCTTGCAAGTTTGACAGTGCAGAGCGAACAGATTCTTGTTTGTCTTGAGGACAATATAATAACAAAAATCCACCACCACCTGCGCCAGAGATTTTACCGCCTATCGCACCTGCTTTCCTAGCAGTTGAATACATCGCATCTAATTCGGGATTGCTGACCTTTGAAGCCATTTGCTTTTTTAATTCCCAGCCCGTGTGCAACAGTTCACCAATAGCGTGAGGGTTTCCGTTTTCAAGCTCAGTACGAGCTACAGAGACAAGATCTTTCATTTGAGCCAAAATCTCGAGACGATCGCCGATATTTTGTTTTTGCTCTTCAAGAATATTATCCGCTTTTCGGGTAACTCCGGTAAAAAATAATAATGTATTAGTACTAAGGCGTCGTTCTGTGACCGGATCTAGTATCACTTTATCTTCGCAGACTTTGCCGTCTTGCTGAAAGTTAAATACTCGAAGACCGCCATACGCGGCTATGTACTGATCTTGAACGCCAATGGGTTTGCCAAGAACATCAAGTTCGATCTTACAGGCTTGTTCAGCCAGTTCTTTCGCAGAAACCAGATCCCCTTTTAGAGAATGCATCGCATGCAATGCACCTACGGTAACTGTGCTTGATGAACCAAGTCCTGAACCCTGAGACGGAATATCACCCATTGTTGTTACTTCAATGCCGGAATTAATACCTGTCATGATCATTGATTCGCGTATCAATTCATGTTGGATATCGGTCACTGAGTCAACCATTTCGGTTCTTGTCCAGCCCACGCGCAATTTTTTGTCGAAGCGGCTTTTTATGGTGACAAAAATATACTTATCAATGCTCGTTGAAAGTACGCAGCCTCCATTTTGTAGATAATAATCTTTAAAATCGGTGCCACCACCGAAATAGCTAACCCTTAAAGGTGTTTGAACAATAATCATTTAGTTTGTGTGGTTATGTTGGTTAATATGCACCACGTTGCTTAACAACGGCCGGAATTGTTTTGATTAGGATTTGAAGGTCTAACCAAATGGTCCAATTTCGGATGTAGTGCATATCGAGATTAACTCGATCTTCGTACGAGATATTTGATCGGCCGCTAACTTGCCACAGCCCGGTCATGCCCGGCAATACGGTCAATAAGTTTGTGCTCCAGTTTTTATACATTTTTGTTTCTTCTGGAGAAATCATGCGAGGCCCAACCAAAGACATTTGACCGAGAAAAACGTTAATGAGCTGAGGCAGCTCGTCTAAACTTGTTTTGCGCAAGAAATTTCCTGCACGGGTCACGCGAGGATCGTTTTTAAGTTTATGATTTTTCTCTAGCTCAGCTTTTAGTTCTGGATGTTGGTCAAGAATCTCATCCCCATTCACGTGCATGGTTCTAAACTTGAACGCATCAAATTGACGGCCGTTCAACCCCATCACCCGGCGCCTATAAATGGCTGGCCCTTTTGAGTCAAGCCTGACCCACAAAATAATGACGGAGAATACAACAAACAATGGCAACGCGAGTAGCGAAAGGACCATATAGTCGACAATCCGCTTAAAGAATTTGTCGGCCCCAGTCAGTCTTGCTTTTCGTACTTGCACCAGCGGCGCAAACGCCATTTCTTTAACTTCTACACCGGTCGTAATAATCTCAAACAATCCAGATGAAAGTCGAAGATTAAGCCGATCAACCAATCCGTATTTTTTAAACAAATCAACGATTTGCTCACGGTTTAAGGCACTTGTGGCAATGATTAATTCTTCAATATCAAAGGCTTCAATCAAATGATCGAGCAAATCTAAATTGCCCAAATATTTTAGATGTTCAAAAACCTTCTTTCCAAGCTCACCATTTTGGTCATCAACAAACCCAACAATATCCAATCCAGATGTATTCCATCTAGAAAGTTGGGTTGCTAAGGAGATCGACTCTTCGTTGGTGCCAATAATCAAGGTTGGGCTTAAAAAGTACCCATAGTTTCGTAGTGAATAGATGACTCGGCGGAACAGATACCGGCTAATTCCAATAAAGGTAATGGTCAAAATCCAAGCGGCCGCAAGCCAGCCCCGTGCAAAAACAAATGATTGGTAGAAGAAACCGACCACAATCATAATGAGCATGACAAAGCTAACCGACCTAAAGATAAGGCCATATTCCTTCATCCCACCCAAAAGGTTTTTGCGATTGTAGAGCCCATGACCAGCAAAAGTCAGCACTGTTAAAAACAAAATGCTGAACTGCATTCTCAGATAAAACGGGGTATCTGGAATAATCTCCAATTGAAACACGGTCAGCCCAAGATCAAATCGGGTGATAAAAGCTAACCAAAATGCGAGTGAAGCCATGCTCATGTCTAAAATGAGCAGTGCAAACGACAATAGAACCCATTGGCGACTGCGCATCAAAGGAGAAATAGAATATTCAACTTGTCGGGTATTTAATACCTCAAGAGAGCTGTCTCTGGCCATTGACGACTCCATTGTATACCTCCTTTAATCGAGATGAGATCATCATCCAATCGTGTTTCTCTTTCATAAATTCATATCCAGCATTGCCAATTTGATTGGCGCGATCTGGATTGTTTAATAGGTCTAGCGTTTTAATAGCAAAATCTTCTGCCCCGTCTGCAACGTAAAATTCGTTGCCAGGTTTGGCCATAATGGCTTGGGCAGATTGGGTTGTTGTAATAACGGGGGTGCCACAAGCCATCGCTTCTAACACTTTATTTTGAATGCCCGCGCCGTATACAACTGGAGCGGCCGCCACTGTTGCCCGATGGAGATAGGGTCTCATGTCATCCACCGTTCCAGTGATAATTATGTTCGGGTTACTGCTAAGTTCTTGAATCTCAGATGATGGGTCTTTGCCAACAACATAAAGCTTAACATCGGGGTTGCTTTCCCAAATAAGCGGCATGATATTGTGGGCCAAATTTAACACCATTGTGACATTCGCGTGATAGCTCATTTTTCCTGTGACAACCAAGGTTGCCGGATCACGATTAACGCTAAAGTCAGGTTTAAAGTACTCTAAATTTACCCCATTTGGTAATACGTAAATTTGCGTATCTTGTATTGGGTTTGGTGAAAGATTGGTTAGAGCTGACTTATCAACTTCGGATGTAACCAATATGCGGTCAAACTGATTCACCAACCACCCTTCAAACCTTTTCGTGCGACCTAAGTCAAGTTTGGTTATCAGGGTGCCGAAAAAGCTTTTAGACTGTGCTTGAGCTTGTTCAAACAAATGTGAAATACAGTCGACGCTATCCCAAACTACAGGGACGGAATAGTTTTCTTTCACATGAAGTGCGTATTTAGCACCTCTTAAATGTTCAACATGCACCAAATCGAACCCGTTGATATCTTCGATCTGTTCAAAAAGCTTGCTATTCCAAGAATAAAAACTTTGGAGAGGCAGCTTTGTAAACAAAGCACCGATCGAATTTACGAGTGATTTCCACAACGGCATTTCAACGGTTATGACATCATGACAATACGCTTTAAGTTCTTCAACAGATTTTTTGTCTGCATCGTTAACAACCAATGTAGCAACTGTCACTTCATTCCCAAGATCTGTCAGAGATTTTATTAGATTGTACGGCCGAACCCTGATCAGGTTTGGCACATAAGGCACAATAAATAAAATTCTCATCCTAAATCTCTTGAAACTAGTTTGCTGTTGGTTGTAGATACTGATCTAGATGCTTTGTATTTTTCTGCCATAGGTTCAAAAAGTTGAACCAGCGCGAGGCCAGAAAAGACAAGGAAGACCGCATCCACAGGTAGTCGATACCGAACAAGTGCCCAAGAGAGCAGATGGATACAGGTGTAAAAGCCCATAAATAAGTAGAGCAATGTTTCGGGCCTACGCATGTTAAACCGCCAGCGTTTTAAGCTGAGCCACAGACCGTAAATAATAAACGGCAGTGCGACCCCAAAACTTAACACTCGCGAAATATTGCTTATGAGGCTAGATTGTGAAGATGGCCAGAACATGAAGTAACTAACAATTCGGCTAGCAGATAGCTGAGCATACCGTACCGGATCATCGACAATAAATTGCATCGCCCGATCCATTAGCTCGTCTTCTAGATCTGCTTCACTTAATGAGTGTAATTCTTGCGGAATCAGGTCCCGATAGGTGTCGTTGTCCAAAATTGGGATGAATTTGGTGCCATGAATCGGATGATTACCCCAGAAGAACGCGAAGCCTGCGTTGGTGTTTAGCAGAACAAATTGATTAAATCGCGTGTAGTTAAAGGCGGTAAGCGGAAGAACCGAGCCAACCAAGATCAGTCCAGCAATCACCAAATGGATGGTTTTTTTCCAGTTGCTGTTCCACCATATCCATAAAAACATAAAGGGAACAAAGAGGACAAAAAGCTGGCGTAACAACACGGTTATGGCGAGGCAAACGCCCAATAGAATCGCGTTTCTCCATTGGTTTTCATCATCTGCAGAATCACTTAATTTAAGTGCAAAGTAGATTGATGCGAGAATGGCGGTAATGTATACCGGTTCTGTCATTAACGCGGCTGAATAGTAGATGAAGTAGATGTAGACGGCTGACCAACCGGCCGCGATTAGCCCCACTGTCTTGCTGTAAACTCTTTCACCGATTTTATAGGTCAAATATGGGTGCAAAGTACCCACAAAAACAACTTGAATAATACGAGCGACCAGAGGGAATCGGCCGAACAACCCGTACACGCCAATCAAATAAGATGTATAAAGATAGCTCCAATGAGCCGTGGGTTCTCCCGGAGGCGTTACCGGCCACCAAGGCTCACCAAACGTAAAGCCAAATCCGTCTAATACCCTTAAAGATAGATAATGGTAGGAAAACTGATCGTGCACACCAGGGAGTCCGATTACATCGTTCCCAAAATAAGCCACGCTTCCCAAGCGCAGCACAACCGAAACAATTAAGATAATGGGCAAATAAAGATTGTCCATTTTGCGGTAAAGAATCCGTTTAACCATAGATTTGATCCCAGGCTTTATAAGTTTTTTGCCAATCGAAATTTTCCTCTACCGTTCTTCGTCCTTCGGCCGCCAACGTGTTCGCTTTATCTGTATCAGTCAAAAGCGCTATCGTATTTTTTGCAAACTCTTCAGGAGTGTCTGAAATGATAATATCGTTATCTGGAGAGTACTTAATTCCTTCTGCGCCAATTGTGGTTGAAATAATCGGCAATCCCCATGACCAACCATCAATAATTTTTACGCGCATCCCCCCACCAGAATGGAGAGGGACAATAAATGCTGCAGTTTCCTCTAAATATGGAACCGGATCATCAATAAATCCGGTCACTTCTAAGCTGTCTTGGTGGTTCCCGTTCATCAACTCTGATGGAGGATTTTTGCCAATAACAGTTAGTTTCGCATCTGGAACCTGCTCAACAATCTGAGGCCAGACATTTTTATAGAACCAAACCATCCCTTCTGCGTTGGGTGGCCAATGTAACCCGCCTAAAAATGTAACCCGCTTACTGTTTTCAGCTCGCTTAACCACTTTCTTCGCATCTGGGTCAACACAAATAGGAATTGTGGGGCCAGTAATTAAATCAGCTTGCCCATTCGGGATGCGTCTTAGCGCCATGCGATCTTCGTCGGTAACCCAAACAACATGATCAAACTGGGCACAGACACTGATCTCATACTCGGAGAGCTTTTCACCTTCAGCATCAAGAATCATTTTCTTGATCGGGTTAGATGAGTTTTGCCCCATACGTTCTGGAACCAAGTAAACGGCGTTGTGCTGGTCTAAAACCATCTTTACTTTTGTTTGAGAACATTTTTTAGCAGCCAAGGCATACGGCGCCATCCACAATTGATCCGCATGTATCGCATCAAATGGGGTTTCTTTAACAAGGGTACGCAACAGATCAAACATGTTTTGATCATAGTCGCGGGCAATCAAAAAGGGCGATCTTTGGATAATACTTTTGATTAAGAATTTTATATCTTGGAAGGTTGATCGTTTAATAGGCACCGTATAGACATTTGAGCAGAAGGTGCCCAGATGGTCGATTGATTGCGTTGTGTCCGTGTCCCGCGAAAAGGCGACCAGAGTAATATCATGGCCAGCAGAGGCCAAGTATTCCAGCACGTGCAGGCTACGCACCTTAGGACCAGCATCCGCAGGGTATGGGACTAGTTGTGATAGAAACAGTATTCGCATAATTACATGCTTGGTAGCTTTTGTAGAAGTTGTTTATATTGCGATGCTAGGAGGAGCATCCGTTCTCGATTGGTGGGTGATTTTTGTACCCTGGAGAGTGGATACAAAAAGAGGCGAGGTATTGACGCAAAGTACAAGATTACTTTGTAAATAAGCGCAACTGTTCGACCATGGTTTTTACTAAAGTAGAGTAGCTTGCTTTCATACAGCCTTAAGAACATTTCCGTTTTTACTAGATTTGTACTTTGACCACCGTAATGGGTGATTTGAGCGTGGGGGAACCAGTAAATGGGCCAGCCATCTTTTTGTATTCGCCTGCACAAATCTACCTCTTCAGAATACATAAAATACTCTTCATCCATCCCGCCGATTTTTTGAATGATCGGCCGGCGGACTAGGATACATGCGCCCATGAGTACATCCACTTCGCGTGGCTCGGCTAGAGACCAGCGATCCATGTCGTAAATGCCTATCGCTTTTATTCGATCTAAATGAAATAAGCGCCAAAGCTCACGGCCGATTGTCGGCCGTGGATAACATGATTCTTGAAGTGAGCCATCGGTATTTAATAGCCGCGAGCCTACTGCTCCCACATCAGGATGGGTATCTAGAAATTGAACCAACTCTTCAATTGCAGAGCCATGAACAACTGTGTCCGGGTTTAGTAAAAGAATATATTCACCCTTGCTCACATTAAATCCGCGATTATTACCGCCGGGGAAGCCAAGATTTTCACCCGTATCAATTAGGGTAACCCACTCGTAGGATTCTTTTAATAGCGAAATTGTGCCATCTGATGATGCATTATCAACAACAATAACCTCCATCGGGGCACCATTGCTGTTCATTCGTTCAAATACAGGGGCGATTGAATTTAAACATTCTGCAAGTATTTGTTTTGTATTCCAGCTAACAATCACTATGGATAACTTCATATTTGTTCACTACCTTCACGGTTGATTAATGCACCAACAATGAACCGGTGCTACGTCAAGAATAAGTTGATCGGCATTCTTGTCGTAGCCGAGCCAGATTGGCCTAAAGTGGTTTATCCCGCTGGGATTCCGATCAAGTGACAATTGACAAACCACCGGTTGATTTTGTGCGAGACTCACGAATTCAAACTAAACACAAACTACTGATATAGGCCCTTAGACAAAGTTTATTCTGTCTCAGCTGCATAGAACTGCTTGATTGCAACCAATCCACCCATGCACAGCCAAGCGATAACGCTAGAGCGAAAACCGGAAAAACCGATGTTGTACACAAATGGGATTACCCAGTCGCCAAGCCCGGCCGAAATCAAGGTTCCAACTGTGCCACCCAAAACACCAACCACATACCCTTTTTCAAAGTTGTATTCGGTAATTCGGGTATTTAAGCCCCATCCCAGTTTTAAAACACGCCAGAAGAACCAGATAAACAGAACTAACCCAACAATGCCCGTTTGAGCATACAGGTCTACATACTGACTATGAGAATT
Source organism: Chloroflexota bacterium (assembly GCA_020628815.1). Lineage (GTDB taxonomy): Bacteria > Chloroflexota > Anaerolineae > Promineifilales > Promineifilaceae > WTJY01. The sequence continues at coordinate 75,956 of JAHDEN010000003.1, read as the reverse complement.
AAACTGCACCGCATAACCCCGAATAGGGAACAGTGGCGTAATGTTGTAATAATTGGCGGGGCCAAGCCCAAACAGCGGACTGATACTCGTAATCTCACCAAGGATGCCCCACGCATCTAAACGGGTTCCTAAGCTGTATGAATTGTCACCAATGAAAACATATTGATTCAGAATCGATTGAAGCTGGAATGCACCAGCACCAACGGCCGCAATGCCGAGAACCCCTCCTGCTTTGGGGAACGCCAGCCAGACCACAATTCCGATCGATGCGATCAGTGGTAAATAGCCAGACACCCAGCCTCTTAGAATAAAAAAGGCGACGTAAAATGCTAAAGTAGGTATTAACAAGCAGACGCCACGCCAGAATGGGTGCATTTTATTGTTGAGCAGCCCCTGCCCTAAAGCCATACATCCAGACCACAAAAACAGCATACTGCCTGATGCACCACGGGGTATGAGTAGGCCCAAAAGACGGCCGGGTTCACCCGGAACAATGCGGCTTAGGAAATAAACAAGCCCAGCAATCATTAAAACGGTCAGTCCTGATTTCAACCAAAACGGATCGTCGACCTGATTGGCTGACAGCCAAAAGGCAAACGCAGACAGGACGAAAACCCCTAACCCACCAATCTGAGCCGCAATCGAGGTTTCTTCTGCGAAGGTGTACCACGTAATTTGACCCGCCAAAAACGAGACAAAAGTAAAGATAACGAACAAACTCAGCGGGATAAATGTTTCGATATCTAGAATTTTTGCAGGGGTGTCTTGCACGACAATGCGCAGCAGCCAGAGGACCACCAGACCAACCAGCACCAACATGCCGGCATTAATCGATGATTCGGTCCCGGTACCTATTTCAAAACCGACAAAGAGGGCTGAAATAAGCACAACGCTCTTCCCCATGCCGCTCCATTGTGTGATCGAGTTGAAACCGATTAACAGAACGGGCAGAAGCAAGAATACAAAAGCGAGCTGATTGTCTGTCGAAAGCAGGTAGGGAACGACAATCGACATCGCCAAAATCGCAATGACAAAGAATGTACGAATAAAAAATCCGCGATATTGGATGAGCAAATCAGACCAAAACTGCCTCATTTGGTTCCCGAACAATCTGGTTCTTTCTATTCTTTGATACATGTCGCTAACTCATCAAGGATTGGCAAGATCTCTTTCCAATCATATTTTTTCTTTACCAGTTCAAACCCATTTTCAACAATGCGTTTGTGCATTTCGTCGTTTTTCAGCAATTCAATGACGGCTTGTGCAAATCCATCGGCCGTATCTTCGATGAGACACTGTTCTCCCGACGTTGCATCTAATCCTTGTGCCCCTTTTGAGGTGGCCACAACGGCTGTTTTCAAAGCCATCGCTTCAAGAATTTTTAAACGGGTGCCGCCACCAGTTAGTAAGGGTGCGATACTCACGGCCGATTGTGCAATCAGCGGCCGGATATCATCTACAAATCCGGTCCGGATAATCCCATCCTCTTGCGGCAGAGAAAGATCTTTATGATCACCCGTGATAGATAGGGTTACGTCAGGAATCGCTTTTTGGATGAGTGGGAATACTTCCCCCACAAACCAAACCATCGCTTCGTAATTTGAATGAAATCCAAACGCACCTGTAAATATCAGTGTATTCGGTTTCGCACTTTCATAGTATGGGACGTAGCTATCAACGTCTACCCCATTTGGCACTATTTCAGATTTTACACCTTCACCAGCAATTTTTGTGTGAAATAGGTGTTTCTCTTCTCGAGAAGCGACCGTAATCGCCCCGAAATATTTTAACAATCCCCTCAGATAGTTTTGATGCTTTTGCCACGTCAAACGGTATCTAAGACGGTTTTTAAGCGATTCGGCCGCTGCATACTGCTCGTACATCACACCCAGCTCAATTTCTTCAAAGATGGCTGGGATATTACGGAAATACGGGGCATATGTGCCGGTTTTAATTTGTGAAGCGATGATTAGATCAATCTCTTCAGAGTCTAAAACATTGTTAATGGCCGCAACCATATCTTCTGAAAACGTATCCAAAAACGAAAATGGCGTTGGCGATGCCTTTGCAATCAGCCGATTGGCACCCGATAACCGATTCTCGGCCCAGCGAATTGATCGAACCGACGTGCAATATTCTTCTAGCACAGTTTGATCTGGATTAGGTTTATCGGTAAAGCTAATCAGATGCACATCGTGATTTTTAGATAAACCACGCAGCAGGTTGAAAATGCGCAGTTTTGAGCCGTTGTTCGCTGGGTATGGGTACCATGCGGATAGAAAGAGAATTTTCATGTCAACTACTGATCAAAACTGATTCCAAGCTTGAATAGATTTCGGCCGCCATTCTTGAAATGTCAAACTTCTCAGCATCTTGCAATCCCTGCTGGCTAAGCTTTTGGCGCAAGGCTGGGTCAGCGATGATTTGTCCTAATTTAGCGGCTAAATCTGTAGCATTTGATCGCTCAAACGTCAGTGCATTGTTGCCGCTGTCAATTATTTCGGCCGCACCACCTGTTGCCGACGCAACGATGGCCAAGTTAGATGCCATCGCCTCGACAATCACCCGCCCAAAGGGCTCAGGCCACTGGGACGCAAAGATAAAGACGTCTGAATTTTGATATTGTTTTGGCATTTCAGCTTTTGCTACATTTCCAACAAAGGTTACATATTTTTCTAACTGATGATCAGCCACATATTTTTCAAGCTGCTGTTCATAGCTAGGGTTACCACGACCAATAATACGTAAATGAATAGCTTGGTGTTCTTGTTTCGTAATTAAAATTTTAACCGCTTCTAATATGGTGTGGAACCCTTTGTCTTCTATCAATCGGCCGATAGCGAGCAATTGAACCGTATCATCAACCCGATCAGCTTTCTGCGAATCGTATTGTGATGTGTCGATTGCCCCATAAATCACTTTTTCAGTTCCAAATCGAATTCCCTTGTCTCGCAATGCGGTGTTTAAATAGTTTGAGCAAAATAAACCATGTTTTAGCTCAAGTTTGGCCCGTTCCTCTCGCTTTAAAATCGCTTTTGCGGGTAAGGCCAGAATCTTCTTGGGCAAGGCGGTTAAAGCTCCGCTCGGTTCAGCTTCCCAATAGTTTTGGAATTGAGGTGGTAGCGTGGGCCAATAATCGCCCAAATAGTAAAACACTCGGCCGGGGAGCAGTTTTTCTGCCAAGGCGGGGATATCAAAAGGAAGATTCCACATCCCCCAAACCAAAACAGTATCTGGTTTGAAGGTTTCGATATGGGTTTTTAAGGTGTTTAGGGATTCTTGAACCCGTTTTTGGCGATGGGTAAAAAACTTAAGCCCGTTCGACAACGAAGCGAGTTCCATTTCTAGGTTTAACTCTCGAAAAAGATGTGGGGGATCGTTCGGAGAATTGGTTTGCGATTTGCTTGTTAAAACCCGAACCTGCTCGCCCTGCTCTAAAAAGCGAAGCGCAACTTCTTGGCACCATTCTTCATACCCACCACGGCCGAGCGGCGGGTAAAAGTTCGAGATAAACAACGTTCGCATTTACTTAACGGCGGAAACGGGCTGATTAGCGAGAATCTCTTCAAGATTAGATTCCATTTTGTCCATCATACGCTCCATGCTAAATCGCTTTAAGATTTCAGCACGGCCGTTGTCAGCCAAACGCTGACGCAGTTCAGGATCTGCTTGTAGTTCAAGCAACCGCTCAGACAGTTGCACAAAGTTTTCTTTGTCAAAGGTTAGCCCTGTCTCACCTTCAACGAGCAATTCGCCACTGCCACCGGTTAACGTGCCAACCACAGTCAGCCCGGCCGACATTCCTTCTTGCATCATGCGGGCTAATGGCTCTTCCCAAATAGATGGGAAAACGAGCACATTAAAATCACGCATAATCTCATGCATTTGGGAGCGGGGAACACGTCCGGCCAAAGTGACCACCTGCTCTAGTTTATGCTCCTTAATATATTTTTTTAACCGCACCGCATAATCTGGATGGCCGTCACCCACAACGGTTAACGTAATTTGGTTGAGGTTGTTTTGCTCATCCAAATAATGCATCGCTTCAAGGATTGTGTGAATTCCTTTGTGGGTATTCACAGAGCCTGCATAAAACAATCTTAATTGATCCGCTGGATAATTTGATTGATCTGTTGGTTTAAATAACTCGGTTTCCACTCCATTATTCAAAACTTCAAGGGAATCCAGAGGTATCCCCGCCTCTACGTTCAAGCTATTCAAAACCGCTTGGCTCACACACATCACATGTTTAAAGCGGAGCTTAAAACGATCGTGTTCTTTTTTGATTGCGGCCAGCGGAATCTGTCCCACAATAGATTTAAGGGCCTGTTTGATCGGGTTGCCCGCTCGGTCAAGCCAATAAGCTGTGTGTGGATCAGGCGCATATGGCCAATCATTTGCGATCCAATAGGCGACCCGGCCGGGCATCAGCTGCTCTGCGATCCAAGGAACCCCTTTTGACATGTTGTACATCAAATGTACAAACACAATATCAGGCTTAAATTCCTTAATCACCTTTTCTGTGTTTTGCAGATTTTCTTCCAGCATCCGTTTGTGGTTGATCTCACGCAATGGGTCGTAATGAAAAACGTCGCTGTCAGGGTGCAAAACCCTTGACACGTTACCTTCAACCACCTGCTTTTCTACACCATGCGTACTGGTGAGGATGTGAGTTTCGTGACCCCGCTCAATAAAAATTTCGCTACAGTCGCGAACCATTTGTTCCCAGCCACCAATAAAGTGTGGCGGATAATAGGATGAGATAAGTAGTATGCGCATATTATTTTCTCTGTTTTTTGGCGATCAGATCTACCATGATGTCTTCAATTCGTTCAACCGTTTTATCCCAAGAAAATTCAGCCAGCGCTTTTTCTTGAGCCACATTTCCCATTTTCTGGCTGGTTGCCTGGTCACTTAGCAAGGTGTACATCGCTTCAGCCAAATGATCGGCATCATTGGGGGGAATCAATAATCCATGCTCACCGTGGGTCATAATTTTTTGAATATTTGGCACATCTGGGGCGATGACGGCTTTACCACCCGCCATATATTCAAATAGTTTTAGAGGGCTTTGGGCGGCCGATGCCGGTGACAGTCTTGGATTAACAAGGGCAACCTGTGCCAGCTTCATAATCGGAGCGACATCTTCATGTTTTACCTTGCCGGTAAACACAACTTTATCGGTCAAGCCGTATTCCCCGACAAGTTTCTGAATTTCATCGTACTGTGGGCCGTCTCCGATTAACAACAATCGAAAACTATCATCTTTTTTGGCCGCTTTTTTGAAAGCCTCGATCACAAGATCTAACCCATGCCACAAGCGGAACGTGCCCACAAAAACGGCCGTTGGCTCGCCGTTTAGCTGATATTTAGCCCGAAGGTCAGTGAGATCATAATCGGCCGCAAATCGGTCCACATGGGCCCCATTATCAATGGCCGTGACCTTATCTTCAGGCAAATCCCACATCTTTATCATTTTTGTGCGCAGAGGATCGCTAACCGTTACCACATGGTCCGCATGCTTAAACAACTTCCGATTAATAAATCGCACAACCCGCCACTGCAACGCAGACAGTTCAATCCCCATCATTTCATATTCTTGAAACAAGTCCCCATTAATTTCAAGGATGAGTGGGACCCCCAATCGTTTTGCCGCTATCAAACCCCCATAGTTTAAAAGCCAGTATCGCTCAAACAAAACGTCGTAATCTTTGCAGGCGGTTGTCACCACATGCCCATACCGCATGCTGTCAAAAAAGTGGAAGTAGGGCAAACGCAATTTGCCTTGCAGAAAACCGATCCCACCACGAACTAATTTGTATAATTTTGAATCAAAAAAGCCCAGCGGGACTTTGTGCCAATCTTCCCAATCATCTGTATAGCTCAACTCTTTGTCTGGGGTTGTTACAAAGCGGACCTGATGCAGCCGTTTTTTAAGCCCCGAAATGACGGCGGTAATATGCAAAACAGATGTAGACGTTGTATTGATTTCGGCATCTTCAATTTGCCACAAATAGCCTACTTTCATGCTTTGTTGTAGCTCCCATCCGCAATCGCCTCAGTCAATTCACGGATCTGGCGGCGCGTATTTTCTATATTGAACAGTTCGAGTACACGGTTACGCATAAAAGCGGATTGATCTTTCTTAAAATCGTTGGTTGACGAGGCATAAGCCAACAGCTTTTGAACAAGTTCGTCATTCGTAAAGTATAAATAATCGCGTGGCAACATCTCATCAGCACCTGGCCAAAAGTGAGACAGAACATACCGGCCGCTGGACATCGCCTCAAGAGGAGAAACCTGCAATCCCTCTGAATAGCCGTTAGAGAACACAACGTCTACTTTTTTATACCAACTTTTTGGATCATCAACGTGACCATAAAATTGAACGTGATCGTTCAACCCTAAACGGTCCACAGTGTCTACCAAAGCTTCGTAGTAGTCCCGGTGAGCCACGTGCATTCCCCCACCAACGTGCAGTTTGAGGTTCGGGTTCAATTTGATCGCATCATAAAATGCCAGAATAAGCTCATAGACTCGTTTACGAGGAGTCATGTGGCACAGAATGCCGATATCCCCAGCAAAAGGTTTGTCATCTGGCACAAACTTTTCAGTATCCACCGCTTCGTAAACAACTTCTATTTTTTCGGCTAATTGAGGGAAACGTTTTAGAACTTCTTGCTTTTTGTTCTCACAAACCACAATCAGCAAGTCTACCTTGTCCCAATCAATTTGATCTGCCCATTCGTTCAGTTCAAACCGATGTAAGCGGGTCACGATTTTGCACGTTTTAGGCAAACGGGTTGCGGCCGCCAGCAGGTGACTAGACCACTCGAAAAACACAAGATCATTATCCTGCATCAACTTGGCCAAATCTTGATTAAAAAGATAGCGGTTGATACGAGTGTAGAAAACAGGGGAATTCGTCTCCCGCCGTTCAAACAGAGTTACGTCATGATGGGATTGGAAGTCTGCATATATTTCGTGGAAAAAGTCCCACGTATCTTCGATGGCAACACCTAATTTCATTCAGTAAGTTATCCTGCTAAAAGTGATTTAAGATAAATAGTGCACAGCTTGCGGTTAACCAACCGTGCCGGTGCGATTTTGGCCGTTTCTACAACATATTGGCGTGTTTTTTCTGACTGCCCTTGAGCATACGTGTCAAAGGCTAGATTCACTGCCAGTTGCCCCAACATATCTTTTTTCTTGTTCTCTGATACCGGTACGCTGCTGGGTAGATGATCAAAAACAAAGGTCATATATTGCAAAGGATCTTCTGACGAGGGGGAAAAAGCCCATCCCAGAAAAGTGTTCAAGAGTTGATCCCCATCTTGCTGGGCCAGCGCCGGGTTATACTTCACCGCTTGTGCAATATCTTCTTTAGCGCTCGCTCCATCCCCAGATAAAAATGCGCGAGCGGCCGCTTTGACTAAAGCTGCTGACCTAGCTTCAGCTTCAGCATCGCGCCAAGCTTTGGGCAACCTGTCGCTCTTAAACGTTTTATCTAATACTGTGAGCATGGCCGATTTCATCCGCAACGTCTCTCGGGTCATCTGATGACCATGTACGCGGTATTTTGAAACGGTTTCTGGGAGCCACAGCATCTGACAACCAGCCGCAGCTAAACGCAGCCACATGTCCCAATCTTCACACGCCCGCAGGCTCTCATCAAATGGCTCCACTTCATCTAGCCAAGCCTTTTTAACAAGCACAGACCCAACATGAATGCGATTCCCGTTCAGCCACTCTTCCGGCCGATTAGGCATCCCATCCCCATACGTTTTACCGATCGGGTGACCATCATCATC
>JAHDEN010000003.1:0-68135 GCA_020628815.1 Chloroflexota bacterium | reverse complement strand
ATTAAAATCGAATCGCCCGCACACAGACCTACCTCGGGAGATTGTTGAAACAGGCCGATCAGCTTTTCAAGTTTCTCCGGCAAAAAAAGATCGTCGGAATCTAAAAAGGAGACGTATTCACCCGAGCTGTGTGCTAGGCCGGTATTTCTCGCCCCAGAAAGCCCTTTATTGTCTTGATAGATGTAAGTGACACGGGGGTCGTTAAAACTTTGCCCAACTTGGGCCGTGTTGTCTGTAGACCCATCGTCGATGATGATGACTTCGATGTTTTGCCAAGTTTGTGCCAGAGCACTTTCGACACATTCTTTTAAATAGTGCCCTTGGTTGTATGCTGGGATGATAATATCGACTTTAGCGGTGCTCATGATCAGCCATTGACCTTGTCTGCTGGCTCAGCTTTATTAAAGTTAAACTTGGGTTGCAAGTCTGCGATCCCTTTGGCCCCACTGCCATTTACAATCGCAAAGCCCATCGCTCTTTCGATCCGGTCGATATAGCTGCCTAAGTCATGGCTGGCCATATCTACCCCGATATCGTATGAGCCTTCGATCAAATTCAAATTGACTTTGTATTCGACTCTTCCGGCTTCACCCGCCTTATAGCTGGGTGTTTCGATGTTTAGCCACTGGGTTGTTGCGTCATAAACCAATGTGCCGTCTGGCTTGCGAATGGTAAACGCAAACACGGGGCTTTTAATGTCTTGATTGACATCAAATTCAACCACGATGGTCGCTTCATCACCCGGTTCGTGAGTCGTAACCAGCTCACCCTCGCTGTTGAGCATGCTCACATTTTGGATGTCGGCCGCAAATGTCATCACTCTTTGCGCTAACCCATTTTCGACCGTGCTCAGATCTTTTTGCTGAGACGCTTTTTTAGCCGCTTTTCGCACAACGTCTGAATAAGCGACAACAGCTTCGGCCGACGTACCGCGGAAAATCGCTTCCCCACCATACATGACCATACCCTGATCACACACCCGGCGAACCGCGTCCATATCATGGGTCACAAAAATCAATGATGTCCCTTTCGCACGCAGATCATCCATCCGTTTATAGCATTTTGCTCTAAACGCAAAGTCACCCACCGCCAAAACCTCATCTACCAGCAAAACATCTGGGTCAACATGGGCCGCAATTGAAAAGCCCAAGCGAGCGTACATGCCTGATGAGTAACGTTTTACCGGAGTGTCGATAAATTGACCGATGCCTGCAAAGTCTAGAATGTCATCAAACCGTTCGGTGATTTCGGCACGGCTCATCCCGAGGATCGTTCCGTTTAGATAGACGTTTTCCCGGCCGGTTAGGTCAGGATGGAATCCCGCTCCTAGCTCGATAAGAGCAGAAAACCGGCCGTTAACTTTGATGACGCCAGAGGTTGGTTTGGTTACGCCTGACAACAATTTAAGCGTCGTCGTTTTGCCCGCTCCATTTGGCCCAATGATGCCAAGGCTTTCACCACGCTTGAGCTGAAAATCAACGCCGTTCACAGCATAGTGATACTCCGGCTCAGCACGGCGGCCGACATTTTTGACCATGTCGCGAATTGATGTAACTGATTGTCCTAAGCGATACCGTTTAACAATATCGTTAAATTCGATTGAGTATTCCATTTAAACAACGTCCGCAAATCTAAATTCAAGTCTTTTAAATAACCAGTAGCCAAACATTAATACGGTAACCGAGATGATGGCAGCGATCCAGAAAAATTCATTCAGCCCTTCGTTGTGCAGGATCACATTTCGATAAGACTCGATAATGGCCGACATAGGGTTAAGAAAATAGAGCCAGTAAAATCGCTCTAAACCAAAGTTCTGCAGCTGAGATTGAACCAAAGTTACCGGATAAATAATCGGTGTTGCATACATCCATATTTTCAGGATCAACACAATCACATGGCTTACGTCTCTAAAAAAGACGTTTAGGGCTGAACCGATAAAACCGATCCCCAAAACCAAACAAAGCTGGGTAATTAGGATGATGGGCAAATAAATCCAAGATAAAGTGAAAACCGGCAGACCATAAAAGACCATAAACCCGATCAACACCACGAAGGCGATTACAAAATCTACCAGTCTGGCCCCTACTTCAGCAATGGGTAAAACTTCTCTGGGGAAATAAATTTTCGACACAAGCCCCATATTGGCAACCAACGACAAGACTGAGCTTGAGATCGATTGTTCGAATAACAGCCAGGGGACCAGAGCCGTGTACGAAAAGACAATGTACGGTATTTCACCCGTATCCATTCGGATAACAAGGGTAAATACGGCCGTAAAAATTAATGCTAAGGCCAGTGGCTGCACAACGGCCCACAAACCGCCTAAAACAGATTGTTGGTAGCGTGCCTTAACAATTCTTGAAGTCCAAGAAATTAAAAGATCTTTATGGGCCATTAGCTGACCGAGTTGGGTTTTATTGCTTGAATATGTTGTCATCGGTTTCTTATAAAAAATTGCCAAATAAGAAGAGAGATTAATATCGCTACGATTCCCATCACGATACCCAGAAGCATGCCGGTCGAAACCGGAAGACTCTCGTCTTCAATCTTCCAATCATCTGGTAATGTGACAGGCGCAGCCGCCTCTTCTAAAGTTGTCTCATCCAACTCCAGCTCATCTTCCCCTAGTTCAATATTTGGCACCTGAATCGGCTGCGCAGCAAATGGTTCAACATCGTCGATTTTTGCATACGAATACCAAGCGCCGTTTCGATCGCTCGAGTCCATCCACCATGTGGCCAAAATAAGATTGCCTTGGCTCATGACTGCGTCAGGTGCGCTAGGGTCAAAATCAATTGTTTTTGGCCCAAAAATTAGCGGTTTAAGTGGTTTCCATTTCCCATCTTCATACACGGCATGCCACATTCCATGACAGCAGTCACCATCACGATTGCCTAAAATCGTATGTAATCTGTCGTTGCCGTCTTTTAAAAATACTGCGTTTTCGTATTCACCAATGTGGGGCCATGGTCTTTCAGGATCAGTCCAACTCATTCCACCGTCAGTCGAGCGGCGCATAAATTTAGCGGCCGGAAAGCTGTCTTGATAGACAATGAGCAGTTCGTCACCAGCGGCCGTAATCGCCCCCCAGTCAGATTCATACTCACGACCTGTCCGGTTTGCAATCAAGGTTGGAATCGTCCAGCTACTTGAGCCAGACACCCGTTGGCTGTAAAAAAGTTCATCCCCTACACCCAGTTGAGCATTCCAAATACTCCAAACGGCGTGTAAGGTCTCTTGATCATCTAAATAAATATCAACGGCCGATGGCAGCGCATTTTCGGTACTAGACAGATACAGGGTAACCGGGTCAGACCAAGTCACCCCCCCATCTTCAGAAAAGACTTCGTACAGCCCCAGTCCTACACGGCCGCCTTGATAAACCACATGCATTTTGCCGCTTTGATTACTGATCAACATCCCTTCGGCTAACGGGCCGGGTGCATCTGCAATCAACGCAGGTTCACTCCATTCCAAACCTCTGTCCGCAAAAGCCAAAGGTGCAGACATGTGGTAAAGACCGGCACCAAAGATATCGCCGTAGAATCCAACCAGATGAACCATATCATCTTGATCAATCTCTACGCCTAAAATTTTCGCAGTTCCTTGCCGTGGTGGCAGGATAATGTCAACCGGGATTTGCCAGCCGATCTCTTCAGTCCATTTACGGTAAACAATTGCAGATCCTCCGTCAGGACTCGTGTCTACAGTAAATCCATGTATTTGGTTATTAAGGTCTGCAACCAAGACCGGCGGCCGACTGTTTTTGTGATACTGAGGAATCTGAACCGGATAAGACCAATCTAAAGAATCAGAATCCTGAGCCGAAATCGGTTTTGGTTCGGCAAGGGCAAAAAAGCCGGCACAAATACAAAGTGCCAAAATTAGGAAACAAGATTTCACAGCTTTATTTTTAAATAAAATCATATGACCTAATCGCAAATTTATACTCGATTCCGGATAAAGTTGATCGCGTAATATCCACCTACGAACAACAAAATGATGCCGGTCAAAATTAACGAAAGCAGAGCGCTACTAAGCGACTGATTTGACGAGGCGAATATTGAAATCACCCCTTCAGACTCTTCTACTTTCTGCTCTTCAGTCAACGTTCTTGGTTCGCTCACAACCTCTTCTTCGGCTTCTTCTTCAACTTCAGTCGATTCTAGCTCTGGGTTAACAGCGGTGTCGCTATTAACGTCAGCGCCGCTTGTCGTATCTGAACCGGCAATAGCAGGTGCAAGTTTCTCAACATCTTTTGATACAAAGAACACCCCTTGCTCGGGTCGCCCTTCTTCAACGATGTAGCCAGAAAACAAAACATTTTTGCTATCAGACGAATTTATTCCCAACGCCATTTGCGTATTAAATTCTGAATAAGAAACATCTGGCAACGTTGTTGATCCTTCTAGCTCCCAGCTTTCCGTAGATGAATCATAGAACCAGCTATAGGTGGCTAATTCATCTTCTCCGTCAACTGTCTCTAAAAACATTTGAGCCAAATGCAAGCCATTCCGAGAGTCATACGCGGTGGAAAGGTTGCCCACTGGGAATCCGAATCCAGAAATCTGGGCTGGATCTGATGAGACTGTCCCGTTTTGTCTAAAGGTTATTCCCCATAGGTTAGGTTGAGTTCCATTCCATTCTTGCCAAATCAGGTGAACAACGTTGTTTCGTTCGTCTTTTTCAAGCTCATAAGAAAGGACGTTGTTTGATTCGAGCAGCTGGTTCTGCACCAAGCTTGGCACGGACACTTCAACTTCACCTGACGTGAAGTTAACCAAGTTCGCAAACATGTAATACAGCTCGTTTCTAATCGGATCAGACGTCCCTATTTGATTGACAAAAGCGATGTGCAAATTGTTCAAATCAGTAGCGATTACGCGCGGCTCGATCAAAATGTCCCAAGCACCTTCAATATCTAAAAGCGAAATCGGGTCTGACCATGACTCACCATTGTCTTCTGAAACAACAAGATAAAGTCCTTGCCCCTCGTTATAAGGAACAGAATAAGTCACGATGAGCGTTCCATCATCGGTAATTGAAAGTGCCGGGTGGGATGGATTTGGGAATGGCGCAGGCAGTGCAACAGGATCAGACCAATCTTGCCAATTAACGGCGCTAGTTGCTGATACTTTGCTAAACAGCAGCTGTTGATTGATACTATCTTCCCAAGCAACCATTAAATTTTTAGTTGGGGCATGATACCCGGCCGACGGGTTGGAATTTCCCCCATCTGTGCTCAGAATGTTGATTGGGGTAGACCAATTATTACTTAACCCTTTTGAGTAGTAGACACCATCGCCTTGCTCTTGGATCAGCGGCTTATCAGAGTACCCTTGTCCATTTTGCACCCAGAATGCATGCAACTCCCCATTGGGATCAGCCACAATTTCCGGAGTAAAAATTTGTGCATCCTCAGTCCCGATTTGAATGCTGTCGGTCCATTTAGACGGAACCAAGTCAGGAGTGGCTAAATCATCAAGCAGAATCGCGGTAGACCAAATGTCTTCCGTTCCACCGACACCACACACAAGGCTAAACAACTCGCCTTCAAAAATTTCAAATTGATGTTTACAAGTAGCCCGGACCGACCGGAAATTTACCGGATCAACAAATCCAAGCAAATCTGTTTGAGGTGCAGCTTTGCTCCAAGCTCCTTCTTCAAAGTTGCGTACTTCAGCTTTATTAGGTGAGAAAGTGTGCAGGATCAACCCTGAGCCATTTTTTTCGATGTTGTAGTTATCAACACAAACATCTGTTTCTACAACAAGTTTGCTAGGAAAGGTCCAAGATTCGCCAGAATCTTCTGAACGGCGGGTAAACAGTGAACATTTGTCATCGTCATGACCCGATACCCAAAATACGTGGAGCTCACCAGCGAGTGAAACACCTTTAATGTTTTGTGGCCCGGCGACGTTAGCAGAATCTACTTGTTTCCGGCTATCGATGATTTGAGCCGTTGACCATGAGCCGGTCCCAAATTCGGACAAAAATACTTGTTCTGTGAAGGCGTCGTTCCAGACAAAATAAACGTCTTGTCCATTCTCAAAGAACTGCATGTCGGCCGAATCTAGCGTAGCTTGCCCAAAAAATGATGATGAGTAAATCTGGATGGCATTACTCCAGCTTGCCCCACCATCTGCAGAAAATCTGTGATAAATACCAGCGCTTGCCCCTCTATCTTTTTTGACATAGGCCAAGTGGATTTCGTTATCGGTTGTGGTGAAAGCTGTTGCCTCAGCCACAGATCGGTCCATGTCGGCCGGAAACGACCACGAATCTAAGCGGCTAATATCCCCTTGGGTATAGCGGCTATATTCAAGCTCTTCGTCTTCGTTGACCCAAAAGGCATGAAACCCTTGATTTTGGTCCGCTGTAATGGCTGGATCATACAAAGGTGTTGGTGCATTAGGGGGCAAATCAACCGTGTAAGCTCGGGTCGCAAACGGAAAATCTCCACGAACAGGGTTACCCCATTCGCTATTTTGATTCTCTGCATAGTAGTACCCATCGGCCGAGTTTTTCCAAAAGGCAAACAACGGCCCAGAAGGGCTAGAAATCAAGATAGGGTTTGATGTGGCTCCAGACTTAGATAAATTGACCGCTTGATCCCAACCTTCAATTGATTGAGCGCTTGATAATTGTGCGCTAAACAGCAGGCCTAAAAGAATTAGGATCGAAAATCTAATATTTTTGTTTAATAGCTTATTTTTTTGAGACAAGTCAACCTCAATAGGTATTTTGGTGTCAGAAGATGATGGAAAGAAAGATGGAAATAGTTGTACTCGCCCCAAGCTTGTGGTTTTACACCTTAACCGGTGCAAATTCAATTGATTTTTAGAATTGTTCCAACCTAATTAAGCTAATAATGGCAGATGAGCACTATAAAATAATGTCTCACCTGCCATTTTGTTTTGATCTAGCTATCGGTATTAGTTATTCGAAATGGGCATTCCGCTGTCGGTTGATGACCAATTCAAGTGAGAAATACCAACTTCCCAAGCTGAACGGAGTGTTGACCAGTCAGACATCAACATCTTGAGATAGGTGAAGATTGGTCCTGGTCTAAACGCCCACTCGCGGAACGCGCGCTTCTGCCAATAAAGCAGCTGCTCGGCCGTGAGTTCAGGATAATCCAAAACGGTCCCCTTATCCATATCCACTTGTTCCCATTTGGTACCAGCCCTGAACCAACCGTTCTTCACCACCTCGAAGAAGAATGGAGTTCCAGGATATGGTGCCGCTACATGGAATAGTGCGATATCAAGTGGAAGTTTTTTAGAGAACTTAATCGTATCTTGGATCGTCTCTTCTGTTTCGCCAGGTAAACCGATAATGAAGTAACCCCAGTTTTTAATACCAGCGTTGCGAGCCCATTGTAGAGCGCGTGCAGCTTTGTCTGGATAAGCACCTTTACGCGCTTTGCGTAAAATTTGCTCGTTACCGCTTTCAATTCCCCAAGAAATCAGCCAGTTTCCAGCTTTACCCATCAACTGCAACATTTCTTCGTCAACATAGTCAACGCGGCTGTTGCAAGTCCATTTGATATTGATTTTTTCTTCGATCATCAAATTACAGAGCTCAAGAACTTGGTCCCGGTTTACGGTGAACAAGTCAGCATACATATGGATATTGTGGATGCCTTGACGTTTGAGCTCCCAAAGCTCTTCCATGATTAGTTTGGGAGAGCGTAAGCGGGTGCTAAACTGATAGCTAACATGCTTAATGCAATAGGTGCAGCCAGCTGGGCAGCCACGACTTGTTACGATAAACGTAAATGGCCCTTTGATCAGCGGCATACGGTAGCTTTGCAGTGGCAATAGCTCATGCATCGGCATCGGCATATCATCCAAATCAGGGATAAACGGCCGTGTTAGATTGAGAACGATCTCGTCTTGTTTCCGCCATGCGATACCTTTAATCCGGAACATGTCAACGGTGCCATCTTCTTGTACAGCCGGTTCATATTGAGGATCATGTTTCTCAAATAAGTTTAAGATTTCTGGAGAACGCAATTCAATACGGTTTTCCAAATTGTCCAACAAATCGCGAATGGTTAGGTCAGGTTCACCCACAATCACATAATCGAGCGCTGGATAAGGTCGCAGCGTTTCTTTTGGAATCGGAGTTACATGAGTTCCAAATGCGATTGTTTGCGCTCCACGTGATTTAGCCAGAAAACAACCATACATGTCATTTTCAAGGGTCGGAGCGGTCACTTGAGTCATGTAATACTTAGGTTTGTATTCGTCAAGGATCTCCGTAAATTCAGGCCAGCCCATACGCTCAGCATTAGCATCCACAACTTTAACAGTGAAAGCTGGGTGTAACATTGCTGCCATTTGAGCCAATGATACCTGTGGCCACACCATGTTTTCGCGTGTTTTACGGCCGACTCTGTGCTGGGTACGAATCCACAATTCTCCGTCTGGAGTAGGTGGGTTAACCAACATAATGTCTACCATTTTGTCGGTACGTTTTTCTTCCTCGAGCAACCCTTGTTGGACAATATCATCCGCGTTAGGGAAGTTTGCCATTCGGAGCTTAGGAACTCTACGTGTTCCTAAATTTGCTTTGATCGGATCGAATGGTTTTTCATCTTTCTTTTCGGTCATAATTAATCCCGTTGTGTTTCAAGTCAAAACTGGTTGAACAGATTCCACCAGTGCATGTGCCTATAGTAAATTGTTAGAGGGTCTAGAAACTAGCCCTCTAACGTTAATTTTCAAGTAATTTCGTTTTAGTCGACGGTTAGGTCGTCTTGAATGTGACTTTCGCGTTGGCTCAATTCAGAAAGAACGTTGAGCAAGATCCAGTAAACGATAAACTGAACTCCCATCAAGATAGCCATTGCGCTAGCAACTAGGTAGAGCCAGAGGCGGCTAACATCCCAAGAACCAGAAGCGGTCAAGAATGAGACAACCCCACCCAAAACTAGTCCAGCAATCAAAGTGATTGGGCCTAACCAGCCGAAGTAAGATTCAAGTGGCGCGCGCAACATCGGGCGGCCGAACAAACCTTGGCGGATGGGTCGTTTGTGGAATAGAGAGGTCAAGTAGTTAAATGTTGCACCTAGGGAGAAGAGACTTACTCCGGCAACCAGTGCGACCATCCCACCCATTACTGCTGTAACACCGCGAGCACTCAGTTCCGTAACACCATTCATTCTAAATGCGGTCAAGGTTCCAAAAATCGCAAGTGCGATCACAATTCCGAGCATCCCCACAAGTCCTAAAATGCGCACTGGATTGTAGGTCAGGGCGGTCCAAATCATAGACTCAAGGAACAACCGGCCGTCGTGAACAACGCTTAGTTTAGATGCACCCAATCGTTCGCTATAAGGAATCGGAAGCTCTTTCATGCGAATCCCTTCATGGATAGCGCGGGTGCTCATTACTGGGGTCAGGTTCAATCCATCAGGAAGTGGGTAAATTTGCTCCAAGATTTGTTTCTTGAAAACACGCATCCCACTAGCTGAGTCGGTTACTTTTTGTTTTGAGATAAAGCTCAACAACCCTGCAAAGAAGATGTTCCCTACACGGCGGGTTTTTGGCATTTGGGTCTCAGCGCCGGCCATACGTGAGCCGATCACCAGATCACTGCCGTTCATTGCCGCTGTACAAAGTGTTGGAAAGTATTCTGGAGGATACGTTCCATCAGCATCCAAAAATCCAACCAATTCCCCTTTTGCACTGCTAAAGCCGGTTTTTAATGCAGCACCATACCCTTTATTGGTTTTGTGCTTAATTAGTGTGACTCCGTTAATCGAGTCAGCGATTTTAGCGGTACCATCAGAAGAGCCATCATCGACTACTAATAGTTCAAGACCATCAACCCCAACTTTTTCAAGTTCTGGTTTTACAGCCAAAACCCGAGTAGCTATTGTTTCGATGCCGTCTTCTTCGTTATATGCGGGAATTACAATTGATAGAGTTGTCATTTATGATTTCCTCCGGTCTGGAATGTTTCATTCTCATGCTTGATTTACTTCTAGACCAAGCTAAACCGAATATTTATTTAGTAATAGATAGTTTTATCTTGTACAGGATGGGAGGTCCCATCGATTTTCTTGATTTCTTTAGCAGGTACGCCTGCCACTACAGTAAAAGGTGGTACGTCTTTTGTAACGACAGCACCTGCGGCCACAACCGATCCCTTCCCAATTTTCACCCCATCGGTAATGATGGCGCTGGCCCCAATCCAGACATCATCTTCGATGATAATCCCCTCGGCCGTAATCCCCTGTTCAACAAATGACAGCTTTGGGTCATCGAAGATGTGATTTACGGCAATAATCTGTGAAAAAGGCGAAGTAAAAACTCGGTCACCAATTTCTACCCCACCCTGACCGCGAATCACTGAGTATTCGCCAATCAAGCTGTTTTCACCGATTGTAATTTTTGAATTAGGTAAATCTCTAAAGTTGTATACGTGCAAAACCGCCCCGTGCATAACAATTGATTCTGAACCAATCGAAATCCCGTGCGCACAAGCGTGCAGATAGGTGTTTTGGTCAAGATACACACCATTGCCGAGCGTAATGTTGCTAGCAAATCGGAGCCTTACTTTATTTTCGATGGCAGCGACGCCATCCATTTTTAAAATCGCTTTGTATAGGATTCCACGAACGCCAACACCAACAACGGTAGGGATCCATCCGAAAAGGATAAAGAAAGTCTGCTCTAAAACATACCGGCCGAAACCAGACGCCTGGCGGCTCATGTAAAGCATGATTTGGCTTATTGCGGAATTTTCGTTCATCTATTGGTGCGAGCTTTTCAAATTCTAAACAAGTTTTCTCCCAAGCTAGCTTTTCTCACTTACTAGTGTGATCAACTATGCCTGAATTGACTAGGGAAAATAATCCCATTCCAGTGTGTTCAACATTAAACGTTTGAATTAAATTGAACCGGTTTGAAAGGCTAAGGCTGGAATTTTGATGTGGAATTTAAATCTTGTTTAGCACTTTAAAAAGAAGTGGTGAAGCTATCAGCTTCGTTTTCATTGAGTCTATTATGTTAATTGATAGCTAGGGAAGTGATTGGGGGAATCTGGGAGTGCCGTACCAAATCGTCATCAAAGTAAAATAGCAACCTTACAACCGCTCTTTCATGAACACATGAGTGGTGGTACGGTATGACTTTTCACGTAATTTGTGTTTATTTGCTCAATTTCCCAGAGAAAATCCAGTTTAAAGCTTCTGGAAGGTTTTTAAATTTTAAAACGTCTTTATATGATTCTGCCTCTGGTAATTTTGCTTGCTCAGCACCTCGGCCGGTCAGCAACATCAAGCAATGTGCAACACCGGCTCGCTTACCAGCCTCTAAATCAGATAAGGCATCTCCAATCATTATGGATTGGTTTAAATCAATGTCATGTTCGGCCGCTGCTTGAAGCAACATGCCCGGGTTAGGTTTACGACAATCACAGGCGTCTATTGGTGCATGTGGGCAAATATATGCTCCATCAATGCGGCCGCCGTTCTCTCGTACAATTTGGACAACTCGGTTATTTATCGATTGGGCGTCTTCAAGCGCAAGCAAGCCACGCCCCACAGGTGATTGATTTGTAACAATCACAAACAAATATTCAGAATCTGCACAGTTGGCTAAAGCCTGAACGGAAAAATCAAAAACTTCAACATCATCCCAAGAAAGGATATAGTCAGCTCTGTTTTCAATTATCACACCATCCCGATCTAAAAATATGGCAGGTCTTTTCATAAATTTTTTGAAGTTTAAAATGAGAGATTGTTTTTGCAGCTAAGTCCCTGTGATTTACTCATAGATAACAAGTCAAGCACATTAGGAATGATGGCTCAATACCTATTAAGTTTCAACTTAAGGGATTTTTAGTACCATCGACCCACCTACAACACCAAACGGATAACGTTTAATTGTTTTCAATACTACTTGACCATACGCACCGCTGTACTATTTTGTATCCATATTGGCTTTTGTGTAAGCAAATAAGAAAGATAACAGAATAGGGTATGGGTAAGGCCAGCCGATCTAAATTAAAAATCACACCGAGGAAAAGTTTGAAACAAGAAGGAATAAATAGCAGCATCTTAGAGGGGCTACTCACATTAGCTCTAATCCTTACTGCTTGTGTTTTGTCAGTCTGGCCCAACCCACTTCTTGCTTATGGTTTGGGGACGGTCCTAATTGCGCTTATTCTCTTTAACACACCCAAAGTGCTTTCTGACATTCGATTCTCGGTTATTTTCTGGTCAGGCATTGTTTTGATCACGGCCAGTATAGGGTTATGGGCCGCATACCAGACCACAAATGCCTTGCCCAAGTTTTTGAACCTTGCATTAGGGTTACTCATTGCTGTCTATTTCAGCAAAGTCAGCTCCTTAAAAAGTTGGGAGATTTGGAGTCTGGCCTCAGGCTCACTATTCTTTACGGCCGTTTTTGCCCTCACAAAGCTAAACATTCTAGAACCCGCTATCTTGCTCACACCAAACCGACTGGCTGGTCTTTCAGCTATTTTTGTCCCATTCCTCGTCTTGGCTTGGCAAAAAAGTAGTAGCACCATCATCCGAACCGCCATTGTCGCGGCCGGGCTTATAGTCAGCGCAGGATTAATCCTCTCAGGGTCGCGCGGAGCGATTGGAGCCATTTTTGTGAGCCTATTAATTTGGTACCTGCTCACAAATCAAAATTTATTCGGCAAAAACAGACAGCTTTTAGGGCAACTCGTTTTTTATGCTGCAATTGTCATTGGCTTCTCCTGCATTTATTTTATAGATGGGATTCACAATTCCCCTTTAGCAAATATTCCCGGCGCAGACTCTCGCATTGAACTGTATGCAAACTCCCAGCACCTGGTTAGCGACTTTTGGGTGATGGGTGGCGGGCTAAACTCATTTGGTGGCTTATATTCCCAATATATAGTCTCCGTTCCGTTTCTTCTTTTTACTTATGGGCACAACCTGTACTTAAATTTACTGCTAGAGCAGGGCATATTTGGGCTTTTGGCTGTAATAGGTCTTCTATTTGGCTCACTATTTATCGGTTTCAAGCAGATTCAAAAGGATGAGGAAGATCACCATCTAGTAGGTGCAGCGATCGCATCTGTCATCATTTTGCTATTACACGGATTTATAGATGATGCGATTTATGGTGATTTTGGCTCCCCTTTTCTGTTCATGGGTGCGGCCATTTTGTTTAGCAAAAGCAAACCAGCTGCTAAAACCGATCTGCTACCCATTCACATTTCAACTGCCATACTGTTGCTCGCTGTCATAGTCTTCGGAAGCTTTGGTGCTGCGGCACGATCAAATCTCGTATCAATCAAGATGGCAAAAATCCAGTTGAGCCAGTGGCCAACCAATGAATGGAGTAGTGGAGAAAATAATTCTCAGCTTGCCCAGGTTGGCTCTGAATACCAAGCACTTATCGCAGCCTACCCTGAGTATGCTCCCAATTTCTACCATTTGGGGCTAATTACGGCCGAGGCCAAGAATTTTAATCAGGCGAAAGAAAATTTTGAACGAAGCTACACTCTTGCACCCGATCATCTTGGCATTAAAAAGAATCTCGGTTTAGCACTGCTTTGGACCGGCGATCAAGCACAGGCGATTAAGTTGCTCAAGGATGTTCCGGGGGTCGATGGAGAAATTGATGCGTATGTTTGGTGGTGGGGAGAACAAGGCGAGCAGGAGCTTTCTAAATTGGCAAATGAACTTAAAAATGACCCAGAGTGGATTAATCGGTAAATGTTATGGCTGCGGCCGGTTTTTCTGAAAAACAGGGCAAAAAAGCTGATTTCCCCTAACAAATCTTTCATTTAGGATATATATCTCAACAAAAATCAAAATTTTTAACTAAACTTTTGGGCCGGGGAGGCTGAAAACTGTGAGAAATAATGTAAGGTTATAGGATCAATCGGGCAAATTGATACTCAAAAGCCTATCAACTGACCTGATGCTAAATTCAAATCAAACAATTTTTTTTGAATTTTATCCTGCTGTTCACCATAGACACACGATCAAATTTGAATATTGATCGTTTCACTGAAACAACCATCATCAATCCAAAGATTGTGCCCTTTGCCGCAATACTTGCTATGTCTTCAAAAAATATCAAATCACCAAAGTCCGATCTGTCGGAAAACGAAATTTCTTGCACGATTTTAAAAGCTGATCTAGTGCAATTACTTTCAAAGATTGATCATCAAAACGACCTGTTAAAATCAGCTCTTGCTGAGAATGATGCATTAAAAGCAGAAATAGGGTTGCTCATCGAGAATGCCGAATTTAACCAAACTATTCAGGTAGTTGATCAACCCATAAGCCAAGCGGTTGAGCCGATTTCTGCTCAATTACTAGATCTGGCTACCATTAAAAACGATGAGCAAGTCGAAGAATCAACTCCCGAAGCTGAAAGTGTCTCTGAAATAGCAGATGCAGACGTTGAACACGTTGATGTTGAAGAAGAGGATGAGGAAGCCTTAAGCACACCGTTAGCGCCTGCAAAGAAAATTACGAACTTACCCTTCAACCTAAAATATTTGGCTGAGAAAGAATATGAGTCGTATCAGCTTTCTCCCGGAGATACGAAGGCGGTCTTAAACGAGTTCAACGATACTGACTTTGCAGTTACCGAGTCTTTGTTACTGCACAAGATTTTTGAAGAAACCGCCAAAAAACATGCGGACTTGCCGGCCCTCGTTTACAAAAACCAATTTTTGACATTTGAAGAACTTAACCAGCAAGCAAATCAAATGGCAAGGTATCTTCGCGCCCGCGGAGTACATCAGGGAGAAACAATCGGTATCGCAATCCCTCACTCGATTGATCTTGTTGTGGCGATGATTGCTATCTTAAAAAGCGGGTGCACCTACATCCTGATCGATCCAAAAGAGACAAACAAACGGCTTAAGTTCATTACGTTTAATGCCGATGTTCAAGCGATTATTACTTTAAGCGATCAGAGCAAAAAGTATACGGCTCTAGGCAATTCTAAATTGAAGGTCATCAATTTGGATAAAGAAAAAGGGGAAATGTCGGAGATGGAAGCGAGCAATCTTGATGTGCTCTTTTCACCGATCACTCCAATACACATCCTCTACTCTTCTAGCCCAATCAAGCCTGTGGGAGTCCCTTTTTATTCAAAGACGGTGCTCAACGAGCTTAATTGGCTGTGGAACAACTACCCCTATTCTCTGCGCGAAATCGCCTGCCAAATCGCTTCCCCAAGCAGAATAGAGTTCACAACTGAGATTTGGGCCCCGTTGCTTAAAGGGATCACCAATATTATGGTGGCCGAAGAGGTCGTTTTAGATCCAGAGAAATTTGTTGATTTCTTGAACGAAGTCCATGTCTCACGCATCCAGCTCCCCCCATCGGTTTTGGCGATGATGATGAATACGGTCCCTGATATGGGTGACAAACTGGATCAGATTGAAACGTGGTTTTTGAGAGGTGAGATTCTCCACAGTGAACTCATTGCTCAATTTAAAGAAACCATTCCGGGCAAGAAGATCATCAATCTTTATAACGTGACTGAAAGTGGCGGAATTGTCGCGAGCTTCGAATCAAACATCAAAACTGATTCAAAAGGAATTTGTTTGGGGCTACCCATCGACAATGTAAAAGTCTATTTGCTTGATGAAGAAGGGCGTCGGGTTAATCCGGGGCAAGCGGGACAAATTGCGGTCAGTAGCTTTGGCACCGAAACTGGATATCTGAAAAACCCGATCCTGACAAAAGGATATTATGCGGAAGATACGCTGACCAAAGGGCTGGAAGGCAGTCGGACCTTGTTCTTAACAGGTGACTACGGCCGACTAACGGCCGATGGCTATTTAGAATATCTGGGCAGAAAAGATGATCAGATCAAATACTACGGAAATAAAATCGACTTGAACGATATTTCCAAAGTTTTGATGAAGCAAAATGAGGTGAATGAAGCTGTCATTTCACCGATCTACAACGATGTCGGTCAATTGGTCATCACATCCTATTTATTGGTTAATGATCAAACCTATTCTGTACAAAACTGGCGCAAATACTTGCTCAAACAGATGCCTGAATACATGGTTCCGGTTCAAATCTATCAGGTTAAATCAACAGAGCGTGGGTCAAAGTCGAACTTAAACGAAGAGACGATGCAGCTGTTTGCGGCCGACATTAAAGAGGCTCAGCTTGAGCGCAGCAAAGCTCCCGCCCGTGATGAGATTGAAAAGCAACTGACCGAAATATGGCAAAAACTTCTTAATCGAACTGACATTAGCGTTAACGACGACTTCTTTGAAGTCGGTGGGAACTATATTCAAACGTATCGGTTAAAAAACAGCATTCATTCAACCTTCGATATTTCAGTAAATTCTGACATCGTCTATCGGAATTCAACCATTTCAGACTTGGCGAATCTACTAAGAGAGTCGATCCGGTTCAAAGAAAAAGAAGCGGCCGTATCGAACGATGACTTTGTGGAGTCATTTACACAAAAAATCAAGGTGTTGAGCAAAGAAGCTGTCATGGACAAAAACAAAGTCCTTGAGATTCAGCTAGGGCTACCAGATCGGCCAAAATTCTTCTGTGTTCATGGGGAAGACGGAGATATCGCATATCTCAGATATTGGCTCAAACATCTGGGCGAACAGCCATTCTATTCTTTCCAGCCAAGCAGTATTGCCAACGGCAAGAAAGAAGATTTTAAATCGATTGAAGAGATTGCAACCGACTACATCAAAGAAATGCAGAAGTTACAGCCAAGAGGCCCCTACTTCTTGGGCGGCTATTCAGTCGGCGGATTGATCGCCTATGAAATGGCGCAGCAGTTAAACCGTTTGGGCGAAACAATTTCAGCCTTAATCTTGGTTGACACCCTAAACCCGGTCTTGAGCCATGCAGGGCCAACTCTGCGCAACCGTTTTGAGAATTTGGCAGCAGCCCCGGCCGCTTATTTCAACCGATCCCTATTCAAAAAATTGGCTGAACAAAACTTTGGGAAAGGACTGTATAACAGCGAGGTTGATGCAACCCAAACGCTAATTTCTCCGAATTTCCGCAAGGTGATGTACGAAGAAAAGCTAAATGATTTGATTCGTAAATACAAAATCAAACCATATACCGGCTCAATTTTGTTGATCACATCAACCGAAAGCGCAGCTGCCCTAAGTCATGCATCGATTGATCGTGGCTGGAAAGGGTATGCACTGTCTCTCAAAATCCACGAGATTCAAGGGGACCGGGAATCATTGCTGAAAGAGCCGAATTCAAAAAAGGTTGTTCAAGCCTTGACCGCATATGTGAAATCGGTTTCAAAAAAAACAAAGGGTAAAAAAGTAGCTCAAACGGCTTGAGTTCCCACCTGAATTAATTCATAATGGGCTCACAGGTGACATCACCTAAAATCGTTTATTCAAACACTTACTTCTCCAGTAAATGCTGCTTTCAAAGGAACGGGTTTCAAGTAACTTTCTCAGAACAAATTCCATTCCTATCCAGCTGACCATTAGACTTAGGACAATGTCCCTTTTGAGCATTTAATGTTCAGCCCTATGCACATTACATCTGTAACCATTTTGGTTACACCCACATATTTTTATACTTTGCGATTCAGCTTGGCCCCCCTAAGGGCCAAGTTTTTGTCAACTAAAATACGATAGCGAATCTGCTGATTCAAATCCTATTAGGTGAGCAAATTTCTAAAAGGGATTTATTAACTTTGGTTTATTGAGTTATCATTCCTCTTAACCCATACCCCTTAATCTCCTACCAAAACAATCTCCAATTAATATTCAATCCAAAAAAATCATGACTGTTTTTGATCCAACTGAACACCCCCATCGCCGCTTTAACCCCCTAACACAAGAATGGGTTATTGTTTCTGCACAGCGTTTAAAGAGACCTTGGCTAGGCAAAGTTGAAACCCCAGCCCGGGTAGATTTGCCCAAACATGATCCCAAATGCTATTTGTGCCCCGGCAATGACAGATCAAACGGGACCCAAAATCCTGATTATGAAGACACCTATGTCTTTAAAAACGATTTTCCTGTTTTATTGTCAGAGCCACCGGCCCCGGCCAAAGCGGACAATGATCTATTTGTTTCATCGGGATTAGACGGTGTCTGTCGGGTGGCGTGCTTTTCCGGCCGACATGACCTGACTTTGGCAGAAATGGATCCAAATGGGATCGAAAAAGTCATCGACATGTGGATCGATCAAATCAACGAGCTAAGCAAAACCTATAAATGGGTTCAAGTGTTTGAAAACAAAGGGGCGATGATGGGTTGTTCAAACCCGCATCCGCATTGTCAGATCTGGGGACAAAACAACTTGCCAACACAGGCGCTACGTGAAGATGAATCACAACGGGCGTACATGGCAAAAAATGGGACGCCGCTTTTAGTCGACTATGCCAACCAAGAATCCGCGAATGGTGAACGGACCATCTTTGAAAACTATGATTGGATCGTCGTAGTCCCTTATTGGGCAGCATGGCCTTATGAGTTGATGCTGTTGCCGAAACGACACATCAGCCACCTCAATGAAATCTCTGGTGCAGAGAAGAAAAATCTGGCCACAATTATGAGTCAGCTGTTGATCTGCTACGACAACCTGTTTGAAACATCGTTCCCATATTCGGCCGGTTTTCATGGGATGCCGTTTACAGAGGGGAATCAGTCACACTGGCAACTGCACGCACATTTTTATCCGCCACTATTGCGCTCAGCCACCGTTAAAAAATTCATGGTGGGATACGAGATGCTGGGTGAGATTCAACGTGACCTCACAGCAGAACAAGCGGCCGAAAAGCTACGTTCACTACCCACAGTTCATTACCTACAAAAGTAAGAATCGTTTATTCTAGAAAAATTGGTCAGGCGACAGTGGAATTCTTCACTGTCGCTTTTTTGTTTTCTAAAGACAATATCATCACGTTTTTTAGACCAAAGTAAATATTTTCTTGGGTTAGTGGTATCGCCCCTGCAGAAAAGGAATAATCACTAAAAAGATAAACCGATTATCTGGAGGTTTGAGATGAAACAATTATTTTCTAGAGGCACAATTCTACTTTTTGGACTATTTCTTATCGGCTGTTCGCTACTTGCCGACGAGCCCGTGGCGGAAATTACGCCTGAAATCGTGCAGGTCCCTACAGACACCTCAACTCCTCCGACACTCACACCGGTGCCAACGGTCGCCGAACCTGAACCGGCCGAAGAGCAACCAGAGCAGTTGCTGGCCGACTTAACCGTTGCCAACGTCAGCATCACGGCCGAAACAGATTTAACCTGCCGAACTGAAACAACTCCCTTAGGTACTCAAGTGGTTATTGCCAACATAGGCAGTCAACCGGCCGGTTCTTTTGAAATCTCGATTAACGGAGCCTCCGTACCATTTGATGGGCAGCTGATCCCGGGAGATAGCACTGAAATTTGGGTTGAAGTTAATTCAAATGAACCCCAAATCATCGTTGACTCTGCTAACCAAATCGAAGAAAGCGATGAAAGCAACAATGTTTTTGAGCAAATGATTCCCGTGCCGACCCCGTTGCCCATGTGCGAACCAACGGCCGAACCAACTCCTTTGGCCGCTCCGGTTGATGCGATTGATTTAGAATGGACGGCCGGTGGCTTTGCTAAGCCGCTGTTTGTGACCCATGCGGCCGACGATCGTCTTTTTGTTGTTGAACAGCAAGGGACAATTCGGACAGTTGCGGCCGATGGCACAGTAGGAAACACACCGTTTTTGAACATCATTGATCGGACCAATTCTGGCCGAAATGAACAAGGGCTTTTGGGATTAGCCTTCCACCCAAACTATCAAGAAAACGGCCGCTTTTTTGTCAATTACATTCAAGCGAACGGCAATACGGTCATTTCAGAATTCCAAGTGACAGCTGACCCGAATGTGGCAGATGCCGGTAGCGAGCGACAGCTTATGACGATTGGGCAACCGTATGCGAACCACAATGGCGGTATGATCGCCTTTGGCCCAGACGGCTATCTGTACATCGGCATGGGGGATGGCGGTTCACAAAATGACCCTGAAAATCACGCCCAAAATCTTGAATCATTGCTCGGCAAAATCCTGCGCATCGACGTCGATAATGGAGAGCCTTATGGCATTCCGGCCGACAATCCGTTTGTTAATGATGCCTTGGCTCGCAACGAAATTTGGTCGCTGGGCTGGCGGAACCCGTGGCGGTTTAGTTTTGATCAGACCACAGGCGACATGCTTATTGGTGATGTGGGTCAAAATGAGATCGAAGAAATCAGCCTAAACCCGGCCGGAGTAGGTGGACTAAACTTTGGCTGGCGCATATTTGAGGGAAACAATTGCTATTTGGATGATTGTTCAACCCCCAACCTGATCCCTGCCATCGCCCAATATGACCATGCCAGCGGCGGTCACTGCTCGGTGACCGGTGGATACATGCACCGTGGGGTGCAGCAACCCGCGCTTTACGGCAACTACTTTTTCGCCGACTACTGCTCAAGCCAGATTTGGCGCTTGTTTACAGCCGAAGATGGGAGCTATTCAGTGGCAGCACTCAGTCGGCCGGGCTTTTTCATCTCTAGCTTTGGTGAAGGGGCGAACGGGGATGTGTATCTAGTTAATCAAGTGGGTGGCGAGGTATACAAAATTGTTGCGGCGCAGTAGGTTTTCTAGCCGGTGAACGGCTACTAGATGTCTAAAACTATAAAGCCGTTCACAATTTGGATGGGATATTTTTTGATGCGATAGTTCTCATCCCCCATGCAACGGCCGGTTACCAGATCAAATTTCCATTGATGCACAGGGCAGTAGGCCCGGCCGCGATGGATTTCGCCTTCTCGAAAATCACCGGCCGCATGCGGGCATTTTGCAGAAAAAGCGATTAAATCTCCGTTCACTCGAGTGATAATCGCCCCACCGCCGCTAGGCAGTTCAAGAGACACGGAGCCGTTTTCATCTATTGATTCTGGATTAAATTCTGTTTGAACCATAATCTGGGTGCCAGTAGTTTTCAAAGATTGGAACCTCGACTTCGACAAGCTCAGTCTACCCTTTAACGGCGGAACCCTGAGCTTGTCGAAGGGTGATCTCGCATTCGAAAACTTCTATTACCTCTGGGACAATGCCATAGTACTTTGTCCCAGAAGTTTTCTCAGGTTCGCTAGAGATACGTCATCCCTGCGCGTCATCCCTGCGTAGGCAGGGACAGGGGTGACGACCTGACAAGTAATTTGAAATCAGTTTTGTTGCAGAGTACCTGTGTTAATCAACCTCAGTTTTGGATAAGAACCAAGACGCAGATTGTCTTCCAAAAGAACGGTGTCATCTAAGGCCTAAAGGCCCGATGACACCGTTCTAGTTGATTTCAAGTTAGATATTTGAGCTCAAATAATTTGTAAAGACTATTTTCAGAAGTTCCGAGCTTAAGCAAAACTCAAGTTAATCAGGTTCACTAAACTCAGGTTCTGCAAAGCCTGTTTTGCATGCAGAATTTGGCTCTTGGCCTGGCTGATCGATAAAGTCTAATCCGATTTGATTGGTACAGTCATTTGCAGAAAAGATTCCGTGTGCCAACTGAGGGATCTCGACAAAATAGCTGTTTGACAGATTGCTTTGAAGCGATTGTCCCCACCACGGTGGCGTCACAGGGTCAAACCCGCCCGCCAAAATCAACGTAGGGATGTCAGAAACAACTGGCTCATTTTCAATCGGATTGGCCTGCCCGGCACCCCAACTTGAACATGATTCGAGCGAATAATCGTATCCGTCAAAATATTCAGCTAGCCGAGGGTTTTTTTCAATTTCGTCTTGGGCATTTTCTGGAATCGAAAATGGATACTCTTCACGGCACTGAATCGTGGTGTACACCGCCCCGCTAAAGAAATCATCGTTTACAAAAAACAGTTCTCGCATCTGGATTACATCATCCAACTCCCCATTTTCAATGTCGTCGATAATGTCCGGCATGTCAATAAACATCGTTTCTGAATAGAGGGTTTGGAACAGCATGCCGATTAGGTCATCGCCCCAGAAAAGCGCATCATACCGTGAGCCGTTTAGCCAGTGCTGAATCTCGATTTCAAGCGGATTCTCGTTCAGCTCTTCAACTAATGCATAAAAGCGATTTTCTAGATCTGGATATTGTTGACTACACGCAGGGTCGGCCGCACAGCTGTCAAAAAACACTCGAAAGGCTTCGTTCATGCTGCGGGGAACATTTTCGTACAAATCCGCTTCAACGGGATAGGCAGAGTCTAAAATCACACTACGCACCCCGGCCGGGTGATCCCGCATCACCGTTTGAGCCAAGCGTGTGCCGTATGAAACCCCAAACAGATTCCACTGCTCAATCCCCAAAGCTTGCCGTATTGCATCGACATCGGCCGCGCTGGCAGCACTGCCGTATGTAGACAAATCAATCCCCTGGCTGGTCAAATTCTCACTGCAGGCTGCGGTTGCGGCCAAAAACTCCGGCTTCACATCTTCCCATTCAGCTCGCGAATCAAGATAGCTTAGCTCCAACTCTTTTAAATTTGGGCAGTCCAAGGCCGGTTCTGAATAACCGATGCCACGCTGGTCAAAGGTGATGTAATCCCGTTCCGCCAAAAAGGGCTGAATATTGTCTTCAAACACAAACGGGAGCAGCTCAAGCGTAAATCCGCCTGGCCCCCCGTCTAAATAAATAACCGGGTCCGGTTTAGGGTTGGGATTGGTTGAGCGGTAAACGGCGACCGCCAGCGCAACCGCTTCGCCCGGCTGCGGATCGTTCCAATCTTGAGGCACCAAAATTGTGCCGCATTCAACCGTCGCCTCGTCCGGTGTGCGAACGGGGCAATCCTGAACCACAAATTCAGGCGGGGCGCTGGGGTCAAATTGGGCGAGCAGATCAGGATCAACTTCACCGGCCGGATTTTCAACTTCTAGCGGAGCAAGGGTGTCTTGGTAAAGGAAAAGTCCAATCGCCACAACAACGATGCACATGAATAGCACGCTAACAATCCCCCCGATAATGAGGAACCAGCGTCTTCTTTTTGGTTTTGGAGTTTCGTTTTCAATCATGCAGAGGGAGGCATCAAGCCGACTTGAAGCGCATCTTTAAGCGTGCGGCATTCAATCACTTTCAGCCCTTTAGGATAATTTGGTTTTTGGCGGCCGACCGCTACAGGTACCACACAACGTTTAAAACCGAGCTTAAAGGCTTCACGCAGGCGAAGCTCAGGTTGGCTCACAGTGCGTAGCTCACCGCTCAGGCCGATCTCGCCAACAAAAGCCATGTCGGCATGGACCGGCCGATCACGCACACTGCTGGCGATCGCCATGGCAACCGACAGGTCGCTGGCCGGTTCATCAATATCAAGGCCACCGATCACGTTCACAAACACATCCCGATCAGCCAATGACAGGCGGACGCGGCGGGACAAAACGGCCGTTAACAGCAGCAAGCGGTTATATTCGATCCCGTTGGCCGTACGGCGGGGGTTCGCAAAAGTTGTGGCACTGGCAAGGGCTTGAATCTCGACCAGCAGTGGCCTCGTTCCTTCCATCGTCACCGCAATGGCTGAGCCAGAGGCGTTAATCTGCCGCTCCGCCAAAAACGCTTCAGACGGGTTGGGAACCTCTTCTAAGCCGGTCTCGATCATTTCAAAAACACCGACCTCGCTCGTTGCGCCAAAGCGATTTTTTATACTGCGTAACAGGCGATACCGATGGAACGGATCACCCTGAAGCTGTAAAACGGTGTCGACAATATGTTCCAGCACACGTGGCCCTGCAATCGTCCCTTCTTTGGTAACGTGGCCCACTAAAAAGATGGTGATCGCACTATTTTTGGCTAGCTCTTGCAGACGGGTTGCGCACTCACGTACTTGGCTCACACTTCCGGCAGCCGATTTTAACTGATCGGTCCATGTGGTTTGGATACTGTCGATGATCACCATAATCGGCTTCTCGGTTTGGATATGGGACATAATCGCGTCTAAACGGGTTTCAGTCACCAAATACAGATCATCGGCCGTCACCTTCATTCTGTCCGCACGCATACGGATTTGCTGCGTGCTTTCTTCCCCCGACACATACAATACTTTGCCGTGCTCTTTGGCCACCATCGCCGCCATTTGTAGCAACAAGGTTGATTTGCCAATACCAGGATCTCCACCCAGTAAAACCAGCGAGCTGGGAACAATCCCGCCACCTAACACGCGTGAAAGCTCCCCAATCGGCAACTTCATCCGCTGGTAGTTTTCTTTTTCAACCTCGGCCAATTTTACAGGCGGGCGCACGGTCAACGCCGGCCGACGATTGTTGCCAGCGGCCGGTTCTTTTTCCAGCACCTCTTCTACAAAAGTGCCAAACTGCTGGCAGGATGGGCATTTCCCCATCTGTTTAGGTGAAATTCGGCCGCATTCTTGACAGACGAAACGGGTTCTTAATTTTGCCATTATTTGAGTGTGTCGTTAAAAGGTTTCTAAACGTTTTGGTGGATAGTTGCACCACAATTCCCAAGGTTATATTCTCCACTTACCGCTATAATTTACAAATTAGCTAACGAACTGTTTCGTCTGGCTTCTGATGGTACATATCAAGCGCGATAATGCGGCAAGTCAACATTTCGCCGTTGCTTTCTTCTTTGCGCCACTACGCAGGTCACTCCGGTATCGATTCACATGGCAGATCAATTTTCTCAACTTGTAGACATCCCTGCTATCCTATTTAGCATTTTGTGGATTATCGGGTTCGCAATGATATTGTCAGCCTTATCCATTCAACATTACAACGCCCAATTACAGAATATCCCGTTTCGTGAGCAACTAAAAAAGCCTTCATTTCAAATAGTGCTTTGGATCGGTTTAACCCTAGTATCAATTGGCTTTGCAGGCATTTCAAACAGCCGCTGGGAACAGATTATTTGGGCCATTTTGGCCGCATCAACCTTGTTTCAGGCGGTCGAGCCTTTTCGCAAACTGCGAGAATCAAGTGTTTGACCCACATTTATGAAGCAACTTATTTCTGAATACGCTTTAATCGGATTAGGGGCGATCTGGATTTTCTTTGGATCGTGGATCCTCATGGGTGACTTTTTCCAACCTCCGCCAGTGCTGATTCAATGGTCAACAGAAACAGAATTTGAAACGGCCGGGTTCAACATTTATCGCAGTGATCAAATTGATGGGGAGTATGAACAAGTCAATGTTCAGCTGATTCCGGCACAGGCAGATGCGGCCGCAGGGGCAACTTATACTTGGGAGGACACCCAAGCAGAAGCGGGTAAAACATACTTTTACAGGTTAGAGGATGTGGAGTACAACAATGCACGCACCCGACACGAACCGTTTTCACACACATCAGCAGCTGCGTCCCCCATCAAACTTATTGTCGCATTTAGCGCCCTAATCTTTGGAATTGCACTCATCTTTTACGGCCGGATCGAGTTGCGCAAGAAAAACCGGTTGCAATCTAGCATCATCACAACATAAAATTACCGCATGCTCGATTTAGATCAAACATTAAAACACAAACCAACCCTTGTCTGGCGCGAAGTAGAGGATGGGGTGGTTATTGTCTCCCCGGCCGGTGGCGAGGTTAGAGCCCTGAACCAGCTCGGGAGCTCTATTTGGGCAAAGCTCGACGGGACCAAATCGTCCGGAGAAATTCTGTCAGAGCTCATTTTGGAGTATCCACAAGTACCAGAAGACCAGCTAAAAAACGATCTGAATGAGTTCATAAACAGCCTTCTAGTGCGTGAAATGCTAATTTCAGACAATTAATTAGCAAAAAATGAAAGATTAACGTTCAGCCTGCCTGCTTGCCTAACAAAATTCTCATTTAGAAAATTAAGCGACCGATTAAAATAAATATGTTCGGACACTTTATCTGATCCCCAGAATCAAATTCTGGCCTCAGTCAACTTTATTTATGACTCATCTTCGTTCCAATCGATTCCATCCCATCCTGCCAATGAGCCTTATGTTTGGTCTTATGCTTGCCTTCATGGCTGGCCCCATCCCTAACCACACCAACAGCGTGTACGCCGATACACATTCGGCCGGTGATACACAGCTGCCTGTTGGGGAAACCGTCTTCAAAATAGAAATTGATGAAGAGGGGATTTATGAAGTCAGCGCTTCGACATTACGCAATCTGGGAATGAGCCCATCATTGAACCCTGCGAACATTCAGGTGCTGCACAACGGAAATCCCATCGCTTGGGAGTTGGTTAGCGACAGTAGTGGGCAAGCGGCCGTGTTTGACCAAAACGACAAAATCAGGTTTTACGGCTGGCCGTTTGATGAATCACGTGCTGAACGCTTGTTTGTGAACAGCAACATTTTTTGGATTGTGCCCGGCGTTCCAGCTGAGTCTGTTGAACCGGCCGCCGGGGGCCCCCCGTCTACCCCTGTTGTAAAATCGGTCACGACCACAACACAGCTTGAAATAGATGATCACTTTAGCTCGATGTTTATGGTT
This sequence comes from Chloroflexota bacterium, assembly GCA_020628815.1. Classification (GTDB taxonomy): domain Bacteria; phylum Chloroflexota; class Anaerolineae; order Promineifilales; family Promineifilaceae; genus WTJY01. The sequence goes on along the minus strand of JAHDEN010000003.1, from coordinate 41,707 downwards.
GAAAGCGACTGGGCGAACGAAGGTGCTGAGCCGGATCACTATTTCTGGACCACCATTAGCCGTTCGTTTGGGGACGAAGTTGTAACCAAAACAATTGCAATCGATCTGCCACACCCGACCAACAGCGCCACCCCCGCCACGATTGAAGCGGTCTCAGCCGCACGTGCGGCCGGGAACACCCCCGGGCGGGCGAGCATGATTTTGCCAGATGGCGGTCAGGTTGATTACGATTTCTATTTAGGCGACATCTTTTCACTAACCGATTCGCTCCCCAACAACATGTTGAGCAACGGGGCCAACACGATAACATTCCAGCACAGCCAGCTGGGTGATTCTGACTCGGCCGGGAACTTCTACGTTAACTACCTCAACGTCACTTATCAGCAAGATTTAAAAGCAACTGACAATTTTTTGAGCTTTAGCCACAGCAGCACAGGTGCAACAACGTTTGAACTATCTGGATTTAGCGCATCGGCGGCCAATGATCTAACGATTTGGAATATTTCAGACCGGCATAACCCGACCGCTTTGACGGCAAGTTCGGCCGGTAGCGGGGCGTATCGCTTTAACGAAACCGGGAACGGGGTAACTGATTTTGCCATCGCATCATCCAGCGGGATTAAAACGGTTGCCACTAGTGCGGTGAGCGCCTATACCGTTAAAAATCTTGAGCCAGCGGCCGGATATGCCGATTGGCTGGCGATCTCTTATGGAGGTTTTATTGATATCGGGTCAACGACAGATGATGTGAATGGGCTGGCGGCTCATCGGGCCAACTACAGCAATTTAACCACCCAAGTCGTTGATATCGAAGATGTGGTTAATCAATATGGATTTGGCTTCCCAACCTCTCACGCCGTAAAAGCGTTCATCACGCATGCGTATCAGGACTGGGACCAGCCGGTCCGATATGTGCTGCTGGTGGGTGACGGACATTATAATCCGCGCCATTTAGCCTGCTCGACCTGTTCGGCCGGTGGTGCCAATTTCCAAACCACGGCCGACAGTTTGATCCCCATCCATCACTCGTATACCGACCCTAATCAGGGGTTGATCCCATCTGACTATCGATATTCACTTTTAACCGGCGACGATCTGATTTCAGAAATCGGGATTGGGCGCATTACGGCCGAGACTCCACAACAGGTGCAGGATGCGGTGGGCAAAATCATCGCTTATGAAGACAACCTGCTGCAAGATTTGGATTGGGCAGAAAACATGCTATTTGCGCATGATTGGCCCGACCGGGTTCCATCTAATTTTTTCAGAGTTGAAAGTGAACGAGCCCAAGACAAAGCCCGTAGCCACGGCTTTTCACCCACAGTTGCGGGGCTAAACACAAAACCGGCCGATGTCGATGACCCGGCCGCAATCGCACTGCGACAAACGATTTCAGAAGCCGCAGCCGAAGGCATCTCCCTGCTTGTCTGGCGCGGACACGGCTCGATTAATAACTGGTCGGGCGGCGATGTGATGTCTACAGAAAAGATTCTAAACAATCAGCTGCTCCCCAATTTAGACAAACCGTTTATCAGCATTACCCACAACTGCCTTGACGGCAACTTTGCCTATCCCGGCTGGGAAGGATTGGGAGAAACGCTGGTTAATCTCGGCGAGAACTCGACCGGGGCTGCAATTAATCGTCATGCTGGCTCGGCCGCCCATTTTAGTGCGACCGGCTTAGGCTACATCGAAGAACATGAAGTGATCGCAGACTATCTGTTTGAAGCGCTGTTTGACAAAGGGTTAACCACATTTGGAGATGCGATTAACTACGCCAAGGTCAAATACCTGAGCGCAGTGCCCAGCGATCCAAACGTATCAATTGCTCAGCTTTACAATTACAACTTGCTGGGTGACCCCGCAATGGAGGTTTTCAACGCAGAGTTGACCTCGATCACCGGCGACTCATCACTTTCAAGCTATGAACCGGGTGATGATGCGGAATTTACCTTTGAACTATCCAACTTGTCAGAATTCACTTCCTCTGCAAACGGAGAACTCAACTTTGTTTTGCCGAAAGATTTTACTTATTTAGGCACTCTGGTTGATTACACCGGGCCAAACAGCGACGATTTCGATTTCCCCAATTCACCCGGATTAGAACCGAACACATTGGCGGAAACGGCTCAAACCAACGGAAACACCGAAGTTAGCATATCGCTCAAAAAGCTTTTTGAAGATGAAAAGTTAAGCTATGGTGGTATTCCGGCCGAAGGTGCGATCAAGATTCGGATATACGGCCGGGTGGTTGAGCAACCGTCTAAATCATTTTGGACCCTGCCTTACACGTTTACGGCACCGGGTGGCGTCGCCCAATCTGGCAGCTTGGTCATTGACCTTGGCGGGGCAAAATCGGTCTTTTTGCCATTCGTAATCAAGTAATGGAGATGAATTGAGTGTTTTAATCTTTTAAGTTACTTCTTCAAAATGATTATGTTCAGCTATAATCACAAGAACTTAAATTAAACCCGCTTCGGAACATTCCCTTTTCTTAATGAAACAACCAATTTTTTCAGCTCAAACCGGTCGAATTCAATCAATCATCGCCTTCCTATCAGTCCTATCCCTGATGCTGATTAGTCAGCCCGCTCAAGCTGCGGTTGAACTGGTTTATTTTCGTGGGAATGTGTCTAACGAACAGTTTGAAGTTGAAATTACATGGAAGACGTCTTACGAGCAAAGGACGGCCGAATATTTTATTACGCGCAAAATCAAAGACAGCGCAGATGAACCCCAAATCATTTCGGTCATTCTGGATGACCAAAGCGTACAGCGGATCCCGGCCGCGCAGAACGGTATTACTGGTGGAGAATACACCGTTGCCGACCCCAACATTGTAGAAGGCGCGACCTACGAATACTCGCTGTGGGAGCGGGAATTTAACAACAGCGAACCGTCAGAGCCGGAAGAATCATTTGAGATTTTGGCCGCCCCGCAGCAACAATCATCCGATATCGCAAAACCAACCGCGACCCTGATCCCAACCGTAACACCCACCACCCAAAGCGATGGTCAAAGCGGCACCAGCACACCTACGGCCGACTCTGGCATTCCAGCCACGTCAACCCCCATTGGTGACGGTGCAACACCTGATCCAACCCAAGCGACAGCTACCCCTCCAGTCGAAACTCAAGAAGCTGACAACAACGACGAGGAAGAAAATCAGGCTGATACAAGCGGTTCAGCTCAACCTACAACCACCCCAATCGCAACAACAGACCCGAACAGTCAATCCTCGGACCCAACCTTGCCCCCTGAACCAACAGAAGTCCCGATCCAATCAGAACCTGAACCGGCCACCTCTCCAACCGTTTCAATTGTTCAAGAAGAACCTGAAACCACCCAGCAAAATGACGGTGTAGCCGAAGCTGGAGAGCTGCCACAAGAAGATACATATCCAGAACCGGAAGGGGAAAACGGGGAAAACTATGTGCCACCCGAACCCACTCCGACCCCCATGCCGATCGACACAAACGATGTTCAGCAAATCGGTAGCGGAACCGACAGCGACTCAGCCGACAGTGACAGCGGCCAAAATAATCTAGTCAATGCGCAAGCGGTACAGCAAGCCACACCGGAAGAAATTTCGCGCAGTCGCTTTATTTTATGGGGTGGATTTATTAGTTCACTCGTCCTGTTTTTTGCGGTTGTCGTGGCAACCCTGTTTATGTACCGTCAAAGAAACTCTGGTGGTTGATCAATCAAACCCGAAATTTTCTAAAGTTTCTATTGCGCTCTCAGCCCTTTTTGTCTTGGCTGTGGGCGGTATCGCTTGGTTTGCCAGCCAGCTGTTCGGAGCCAGCAGCGAAACGGCAGTCCCGGTCCCCCAAATCCCAAACGCCATTCTAAACGTGCCTGTCGAAAACAATGGGATCTATGCGATCAGTCCGGCCGATGTTGAAACCCAATCAGACCTGCTGGTTGGAGATTGGAAACAGCAAAATGTAGCCTTAACGCTTAACGGAGAGCCGGTCCCATTTCTTATTCAAGACAACCATCTCATCTTTTTTGGGGTTGAGCCAGACACGGTTTACCAACGAGAACAGGTTTACCAACTACGTTTTGGGACTGCGGCTGAAAATCTCACCCTGCAATTCCCAACTTTAGATGCTGCCCCTGCGGGAGATGATCCGGCCCAAGAAACCGTCACACGAATAAAAACCTATGAGCAAGATGAACGGTATGTCAGCGTAGCCCGCGACCCTGATTGGCCCGACACATGGTTTTGGGACCAGATCCATGTGAGCGATTATTTTGAATTTGAAGCGGACCTGCCCCACGTTGCAGACGGTTCTCTGATTCTCAGCAGTCATCTTTTTGGTGTTTCTCACGACTATAAAACTGAAAACGATCATGATCTAGACGTTGTTATCAACGAAAAACCGGTCAGCCAGATTTTGTTTGATGGTAATCAACACGTCGTGATTGAGCTTTCGCTTCCAGCAGACAGTGTCGAAACCGGTGTTAATTTGATCCGTTTCGACAATCGGCCGGAAGGGAATGCGTTTATCGATATTTCTGAGGTCGATTGGGTCGAGCTGGCCTATGCCTCTGACCCGGTGGCAGAAGATGATGCCATCCACTTTAGAATGGAGCCGGGAACGGTTGAGCTCAAACAGCTCTCTGCAGATGCGGTTCTGTTTGCTCTGGACCAATCCCAACGGCCGATATTGTTGCAAAACAGTCTGGTTGAGCGCAGTAGCACCACGTTTACCCTGAACTCTGCGGCCGAAATTTTTGCGGCCGGATCGGGTGGATGGCAAAAACCAAGCCAAATCACGTTAAGTTCAGCTACAAACGAGCAAGCCCTATCTCAACAGCAAGCTGATCTAATTATTATCACCAGCCCAGATTTTACCGCCGAGCTTGATCCGCTGGTGGAAGCACGACAAAAGCAGGGGTTAGCCGTCCATGTGGCAACCACTGACCGAATCTACGATCAGTATGGATATGGGCAGCCATCTCCCACAGCGATTCAAACATTTTTAGCCGATGCGCACGAAAATTGGCCCAAACCAGCGCCACGCTACCTGCTGCTGGCCGGTGGCACCACTTACGACTTCCGCAACAACCAAACAACGACAGAGCAAAATCGCATTCCATCGATGATGGTGCCGGTTGAGCACAGTGGTGAAACGGTAAGCGACACGCAGCTTGCAGATGTCGATGGGGATCAACAAGCTGATTTCGCAGTCGGCCGCTGGCCCGTTAGCACGGTGACAGAGATCGCCTCTCTGGTCGCCCGCACGTTGGCCTATGAACAATCTGCGGCGGCCGACTCGCTGTTATTCACGGCCGACGGCAGCAGTGGAGAATTTAGCTTTACATCAGACCGGCTGATAGAAGTGAGCAATTTGGCCGCTTATGAACCGAGCCGGGCGTATGGGGCTAGTTGGGAAGAGGTAACGGATCTGTGGAATGGGGGCAATTGGATTGTCACCTATGTAGGGCACGGCTCAGTTGATCTATGGGGATCAGATGAGGTTTTGTCTAACGAGCGAGTTCCGGGACTAACCAATCCGGCCGACATTGCTCCCCCTATCGTTTTGCAATTTACCTGCCTGAGCGGCTTTTTTGCTCACCCCAGCCAACCTTCAATTTCGCAAGAAATGCTTTTGAACGAAAACGGGCCGGTCATCACGGTAAGTGCGTCGAGCCTGACCTACTCATCCAGCCAGGAACCGTTTGCAGAAGAAATTTTGACCGGCTTGACCAACCCGGCTTTTGAACGAATCGGGGATGTGGTTGAACACGCCCGCCAAAATCTTGATCTGACCAACCCCAGCGTCAAAGAAGTCTACGACACCTTTAATCTTTTGGGAGACCCCAGCGCACTGATTGTCCGCCCCTGATTTCACAAATTAGGACTATTGCCCCTGCGTATCCAATTAAGCGTCATGTTAACGAAATTCCCTCACCCCCCTGCTTCGCAGGGACCCTCTCCCATGATGAGAGGGATAGCAACTTCTGCCGTTTCGATATTTTTTTATTCTTCGGCAGACCTAAGTTCCCTTCTCCCATGGGGAGAAGGTGCCCCGCTAGGGGCGGATGAGGGGTGAGCTTTCGCTCAAGTTGATATTTATGTAAATTAGGACCATTGCCCCTGCCACAAGCAAGAAATGTAAAGTAAAACAGGTCCTAGTACTAACCGGTGTGCTACAATCCAAAATCTTGCCAAAACCTTGGGTAAATCCGCTATGAAAATCTCTGTTGTAATCCCCGCTTATAACGCTGAACACTGCGTTGCAGATTGCTTAACCGCATTACAAAACCAAACATATGCCGACAAAATCAGCGAAATTATTTTGGTTGATAATGATTCGAATGATCGAACGTCCGAAATTGCCCGCACGTTTGAGAATGTGACCGTTCTCATCCAGCCGAAAAAAGGGGCGGCCGCATCACGCAATATGGGGATCGCTGCCGCATCTGGCGATATTATCTGCTTTACAGATGCAGATTGCGTGCCAACCGAGAACTGGGTCGAGGCGCTTTGTCTGCCGATTTTGCTCAAAAAAGAGGTTGTGGGGATGAAGGGGACTTATCTCACCAACCAAAAAGAGGTTGTGGCCCGCTTTGTCCAAATCGAATACGAAGACAAATATGATCTGCTGCGGCCGGAAAAATACATCAACTTTGTCGACACCTATTCGGCCGTCTATTGGCGGGATATTTTACTCGCAAACGACGGCGGGTTTGATGAAGCGATATTCTTTGCCGAAGACCGTGAGTTAGCCTATCGGATCGCCTCACGTGGGTACAAAATGGCGTTCCAGCCAGACGCCGTGGTTTACCACCTGCACAGCAACACACTGATCAAATATTTCAAGAAAAAGCTGTTTATCGGCTACTGGACCGCCCAAACGGTCCGCCGCTTTCCGCAACGTGGGGTTAAAGATTCCCATACCCCCCAAGTTTTAAAAATTCAAATGGGGCTTATGCTTCTTTTTGTCGCTTCGGCTTTGGGCTCGCTGTTTTTCTTAGCGCTCTCGGCCGTGCTGCCTCTATTTTTATCGATTGGGCTAGCCATACTGACAGATGTTTTGCTGCTGGCCTTTGTGGTTAGCTGTGTTCCGTTTGTGCGCAAAGCGTGGAAAAAAGACAAGGGGGTTGCACTGGCTTCCATTCCGCTTTTGGCCGTTCGCGGCATCGCGCTCAGCCTTGGCTATGTCTGGGGCGTTCTCCAACCCTCTGCGCTTGACTTGGCCGATTCTGTCCCAGAGAAAAAGTCGAATCCGTTTCGGTCAACCATTGGGCTGTTTGTTGCCAGCGTTTTATCGCCGTTCCGCAAAAAGCTGCCAAAATCTGACGATCTCCCGGCCGAACAACCGACATCGGCCGATTTAAAAAAGCTTTAGCACCAAGACGCTGTTTATGCCTTCGGAAGAGGATACACACCCCACCCAACTCAAACGTATTGCGCCTATCATCGCCTTTTGCGTTCCGTTTTTTACCTATTTGGCCACCACCCCAACCGATTTAAGCGACGGGTTATTTGGATCAGACAACGGTGAGCTGATCACTGCGGCCGTGACCGGTGGCATCCCCCATCCCCCCGGCTACCCCACGTGGCTGGTGGCAACCCGCACTTTTAGCCTGCTCCCCATCGGACAAACCTTGGCCCACCGCTTCAACCTGTTTTCAGTTGTCTGCATGTCGGTCGCCATGCTCTTTTTGTTTCTAACCATTCAAAAAGCGCTCAACAACAAACACACAATTCCAGCCCTAGCGGCCGTTTTTTCGGCCGCATTTGTGCTCACCGTCTGGAGCCAAGCGGTTATCACCGAAGTGTATGCACTCAACAGTTTGCTGCTTTCGCTGGCGATATTTGTCTTGTGCAAGCTGGAGTACGATGAAATTTCTGCCAAATTAGTTTTTGGGGCGGGGCTACTGATCGGTTTAGCCGCCACAACCCATCTCACTTCGCTGTTTTTATTGCCACTTTCAGCTTTGGTTTTACGCAAACGGATTCTCCTTTCGCCTTTGGTGGGATGCGGCTTTGTAGTTGGCCTGCTCCCCTTTGGGCTGCTGTTTTTGGGTGGCGCACCAGACAGCCCCATCGTGTGGGGTCAGCCAGAAACGTTGAGTGGCTGGTGGTGGCTCGTGAGCGGAGAGATCTACCGAGCAAATGTTTTGGCCCTGCCACCGGCCGATGTTCTGGAGCGGGTCAAACCGTTTTTCCAGCTGTCCCAGTTAGAGCCAAGTTTTCTTATCCCGATTGGTGGGCTGATGGGGTTAGGACTCGCGTGGGTTGAACAGCCAGAGCGCAAACGGCTTATTTTCCCAACCGGATTGCTGGCGACATCGCTCTTATACGCGATTTATGCGCTCAGCTACGACACAGGGGACTGGCGGGTATTTTTGCTGCCGTTCAACTTGTTCATGGCGCTCCCCTTGGCCTATGGGCTTAGTCAGTTTGATGCGGTGAGCCTGTTGGTGCCGCTGCTCTTTGTTTTTGTCAATTTCCCGATTATGCGAGAAGCGCAAGCTGATACGGTACGGCCCGACGCGATCCAACTGTTTGAGCAGGCTCCGGCCGACGCGATTTTGATCACAGACGGCCGTGACAGAACGCTGTTCCCGATTTGGTATTTTAGATACGCTGAAAATATGCGGCCGGACACCGTTGTGGTTGACTACAATCTGTTGGCGTTTGATTGGTATCGTAGCCGGTTAAGCCAGCAAAACCCCGATTTGTTGGGATTAGAGCGGGATGATTTAGAAGCGTTTAAGGCGCTTAACGATCCAGCCTACCCGATTTGTGAAATTTCTCTACAGCCTTTTGCGTTAAGCTGTACCGATGGGTAGTATCGCCCCTGAGAAGAAGAGAATGAACCAGTTTGTTGAAAGAATCAAACAGAATATCTCTTGGCCCAAAGCGATCATGTGGATCGGTATTTTGGTTGTTTTAAGCGCACCTGCAATTAAAGGATGGCGTGTCTATCAAGCTGCAACATCGCTACAAACCCGAATCGAATCTTTGCAGGGACATGCTGAAAATGGGCTTTCAGGGCTTAATGCAGAGTACATTGAAGGGGAAATTATCGGCATGCGGGCCGATGCGGTTAATCTCAACCAAGAAATCACCCCTTTACTCCCCTATCTAAACTGGCTAACTTGGGTTCCCCGTGCCGGAGAGCTTATTCCCGTCTTGCCGGAACTATTGCGTTTGCTCGACTCTGGAACGGCGATAGCGGCCGATTTAGGGGTGGAAATGCTCCCTGTCCTCCCAATCTTGCAAGATGATTCGGTTGAACTAATCGACAAATCTCCCCAAATCTTAGCCGTCATCGACCAAGCTGATCCCAGTCTTGAAACAACAGCTTTGCTCTGGCCCAGCATGTATGCAGACTTAAATACGGTTCTCAACAATCCGGCCGCACGTGATGCGTTGCCATGGCAGTTGCGTCAACAATTGCCAACACTTGAGCCACTGCTCCCTCTGGTCAGCCAAGGGATTGAGACGGTTCGCATCTTGCCAGAAGTGGCTGCGCTTGACGGCCGTCGATCTTATTTGATTGTGGGGCAAAACAGCGATGAGTTGCGGGCAACGGGTGGCTTTTTGTCGATGACAATGGCGGTTGGGGTTGAAAACGGCCGCCTGCGGGGCAACTATATTTCTGATGCTAATGTAATCGACAACTTTCTAGAAAAGCCGTATGGAGATCCACCAATTGCGATGCGTGAGTTTATCGGCATCGATCTGTTTCTCTTCCGCGACTCAAACTACTGGCCCGACTTCCCCACCTCTGGCCGCAAAATGATGGATTTTTACACCTACGGTACAGGTGTTGAACTCGACGGTATTTTTGCAATCGACATTCGGTTTATCAGCCGTCTTATCGGTGCGATTGGCCCGATCCAAGTACCAGAGTCAGACATTGTGCTGACCAATGACAATACGTTGGACATTTTGGAGCAGGCTTGGTCACAAGGGCTGGATATTGGCGGAGTGAGCCGCAAAGACTTTTTAGGCAATATTGCGGCCGGTTTGATCAATCATCTTCAGAGCGATTCGTTTGAGCCAAACATTGGGGAACTGGCGTTTATTTTGGATGAGTCTGTGCGGGACAAGTCGCTTCAGGTTTTTATTGATTCCCCAGAAGAGAAAGAAGCGTTTGCGAAAATGGGGGTGAACGGCCGTATCACTTATGGGCAAGGTGAAGATATCCTGCTGCTTCTGGCAAACAATGTGGGTGTCAACAAATCTAATCGATGGGTTGAGTCGGAACTGGGCTATTCGGTTGAACTGCATGACGATAACACGGCAACGGCCGAAGTTGTCTCAACGTGGCGTCATTTAGGGCCACCTCCGGCCGAGGAGACTTCGTTCTGCTCCACAGACGATTTTTCGTACAAACCAGGCTCACAATATGCCACAATGACATTGGCGTGCAATTGGAATCACATCCGTTTATACGCCCCTCAAAATGCGAGTTTGACCCGATCTGGCAGCTATCCGGTAGGTGCGGCAGAAATGAGATCAGAAACGGCATGGGATGGAGAAACTCGCCAGCTTGATAATGATCTACCTGGATTTTCCGTCTTTGAAAATTTGATGCTGATCCCGATTGGAGAAACAAAATCATTTTCGGCCGAGTATGATCTGCCACAGGTTGTCACCCCTATTTCAAACGGTGAACATATCTATCGCTTAAATCTAATTCGGCAGTCAGGCGTTTACCCATATCCCCCCACAACCATCAACATTACTCTCCCGCAAGGAAGTAGATTGGTCACATCATCTATCGAACCTGTAAATATTTCAGGGGATACTATTTCATTTTCAACCGTTTTGAGGGAAAATCAGCTACTTGAAATTGTGTTTGATTCAGGCACAAATACAAATTAAGCGCTCTGTAAATTAAGTGGGCTAAATTTCATCAGACAAGTATCGCTCCTGCGGAAACGCTATTTACATCCTTATCAAAATTGCCGCATCATCTAACAAAAATTTGCAAATAGGTAACAAAATAGCCTCAAGTCCGACTGCTATTTGTAAGCTTTTGCTTTAGATGTCCACCAACCCACAATTTTCCAACTCATATCTGCCGATTTGCGCCAAGGGCTGAAGATTAAAGTTTAAGTCTCAGGTGCCACTATTTGTTATAGTTTGTAACGGCCGAGATATTCGCTATTGAATCAAACCTCTCAACACGGACTAACTAGTTAATGACATATTCGTCGAAAAAACTGCTGACATCACTATTACTGCTTACACTTTGTGCCTTTTTTGGTTTTAGTGCAGCTTCAGCCAACCTCGATGATTCTTTGGTTGGGAATACGGTTCCAACCCGCACACCGGTACCTCCACCCCCAGAACCGACTCAACCACAAAAAGAAGAACCTTCTAATCCAAATCCCCCGAGCAATGATCCTGCCCCCACGGCCGTACCGCCAACAGCGACTCCAGAACCGGTCATTATCGCACCCACGCCTATTAACGGATTTGTGAGTCCCACTCGATGTGGAGAACCATTTTTTGTAGCCACCTTAGGCTCGATTAATGTACGTAGCGCCCCCACAACAGAAAGCGAAATCTTGTCAAAAATGGTCTATTTAGAGGCACGCCAAGTGCTCGGCCGCTGGGAAGGTGGCGCATGGTGGCTGATCTTACAACCTGATACCTCATCCGGCTGGGTTTATGACGAGACAGGCAGCATGGTGGGTGTCATGGAAATAGTCCCTATTGTTGATGCTGATGGTAAGCCCGGGTCTGAGCCAACATGGAATCCGACCCCAGACCTTCAGTGCCCAACCCTGACACCAACAGCTGTACCAACTGAAGAACCAACCGCAACTGCAACGGCAGAGCCACCCCCTACACAAACCCCTCGGCCGACCGCCGCACAGAAAACTGTCCCTGCAAAAAATGATGAAGAAGATAGTGAGACAACAGCTGCGGCACTTGCGGTCACCGTAACAATTGATCCTAGCGCCATTTCTGCACTGCCTCAAACAGATGAATCACCGATCGAGCCTGCAGTTATTTCAGACCGGGAATCGACTCAAAAACCTGAATCTCCTTCTGCCATAATTGGGGGACAAGCGGAAGCAACAAGTTCATCCGGCTTTAGTTGGCCAATCATTGTTGGTATTTTGCTGGTGCTGTTTGGCATTGGAACCCTCGTCTTCCAAAACCGGCAAGAAAAGTCATAACGCTAAAATTTGCCCCGCAACAGTGAATGACATACCATGTTGCCGACAGGACATACGATATGACAACATGGGGAAACAACGTACAAAGCCGAGCTGAACAACGGGAGCTCAAACGCCTAGCCATCTTGCGAGCCGCCGCACAATCGTTTAATACCATCGGATACCACCAAACCAATCTCAATGATTTGGCTGAGTCTTTGGGTGTTACCAAACCGGCCCTGTACCGTTATGTGTCTGGCAAGCAGGATATTTTGCGCCAGTGCTTAGATATTGCGATGGCTGAAATTCATGAAGCGATTGATGAGCTAGAAACAGAGCGAAAAACAAGCACATTAAACGGCCGGGATCAATTGCGAAAAATGTTTTTGCGCTTTGCCCAAATGAGTTCAGACGATTTTGGGGCCTGCTTGGTTTTAGCACGGGGAGCGGTAACTGATGGGGAGTTTCAGGAACAGTATCGCAAAACGGCCGAAGAAATTAGCCGCGCCATGGGGCAATTTGTAGACCTTGCAATCGAAGATGGGTCAATCACGGCTCGCAACAATCGCCTACTGGTTGCCGCCATGCTAGGTGCAATCAATGAAACGGTTTATTGGCACCAACGCGAAGAGCGCGTCCCCCCTGAAACGGTGGCAGATGATATGTTCAAGCTCTTTGAAAATGGGTTTTAGCCTTCCCCGTTTTACCGCTATAATCTTGGGATGATTGACTTCACCATCCCACCCGAAATAGTTGAAAAAATAGATAGATTTCACCAAATCGCCATCGAGGTGATGCGGCCGGTTGCGCGCCAGCTAGACGAGCATGAGCATGAGCGAGCCGTTGACTACACCAACGCCATGTGGCCCTTGGTCAAAAAGCAGTATGCTGACCGGATTGAAGCGATCAACAACGGGACAGACAGCGCGGCCCCTGACGGCCCCAACTGGACCTTGCTCGAAAATATTCTGATGATCGAAGCGCTATCTTGGGGAGATGCGGGGCAATATCTCGGCCGGCCGACACCTAGCTTAGGTGGAGCCGCCATCGACGCAATAGGAACCGACGAGCAGAAACTGCGCCTGTATGAACGCTGGACCCATGATCCACCCAAATGGGGCTGTATGGCGATTACAGAGCCAGGAGCAGGCTCTGACAACAGCTCGATGCGAACCACGGCCGTGCTGGATGAAGAGACAAACGAGTGGATCTTAAACGGCGAAAAAGTGTTTATTACCAACGGCAAGTTGGCTCTAGACGAATCGCACGGGCTGTCAGTGGTGTGGGCCACCATCGATCCACAAGCGGGGCGTGCGGGGATAAAGTCGTTTGTGGTTGAAGGGCAAAACCCCGGTGTGACAATCGCCAAGCAGGAGCACAAACTGGGGATTCGGGCCAGTGATACCGTTTCGCTGGTATTTCAAGATTGCCGGATTCCGTACGAAAATCTGTTAGGCACAACCGACATCGCTACAAAAAGCACCGGCAACAAAGGGTTTAAAGGGGCGATGAAAACGTTCAATGCGTCACGGCCGTCAGTTGCGGCCGGAGCGATCGGGGTGGCCCGCGCGGCGCTTGAATTTTGCCAAGAGACGTTAGCGGCCGAAGGGATCGTGGTTGACTATTCCAAACCCAAACACCAGCTAACGGCCGTTGAGCGTGACCTGATCGAGATGGAGGCCCGTTATCGCGGCGCACACCATCTAACGATGAAAGCGGTAGCCATGATGGTTTATGGAGACAACAACCGATTAGAGGCGAGCCAGTGCAAATACAGAGCGGGTGAAGCGGTCACATGGATCACCCAAAAAGCGGTTGATCTGCTTGGCCCCATGGGGTACAGCCGAGAGCTTTTGGCGGAAAAATTTATGCGCGATGCGAAAATCAACGATATTTACGAAGGGACGCGCCAAATTAATTTACTCATTATCGCCCGATCTATTTTGGGCTATTCACGACGGGAGCTAGCATAAATCATGAGCACAAACGAAATTATAGTTGAACAAAAAGGGTCGATCATGCGGATCGAAATGAATCGGCCGAACAAAAAAAATGCGCTGACATTCAGCATGTATGACACCCTCACAGCCGCATTTAAGCAGGCGGATGGGGACCCAACTGTCAACGTGGTCTACTTGACCGGGGCGGGCAACTCATTTTCGGCCGGAAACGATCTGGAAGATTTTATGGCTCGTGGGGATGATCCGGTTAAAGCGGGTGCAGCCGGCCGGTTTATCAAACAGATTTCGATAACCGAAACGCCAATTGTGGCGGCGGTTCCTGGTGTGGCCGTGGGAGTCGGAGCAACCATGCTGCTCCATTTTGATCTCGTCTACGTATCTGAGCAGGCGATGGTCAACTATGCGTTTATCGATCTGGGCGTTGTGCCCGAGGCATCTTCGAGCTATTTGCTCGCGCAAACGGTGGGGCCACGCCGTGCGGCCGAGCTGTTTATGCTCAATGAGCGCATCAGCGGGGTAGAAGCGGCTAAGATGGGGCTGGTTAACCAAGTTTTGCCTGCCACGGAGCTACAAGATTTTGCATGGCACAAAGCGGAAGTTTTAGCCAAAAAACCGGCCGGTGCGATGAAAGACACAAAAATGCTGATGCGCCGCGCACACGAGCAAATTATCGCTGAACAGCAACTGGTTGAAGGCAAGATTTTTCATGAACGTGTGATGGGTGAAGAGGCTCGGGCGATTTTTGCGGCGTTTTTGAACAGAAGCTAGATACTGAACTTACAGGCTAAGGGTTCATAAGCGAAACAATCAATTTCAATTTTAACTAAAATGCTAAAGCTCCCTTTAACTCTCCCAGTTCAATCTGCAGCCGATTTATGGTCAGCGCAGCTCTTGCTTCTTGCAAGAGCGGAAGACTTGCTCGGGGCTCGTGATGTCTCAAAAAAGATCTACCAACCTGTTTTTAAAGAGAATGGACCATACATAATCAACACTCCCGATTTAAGTGGAGCATTTGTAGCTTTAAGCTCAAGTGCGAAAGAGTCATGGCCTTGCACAATTTATGAGCTAGCACATGAAACAGTCCACCTGTTAAATCCAGTTGATGGACCAACAAATTGGATTGAAGAGGGCATCGCAGTTGCATTCTCAGTCCACATGACAGAGGACTTAGTTCATGTTTCAATGCCTATAACTGACCCAAAATACCAAAACGCATACAAACTTATTCAAAGATTTGAGGAACCTTACTTTACAGTGGCTCGAAAAATTCGAGAGGCAATTGGGGCGCTCTCGTTAGCTAAGAAAGAAACGCTCCAACCTCTATTTCCATCCGCAGACAATCATCTTCTTCAGAAATTAGTTACCACCTTTGGTACCTAACAATTTGTGAAAATAAAATGAACACTATCACCAAGATCAAAGCCTTACTAGATCGGGATCACAAAGCCTACCAATCTGAATTTGATTATATCCTGGGCAATTACCCGATGAGTATTTGTCAGCTACACCATGTTGACTATGAAAGTTTTGACTTTATTTTCTACACAGTAAAGCCGGAAATCATGAAATCTTTTTTCGATATTTGCGACTGCCCAGTTTCGGTTTACAACACCGAAGAATGTACGGCCGAAGAGTACTTGGCCTTTAAACAGTCATTTGATGAAGAAAATGGGGAAGAGGGCGCAAACCTGCTCGAGATTGAAGTTCCCCCGGATGAATCAGCTTAATCAGTCGGGTTATTCTGCTTTGGAATGTTTCAACTAGTCGGAAATCGGCTGTTCATCAAAAAACCAAAACGCAATCACACCGGCTAAAGCGATCAGGCCCCAAAAGAAAAAGGGAGTTTGCGGACTAATCTGTTCCAAACTGTTCCCAATGATGGGAGACACCATTCCCCCAATCTCTTGGATCATAAAGACAAGCCCAACACTGGTGCCGACCAACGCTCCGCTGACACCTTTCACTTCGGTCGTGGCGGCCACAGACAAGCTCATAAATGCGTCAAAAGAAAAACCGGTTAATGCGATTAGGACGATCAACATCAGGAAGGAGTCAGGCACAATGCCAATGATCAAAATTGATATCCCGGCAACAACAGCTGTCAGCAAGAAAAACGGCCGACGCTTACCGATTCGATCCGACAAAATTGAAAGTGGCACAACAAACACCAAACTCACAAAAAAGAAGATCGAAACGGCCGAATCAGCCCAAAATGGTTCCCAGCCAATACCGCGCAAATAAAGTGGTAGATATCCAGTAAAACCCCGAATCGCCCCCCAAACACCGATTTTACCCAATCCAATCAGCCATAGGTTTGGCAACTTTGAAACGGTCAAGAGTGGCTCAAATATCTCTCGAAATGATTTTGACTCGCGCTTAATCTCGTCTTTCGGATGAACAAAAAACCAGCTAATGCCTACGGCGATACTAATCACCCCAAACAAAATCAGTACCGGCCGCCAACCACCCAGCCACGGCGACAAATACGTGGCGGATGCAAATGATCCCAACAAAAAGCCGGATGCAAACCCCGCACCAAAGACCCCATTAGCAAAGCCACGCTCGGCCGGTTTAAACCAGTTTCCGATCACTTTTGCTAGATTAATTCCGGCCGAGCCGATATTTAGCCCAAACAAAAAGCTGACAATTAAAAACGAGGTGTAGTTAACGGTAAACGCTCGGGATAACCCAAAAATCCCACTGCCAACAAAAATAATCGCCAGCATCCAGCGGGCACCAAATCGGTCAGACAACAGTCCGCCCGGAATCGCCATAATCAGCCCGGTGGCTGAAATGCTGGCCCAGATGACCCCGATTTGCACCAAAGAAAGACCAAGGTCTGTTCGAATCTCATCAAACAAAACCGACAGCGAAATCATCGGCATCGAGATTACTGCCAAGGCTGTGGCTGTGGTCAAAGCCAAAATAACCCAACGGTATGGGCTGTCATAATTATTATTTTCTTGTTTCAATTAAATTATTTCTTCTCTGGGTATAACCCCAAAATGCCCTCTTCAGACGCATCACAAACACCACGTTCGGTGATTAGGCCGGTCACTAGGCGGGCCGGAGTAATGTCAAACGCATAATTGGCGGCCGGGCTGTCTTGCGGAGTCAGCAACACCTGCTTGATTTCACCGTCGTGTAGCCCCTGGATCATGCGCACTTCGGTTGCGTCCCGCTGTTCGATGGGAACCTCTTTAACCCCATCACGCATCGTCCAATCAAACGTTGACGATGGCAAAGCGGTGTAAAATGGCACCCCGTTATCGTTGGCGGCCAACGCTTTCAAATAGGTCCCGATTTTGTTCCCCACGTCACCCGTGTAGGTGGTGCGGTCGGTGCCGGTAATCACCATATCAACTTGCCCGTGCTGCATCAAGTGACCTCCCACATTATCCGCAATGACAGTGTGCGGCACGCCGTGTTGCCCCAACTCCCAAGCGGTGAGCCTGGCACCCTGATTACGTGGTCGGGTTTCGTCTACCCACACATGGATTTTGATCCCCTTATCATGGGCCGCATACATCGGGGCGGTCGCACTGCCGTAATCGACAAACGCCAGCCAGCCAGCATTGCAGTGGGTCAAAATGTTAACCGTCTCACCGTTTTTTACCTGGCTTATTTTTTCGATGATGTCTACCCCATGCTCACCGATCCGACGGCACCAGTCAGAATCTTCATCTGCGATGTCTATCGCCGTCTGTTTGGCAACAGCTATTTTGGCAGATAGGTCGTCTCCGGCCGCAGCCATCGCTGCAATCTGCCGTTCAACCGCCCACTGCAAGTTTACCGCCGTCGGCCGGGTCGCTTTCAGCTTTTCTCCATCAGTCACCATTTGCCGCATGATTTCATCCCCTGATATGTACGAATCAGGTGCAAGCGAAGCGACAGCGACATACATCCCGTATCCGGCCGTGGCGCCGATCAAGCCCGCCCCACGCACATGCATGTCCTTAATCGCCACAGCTACTTGATCAACCGTAGTCAGTTGCTCAATCACAAACTCATGCGGCAAATGTCTCTGGTCAATAATTTCGATGATGCTCTCATCGGCTTCGTTCATCCAAATTGTTCTAAAATGTTTTCCGTCTACGTTCATTAATAAGCCGTCAGCTGTCAGCTTTTAGCCGTCAGCTTGCTTCTCCTTAAGCTGATTGCTGTTAGCTTTTGGCTGACAGCTTTTTATCTAGTTCAATCACCGTTTCAAGCATCACCTGTGCCCCGTTCAGGCAATCTTCGGGTGATGTGTATTCATCTTTAGAATGGCTGATCCCATCCTTACTGGGAACAAAAAACATCCCTTGTGGACAAATCAGCGCCATGTTCATCGCATCATGCCCGGCCCCGCTTGGCATCGTTAGCGTTTCTAAATTTAACTTAGCACAGGCGGCCGAAATCGAATCCCGCACGATCATGTCCGCTTCTACCGGCGGTTTAATCACCACCGGATCAAATTCACCACCAAAGGATTGGGCCTCACCGCGAATCAGGTCTTGCGCATCGTCCAAAATGGCAGCATCTAATCCTCGAATCTCCACAATCATTTCAACCCTTTCAGGGATCACGTTGGGCGCACCTGGATAGACCTTAAAGTCACCAATCGTACCAACAATGCCCAATTCAACCGCCAAATCGCGCACAAACTGAATCATCGGCGCGGCCGCAACCAGCGCGTCCTCTCGGCTAGCCATCGGGGTTGTTCCGGCATGGTTGGCCATCCCATCAAACCGCACCGCATAGCGGCGAATGCCAACAAAGCCATCCACAATGGCGATCGGCAGATTGGCTTTTTCAAGCCGGTCGCTCTGCTCGATATGCAGCTCTAGAAAAGCTGCATATCCGCCCCGTTTTGGCAAACGTGCGTCCAAAATTTTGTCGGGATCAAGTCCAGCACCAATCATGTGTTCACGAACCGGCCGGCCGTCCCACGCCGCCTTGTTGAGCATTTGCATGTTAAAAATGCCGGTCATCGCTTGGCTACCGGTTGTGCCCCCGCCCATCGTCGCTTCTTCGGCCGCAAAGTTGACCCACTGCAACGGATGGGCCAGCCGTTCACCTGCATCATGAAACGCCCGAATCACCGCCAAAGCCGCCACAACGCCCAAAGCGCCATCATAAGCCCCACCATACGGCACAGTGTCACTATGCGACCCAATCCCGATTGGATTTAACCGTTCATGCCCCCTATAAAAGGCAAACGAATTTCCGACCCCATCTGAATACGTATCAAGCCCCATTTCTCGAAAGCGGGCAATCAGCCACTCACGCGCTTCCATATCAGCGGGCGAATAAGCGACACGATGGACAGCTCCACCTTCCCCCTGCAATCCGAATTGGCGCAGATTTTCAAAGTCGGCAAAAAATTGTTTTTCGTTGATTTTAATCATTTCTTTGCGGGAAAGTCTTCGTGGGGTCTACGCTGTCGGGGCATAAGTGATTCGCTAATCCAATTGCCCACACCGACTGCGTAACCCCCTACCCGAATCACTTTCTACTTATCCCTTTTTAACGCCTCAAAAACAGCTTTTGAAATTTGAATATCCTGCACAGCCACGCCGGTTAAATCAGCCACAGTCAGCTGACTGCCAGACGTCCGACCGGGGTGTTGGCCAGCAATTATCGTGCCCAGTTCAACCACGCTATTTTGTTCGATTGCGTTTGCCGCCAGCGCCTTCGAAATCTCTCCCCGCACCAAACATTGCGGAATGCTGTCCGCCACAACCAAATCAGCCGCACCCAGCACACTTGCCTCGACCTCCTGCTTATGCGGGGTATCAGACCCCATCGCAGTAATGTGGACCCCGTCCTTTTTAAAGGCAGCGAGTTTGATCAACGGCTCAACGGCCGGGGTTGTCGTCACAATCAAATTGCATGAGCCTGCGACATCATCAACATTTAGCGTTGTGCGTACCGAAAAGCCATCGGCCTCCATCTCCGCCTGATACTGGGCCAATTTGTCGGCCGAGCGTCCCCAGACCAACACATCGGTGCAATCGATGATCCCTATTAAATGTTGCAGCTGCATTCTGGCCTGAATCCCAGTCCCCACAATCCCGATCCGCTCAACCCGTTTGGGAGCCAAATATTTGGCCGCAATCGCCCCTGCCACGGCCGTACGCACGTCAGTCAGATACCCCTCATCAGCCAAAATAGCGACCGGCTGGCCGGTTTTTTGGCTAAAAACCAGCATCATACCTGCGCTGGTTGGCAACCCCAATTTATGATTGTCGAAAAAGCCCGAAGCGATTTTGATCACATAAAAATCATCGTTTTTGATGTAGCCATACTTAATGTGCACTTCTCCCGGCGGCTCATCCATGATCAGCTCACCCACCGGCGGAACCACCGATTTTCCGGCCGAATACGCCTTAAACCCCGCCCCGATTTCTGCCATCAAATCGATCTGCGGCATCACCCTTTTTATCTCATCCAATTGAAATAATTTCATCTATTTAGTCCTTAAGCACTGTGTTCCAAAATCATAACCGATCTGCACCTAAAATGCCTCTTATTTGAAAACCTCCATCAAGTTAGTCTGGTTAAAATCAACCACATGCTCAGCAAAGTCCTAAAAATTGTGCGCTGGCTATTTTTCTTAGGGATTATCGGTTGTCTGCTCCCCTTTGTTTGGCGCTTTCTCATCGTGCTGACTTACGGCCGTCATACGGCCACGCCGGACCAAGTTTCTCCGGCACGTGTGGCCGTGGTGTTTGGGGGTGGCATTCACGGCAATGGGCAACCAAGCGACGTGTTGCGCGACAGGCTTGATGTGGCGATTGAGTTGTATAAATCGGGCAAGGTAGAGCGGCTTTTACTATCAGGTGACAACAGCTTTGAAAACTACAACGAGCCGGGAGTGATGCTTAACTATGCGCGTGACAATGGGGTTCCCTTTGAGCATGTTCAGCCCGATTACGGCGGCCGACGCACCTATGACTCCTGCTATCGGGCCAAGCACATATTTGGTCTAGACGAAGCGATTTTAGTCACACAGCAGTTTCACATGTCTCGTGCGCTGTTTTTGTGCCGTTGGATGGGGATCGATGCGGCCGGAGTGACGTCTGATCAGCAAAATTATGTGCGTATCCGCTGGTTCCAACTGCGAGAAATAGGAGCCACACTGCAGGCGCCGGTTGATTTAATTCGAAACAATCCAGCACCCATCATGGGACAGCCGATTGTGATTGAATAATGTTTCGTTTAGCACAGAATGAATTCTGCTGCTAACAAGAAACATGATAAATCATGTTGAATTCAACTTTTTTCTTTTGACTTCAGCCTGTTTCCAACAGGCTTCGTTGTGTAGCAGTGGATTTCAATCCACCAAACAGTGAACAGTAGCTAGTATTTACTTTAGAGGGTCTTCAATATAGGATCCAAATAATCCTCAATCAAAGCGATTCCAGCGACCAGCGAATTTTCAAACACTTGATCCACCAGTTCTCTGGGCACATGGGCAAAAATGTTTTCCTGCATCCACTCTGGTGCAGACACTCGTCGGGCCAATTCGGCCGCGCTAATATCCATCCGGCCGGCAAAAATGTTGAGCGTTTCAATTTCGGCACCAGGCAATAATTGACGGCCGACCAACTCTTGCCAAGCTTTTAAATTATAGTCTGGATCAAACGGAAGCCATCCGGCCGCATCCACCGCCAAAATCGCTGCCCCAGTATCGGGCCCAATAACTGGCAAACTTTGCTGATCTTCATGCGCCAACAAGGTGTTGTGGTCTACGAACCTGCTTTTTCGGTCACCCCAATCCCCCACAACAAAGGCTATAACGATGTGGTGAAACCAATCTAAATCATAGTAAAGATGAGACCCATAACCGGCAATAAACACCGCTTCGGCCGGTTTAAGCTCGTTCCAGTCAGTCATCTGCTTATTCTGCGCCAACATCCGCTCAAATGCCCCATAATCGCCCGGTTCCGGTGGTGTTTTGTAGAAATGGGTTGTACGGCGCAGTGTGTCGCAAAGCTGCTGATAATCGGCTGCAATTTGACCCAAACAAAAAGCTCCCCAATTGGCACGCAACAGATCGGCCGTCTGCGCAGAAAGTTCCGGCCGAGTCAGCATTTCTTGAGCCATATTCAAATGCATAAAAGGAGTTGGCATATCTTTAATTATACAGGAGCTTACCCTATTAGCATGACCAAAGTACGCCCCCTTTATGAGCAGTTACCAGTATGAAAGATGGTTCGTAAACAAAATGTGAATAAAATATGTTTTAGGAACCAACTTCCGCTAAAAATAAAGTTCTTTCAACACCTGATCAGAAAGACACCACCAAGTAGCAGCACACAAATGAGTAAAATTTTAATCATAGATGACTCGGCCCAGATGTCGCACCTGTTGCGAGAGATGGTTTCGATTTTCGGTCACGAAGCTGAAATCGCCCATTCTGGCACCGAAGGCATCCAGAAAGTTCAATCGTTTGAACCTGAGCTAATTTTGCTCGATATTATGATGCCGGGCATGGATGGCTGGGGGTTCTACGAAAAACACAGCGAGATTTCTGAGGTCCCTGTTATCTTAATTTCAGCCGATGCTTCTTTTGCCTCTAGGCGTAAGGCGGATGAATTAGGGGTTAGACTGTTGGAAAAAGGGGTCGAACCATTTGCACTGCGTGACATTATTGCGGAAACAGTGACTGGTGAGCGGGCTAGCGGGTAGGTTTCTTATTCTTTGGGGAGCAGCCAAAAACTGGCACGGGAGCGCTTGAGGGGCAACAGCCAATCATCCGGCCGGGTAGACTTTTGCGGAGCAGACACACCATCACCAAAACTGGCTAACTTATGAACGGTTAAACCGGCCGGAGGGGCTTTCAAATCATCAATCACCCATGTGAAAAATGGCAAAGATAGCTCGATCTCCCGCACAAAGACCTGGGTTTCAATCCACTCTTTGTTGCGGTCAAGCTCATACCCAAAAATTTCACCTCTTGGGTAGATGTCCCCCTTTTCATACACCCACTCCATCAACCGCAATGTCCGGAATTCATTCCCTCGATCATCCATCGCAAAGCTCGGGATTAACGGCTTTTCAGTTCCCAAAAAGACAAAGCCAAAGCGGAGCCAAAGCAAATCACTTCCCGGCGGGATGGCTTGATCACGGCCGGGTAGCACATGGTCAACCCGCACCGTTCGGTTAGTCCGGCCGTCAATCTCTTCTTCAAGAACTTTGCCCCAAATACGCAGGGCTGGAATCTTCAGCTTCATACAGCCTCTCGCAAAAATTGTGTCAAATCGAGCAGCCCGATCGGCGCTTTAAGCCGCGTCTGCCCCACTTGCAATACGGGGATTTCAAACCGGTAGCGGGCGTTTAAATCGGCGTCTTCGGTAATATCAACTTCAGTCAGGGTATGTGGATAGGTTCCTTCAAGTGTGGCTAACAACGCTTTCACATCGTCACACAATGGGCAAGGGTCTTTGGTGTATAGCGTAATTTCTAGCACAACGCAGTGAGGTGAGGGTTAGCCAAACGGGGTAACAATCATAATGGCCAGAAGAACAACCATCAGATAAAAGTTTGATGCAATGAAAAGGCTTTTGGCGTTGGGAATATTAGGCACCCGAATGAGCGCAAAGTTCCGGCGCAACAAGTCAATGCTAAACAGGGCGACCGGGAGCAGGTACCACACCCCCAGTTCGGGAATAGCGGCCAGCATAACCGAGCCCATAATCGTTGGAACGGCGTGAGCAAAGACCATCCATGCGGCGATGCGTGTTCCCGATTGGCTCGGCAACATCGGTGTGTCGGCCGCTGTGTAGTCATCTTTCATCATGATGGCCAAGCTCCAAAAATGGGCCGGGGTCCACACAAACATAACGGCCGCCAGTGCCAACACGGCCGGATCATGATGCATACCAACAACAGCGCCACCGGCTAAAACGGCCGCACTACCAGCCGCACCGCCGATCACAATATTGAGCTGTGTGCGCGGTTTAAGCCAAATGGTATAGATAACCACATAGATAAACGCGCCGAGCAGCAGGTAAAAAGTGAGCCATGGGTTGAATGGCAAAACGGCCAGTGAGGGGACAATAATGAGCAAAATAGAGATCAGCAAAACCATGTTTGGGTTTTCGATCTGCCCGCTTGCCAGCGGCCGATCAGCCGTCCGCTTCATCAACCGGTCCTTTTCCCGTTCCCAAAATTGGTTAATCGCAGACGCCCCGGCCGCAGTTAGCAAACCGGTGAGCGTGATCAGCCCAAATTCAGCCCAGCCGGGCCAGCCCCGGGCACCCAAAAACGCACCACCAATGGCGGACAAAACCAACAGAGAAACCACGCGCAGCTTAAATAAAACCGCAAGCGATTTAAAAACGTCTCTGGCTGGAGCCTGGAAAAAACCGGTTTTATGTTGATTAGGAATCTGGGTGACTGACATAGTTTTCTCTTTCACTTGCTAGGATTCTAGCAAAATTGAATCGATTTGCCGGGTTAACCAACTATCTCTAACTGCAGTCTAACTCCGTCGAGTGACGGAATTTAGGTCCTCTAAATATATCAACTACACCTTAATTTGGGGGTAATGATCTAGTAACAGAAAAGGGGCTTGATCAAAGCTGACCAAGCCCCTTTTGGGAACATGTTATACCGCGAGTGGCTAATCTAAAACGCCGATGCAGTTTAGGTCCTCAAATGCTTTTTGCAAACGAGTAGCCATGCTTTGCTCTGCAACCCGCAACCATTTGCGTGGATCGTAGAATTTCTTGTTTGGTTTATCGTCTCCGTCTGGATTACCGATCTGCCCTTGCAAGTAGCCAAAGTTATCGGCCGAATAGCCACGAATACCGTCCCAAAATGCCCACTGCAAGTCGGTGTCGATATTCATTTTAACCGCGCCATAAGAGATCGCTTCTTCAATTTCGGCCGGGCTTGATCCTGATCCACCATGGAAGACAAAGTTAATCGGCTCGTCTGATTCTAGGCCAAATTTTTCACGAATATGATCTTGTGAATTTTTGAGGATCACAGGGCGCAATTCAACATTGCCCGGTTTGTAAACACCGTGCACGTTGCCAAATGCGGCCGCAACGGTGAACTTATCGCTCACTTTCATCAGCTCTTCGTAGGCGTAAGCGACTTCAGACGGTTGTGTGTACAAACGAGCTGAGTCGATATCGGTGTTATCTACACCGTCTTCCTCACCACCAGTTACACCCAATTCGATCTCAAGCGTCATCCCCATTTTGCTCATGCGCTCTAAATATTGCTTACAAATTTCAATATTTTCTTCAATCGGCTCTTCAGAAAGATCAAGCATGTGCGAGCTGAAAAGCGGTTTGCCATGAACGGCATAAAACGCTTCACCTGCATCCAAAAGCCCATCGATCCAAGGGAGAAGCTTTTTAGCCGCATGGTCGGTGTGCAACAACACACGGGCACCATAAATTTCTGCCATGTGGTGTACGTGCATCGCACCAGACGTTGCGCCTGCGATAGCCGCTTTTTGGCCATCGTTGCTAAGTCCCTTGCCAGCGAAGAAGCTAGCGCCACCGTTTGAAAAGGTCAAAACAACGGGGGAATTTACTTTTGCGGCGATCTCCATCACCGAATTGACTGAATTTGTGCCCACACAGTTGGGGGCGGGCATGGCGAAGTTTTTCGTTTTGGCAAGCTCAAACAGCTCTTGTACAGCATCTCCGGTAATGACACCTGCTGGGAATTTTTCACTAAGATTGGACATTATGCCTCCTGCAAATAAATGGAATTCTTAAAGGGTTTGAGAGTAGCGATTTGGTTTTAAACAAGGCGGGCTGACCCTAAAGTCAGTGCCTGATTTAGTTCGTTCATTTTCTGGGCGACGGGTGCTGTCTTTGAGAAAACACCGCTCCCGCTGACAAGCAGGCTGGCCCCGGCCGCAGCCACATCAGCCACATTGTGGCTCTTAATACCACCATCAACTTCGATCACGGCTGAACTGCCGCAGTCACGAATCATGCTGGCTAAGCGGCGAATTTTGTTTGATGCAGAGTCGATGTACGACTGGCCACCAAAACCTGGATTGACCGACATGATCAACGCTAAATCGACCATCGGCAGCACTTCTTCAATTGAGCTAAGCGGAGTTCCCGGGTTTAAAGCAACCCCGGCCGCCACATCTAGCCCATGAATCGCTTGGATGGTTCGATGTAAATGGGGGCTGGCTTCGACATGCACCGTCAGTACATCAGCACCGGCCGCTGCAAAATCTGCCAAATATCGTTCCGGTTCAACAATCATCAAATGAACATCAAGAATCAGATTATATTGATCCGCAATCGGTTTTAAAGCGGCCACAACAGGGAGTCCGATACTGATGTTCGGCACAAATCGGCCGTCCATCACATCGATATGAATGACCCTTGCACCAGCTTCGGCCGATTCAATAACCTGCTCCCCCAGTCGGGCAAAATCACACGCCAAAATAGATGGTGCGATTTGATTGTTTTTTGGTAGTGCCTTCAGAAGTTACCTCTAATAAAAATACAAACAATATTTTGTAGACGCCATAGTATATCACCCTAGATACACAGATGTTTCAAATCCTTGTAGGTTTTAGGAATCTGTGCGGGCCACAATGATCGCCCCGATTTCAAACGGGTCGTCAACTTCAACTATTTTTGCCAAGCTGGGCGGCTCAATGCCTAAATCTGAAATCAAAAGCTGCGCATCTGCCACACCTACAATTTCAGTCATATCCTCGTTTAATGTCGCTTTGGCCAAGAACAAAATGGGAATTGTGACATCTCGCACCGTGAGTTGTCCAATCATCGAAAATGTAGCTTCATCCCCGGCCGTATATGGCTGCGCCAAAATATCCTGCTCTTCCAGCACAAAATGGGCGGTTGGATAGGTATACGTTTGTAACCAACGGCCGCGTAATCGCTCGTCACGCTTTTCTTGATTGGTCCGCAACAGGGTTAAGTCCGCCTCAAAATAGCCACCCAGCAATTTGGGGGGATTGGTTGACAGGTCAAGCGCAAGCTCGCCGATCAAACTGGGGCTGTTCCCCACCGCTTCAACCCGGCCGGGCTCTCGGTTGGGCACTTCTCGGCTTACACCCTCTAAAAATGTTTCGGTGATGCGGTAGCGCACGCCAGAGTCGGGGCGATAAACGGTAAACACAGTCGCCTCGGCCGGATACTCACGGACGGCCGGTTCAGCAGCCGGTTGTGTCTCGGCTTCTGGTTGGACCGCTCCACCACATCCAACAAGCAAAAGAATGACAAGAAAAAGGAAACGCTTCATGCCTAAGAATGTACCGGAGAGAGCAAAAGATTCCGAAATCAATAACAGGATTTTGATTGTTGCCCCCCATCAAACCGGATTTTAAAACGTAAATGCCTGTTCATACATTGGTATTTGAAACCTACCCGAAAGCAGATACCATTCACACAGGGAAAACATGAAGGAAACACTTTTATCACAACTCGAACTCACTCCAGCCGACTGCGCCGCTTTAGCGGGTAAAGTCCGCAACCGTATTCTGACTTTTCTAACCCACTGGGAGAGCTACCAAGAGGTCATCGACGTGGTGGATGCGGTCAACCGGCCGGATTTGGTTTCAATGGCCGACCGGAAAGCTCGCGCCTATGCGGGCATGGGGCGCACCCCATCTGCCATCAAAGTGATGGTTGAGCGGCTTGAAACAAAGTTTTCCCCCACCGCCATGTCTCAGCTGGCACGTTACTATCTAGAAGACAACAACTTGCCTCTGGCACGCAAAACGGCCGACACCCTGATCCAACAAAACGAAGCGGTGATCCAAGCTTGGGCACTGCTGGCCGATATTGAGCTGGCCGAAAACAAGCTAGATGAAGCGGAGCGGGCGACCCGCAAACAGCTAGAAATGGCGCCACGCAGCCGCACCGCCACCCTCAGATTAGCAAAAATCTATTTAGCCAAAGATGACAAAGTGCAGGCCCAAGCCTTTGCGGTTAACGCATTTACAGTTAACGAAGGTGAAAGCGCCATCTACACCAATCTGCTGCGTGATTTGCGAGACCTGTTTGAAGAGCTAGGAGATACAAACCGGCTGATCTTAATCGACGAAATGTTGAACGGCCGCTTTTCAACCGAGCTTTCAACCATTCTGGGAGAAATCGCTGAAGGGGGCAAAGGGGATGCGGCACAGCGGGCCAAACGGTCTAAACGCATCTTGCCCGCTCGCCTGCCGAAAAAACAAAAACCGGCCCCGTTGCCCGATCTAAGTTTGGTTCAAGTTTCGGCCGAAGAGAAAGAGCAAATTGAAACGGCCGCCAAAACCCACTTTGGGTTTGATGCGTTGCGCGACGCTCAACTACAAATTATGGCCTGTGCCTTACGGGGGGAAGATGTGCTTGCCATCTTGCCAACCGGGGCCGGAAAATCGCTGACCTACCAACTGCCAGCCCTTTTGACCGAAGGGGTCACCCTCATCATTTCTCCCCTGATCGCCCTGATGAAGGATCAAGTGGACGGGCTGCCAGAAGAAATACGTGGGCAAGCGCTCGCCATCAACAGCAGCCTGAGCGAATCTGAACTAAAAGCTGCCATTCGGGCGGTGGCGCTGGGCAAATACAAAATGGTGTTTGTAGCACCCGAGCGGTTGCGACAGTGGCGCTTTGTGCAGGCGATTAAGCGGGCTGGCATCGGCCGTCTGGTAATCGATGAGGCCCACTGTTTGTCAACATGGGGGCACGATTTCCGGCCGGACTATTTGTGGCTTAACCAAGCACATCGTGACTTGGGTGCGCCACCCATCCTTGCCTTAACCGCCACAGCACCGCTTTTGGTGCGGCAAGATATTGAACGGCGGCTGTTCGAGCCTTTAAAAACCCTCACCCCCAGCGAGACTCAGCGGAAGTTCCAATTTATCGCCCTAGACACGTTTAGAGACAATTTGAAACTGGCAGCGATTACAGCCAGCAACGCAGACAACAAATTAAGCGATGTGATCGGTTTGGCCCAGCGGCTCCCTGGCCCTGGCATTATTTACGCCCGGTCACGCAAAAACTGTGAAGAGATCGCCCTCATCCTACGTAATCAGGGGCTAAAAGCGGAGCATTATCACGCCCGCATCAGCAATCGGGCCCAGGTACAAAATCGCTTTATGAGCGGTGAAACTGACATTATTGTGGCCACTGTTGCCTTTGGGATGGGGATCGACAAGGCGGACATCCGCTTTATTTTGCACTACGGTTTGCCCAATTCAATTGAATCTTATTATCAAGAAGCGGGGCGTGCGGGACGAGATGGGAAAGAAAGCTATTGTGTTTTGGTACACAGCACGGCCGATAAAGGGTTTTTAACCCGCTTGGTTAACAGCGACGCGCTCAAAGTTGAGTTTTTGCGCGATGTGTACGGGCAGATTAGAAAACAGGTGCCGGTCGGCCGTTCTGGGCCGGTGAACTTTGATGTGATCGCCCAGCGTTTAAATACAGACAGCACCAATTTGCGGGTGGCGGTCAACATGCTCGAAAATGCGGAGCTGCTGGTGCGGGATTATGATGTACCGCTCTCGCTGAGTTTAAAATGGCTGAGCCCAGGACCGATTGAGCTACAGGCGTTTGCGGCCGACATGGGGCTTGAGCAAGGGATTACGGTAACACGCAACATGGTTGATGTGGCGGCCGTACTTGGGGTTTTCCCCAACGAAGTTTTGCCCACCCTGTCAGAATGGGCCACGGCCGCCCATCTGTTTTACGATGGGCAGAATCGCACCCCAAATGTAACGGTGCTTCAGCCCCCCGAAGACTCATCTGAACGGATTGTACGACTGCTTGATGAACATGATTCGATCCAAAAGCAACGTGTGGCAGAGATAGGCGAATATGGCAAAAGTCGCTATTGCAGGCACGGCTATTTGGCCAACTATTTGGGTGGTGCTGTGCGCGAAAAATGTGACCGATGCGACAATTGTGAGCCAGATATTTTGCCAGAATGGGAAGAAGCAACGGCCGATCCAACCATCGAACGGGCGATCTTGTTAGCATTATCCGAAAATGGATGGGGAAAACGTAATTTAGTGTTGCTCTTAACCGGTGAGTTGAGAGACAATGATAGGGCCTACCAATCTGAGGCGTGGAGTTCGCTAAGCGATCGAGGGGAACGTTCGATTCAGCTAGGGATTCGTCAGTTGACTCAACAACGCCTTATCGAGGAAAAACAGCTATCACACGGCGGTGTGGCTTTAGGAATAACTTCTTCCGGCCGAAAAAAGCTAATCGGTGGATAACAAGTTAAAGCTATAACTGCAATGACTATACCCTGCATGAGTGAAGAGATTGACACCAAATCTTCTTTTTTCGCTCATGCTTAATCATTGCAAGAAAAGCCACGACCCAAACAAGCTGGCACATAATTTGGTGCAAGGATTTCATCTATTTGAAACCCCTGTGCCAACCTTTGGTCTAGTCGGCCGTATAGAACAGTATCCATTACCAACCGTTTTTCTTCTGTAGTTACTCAGCAACTACCACTTGGACAGAACGATCGATCCAAGTTTGATTGCTAAGCAATTACTCCCATCATTTCAAATGGCTCTCATCATCAACGCAAACGGCTTTCACAAAGCATCCGCAAAACCTTATACTCAACGCACACGATCAGGCTCCGTTACCATCAACAACGGTAGCCTAATCGATTATGCCATCGTCGCCACAGGATTTGGTGGGGATGGCTGGGCCGCACGTGTTGCTCAAATGGCTATCGACGCGATGTTAGTCCAGTTTGATCGTGGCAACGATTATGACATTCCGACTTTGTTGGAAAACGCAATCAGAAGCGCCAACCACGAAATTTATTGGACAACCAGGAAAATGGATGATGTGTATGCCCACATCGCCGTAGCCGCCATTGAAAACGAAGAAACCCTGTTTATCGCCAACATAGGTGCCAATCCGATTTATCTGGTGCGTGGCGAACGGTTGACCCAGTTAACCTTAACAAACCCTTCAACCGCACCACATTTAGATCCAGAAACCCACTATGCAGAAAGCTGGGATTCGGCCGTTGGCAAACATGACTCAATCAAAGTTGATCGAGGCTTCCATATTGGGCAAAACCTGACAGATGCAGAGTTTGCACGGGCTCAATCAAGAGGAATAAGCGGCTTGCCGATCAAAGAAGGGGATTCTGTGATTGTGGGCAGCCAAAATTTTCAGACGGTTGTTGAGCGTCAGGGAGAAGCGATCAATCTTTTTGATCTTTTATCTCTGTATGATGGGAAAGACCTCATCGTCGAAATTTTGCCGCAGCTGGTTGAATCAGGCGTTGCTGGGAGTTTTTCAGTCGCAACGTTACAGGCACGGCCGGGATCACGGCTTGATTACGCAACAACCATTCGCAATCAGCTGATCAAAAATCCTGTGCAATTTTATAACGGCCTGGCCGTTGCAGCGGTCGTTGTTGTGGCCCTCTTCGCCTTTGTCTATCTACGCAATCAGCCAAACGGCTCTGATCAGCTGGCACAGCCTTCTGTGGTAGCCAAGCTTTCAACCCCCACCCCGCAGGATAGCCAATTGGCTCAAATCGGGGCAGCAGATTCAGACCAATCAAACGGGGCAGATGCAACGGCTCAAGCCCCGACCAAAGCGGCTACGGCCGCTAGCTCACCCACCACTCTCCCAACTAGCCCCCCCATCCCAACAGAGCAATCGGCCGTCAAACCGAAACCGCAAATTGTCAAAACAGATGAACCCACAGCAACCACAGAATCTTCAGATTCTGATGAGCAAACCCCTCCCCCAACCGAAGAGCCTCAGCTTACGGTAACCATTGAGCCGATCACCTCAACCGTGGTGATTACGGTGTCAGATGCGGCAACCGCCACAATAGCCCCTGTGCAACGGGTCTTTCCACGGCCGGTTTTGCTCAATCTAAACTGTGCGGCCGAATGGCAAAACTACGCTCAAAACAGCCAAATTGAACTCAATTGGCGCTGGAACGGCAATCTATATTGGAATGAGTATCTTGAAATTCGGGTAGGCCCACGGGGTGGCAACTTGCGTTCGATCGGCAAAGTGTTCGCCGAACCAAACGGCAACGTTTACCAGTGGTTTATCACCCCACAAGGGTATTTTCTGGATGGGGTTACAAAAGAATTTCAGTGGCAGGTTGTGCATATGGCTCCCAACGGCCGGACTGTTTTAGCCCAATCCGGCCGAGGCTGTTTTACAATTAAGTAGTCTGTTCCAAGTAGCTATTGAGTCTCTCATTCATCCGTTTAAAACGTGTTGCGTAGGGTCTAACAATCAAGTTAACCTCAATTTTGGATAAAAACCAAGACGCAAGTTGTCTTCCAAAAGAACGATGTCATCTATGGCCTAAAGGCCCGATGACACCGTTCTAGTTGATTTCAAGTTAGATATTTGGGCTCAAATAAGTTGTAAAGACTATTTTAGACGTTCTGAGCTTAAGCAAATCTCAGGCAAGTTATAACGTTCACGTAATACGCGACACGCTTTTTAATGTAACTCTTGGCACCTACTAACTCAATACTATTTCAAAATGTAGTAAGCCAGCATCCTCTGCAATCCAACCACATCGATCCCCTTTTTCAAATTTTTGGAAATCACAGTGCCTGTCAGGTGGATTTTCAAGTCTGCATCACGCTCAAAAGTTCCGGCCGTCTCAACTGAAAAATACTTAATCGAGCTATAGGGAATCGACTTGTACTCAACTTTCTTGCCAGAAATCCCCTGCTTATCAATCAAAATCAGCCGTTTACTGGTGAAGATAAATTGATCGCGCAGTACTTGAAAGCCCGCCTCAACCTTTTCTTCCGGAATTAAAACGCCTTGCAGTTCACCCTGTACTTTGTTCACATCCACTTGGGACGCATTGCCCATTAATCCACTTAAAATGCCCATCGATTCAGTCTCCTAATCATAAATTTTAAGGCTTTACGCAAAATCACTATACAGGTTTCCGTTCGAAGAGAGCGCTTAAGTTTCGGTTCTCTTCGACCCACAGCTTCACAAGACCCACCCGCATATCGTAAAACGACAGCCTGCGATCACGGTATTCGCTCAAAATTTCACGGCTCACCAAGCGGCGCAGCGCCCCCGTAATATCGGCCGGGAGCAGGTCTAAATCAAACGGCCGCAGGCTCTGTTGCAGGTCGGCCGCCGTCACCGGCTCATCCCCCTCATGCAAATGAGCCATCGCAATCAAGACCGCCCGCTCTGCAAAAGTAGAAAATTGCCACAAATAGGCGAAATGCACCTCACCTAAACGCAACATCTCACGCAACATTTCGTTGACATCTGCAATGGTGATATAGCCGGTTTTGTGTTTGTTGGCATAGTTGATCAGGGTGTAACAGACCAGCTGTAAAAAGTAGGGATGCCCGGCCGTCACGCGCCAAATCTTGTCTAACGCCAAATCGTCATAGATCACTTTGCCATCTACCGGCTGGGTAATCAGCTTATTCGCCGAAGATTTATCTAGATAATCGATTTGACGATATAGCGCGATATTAAATAGCACCGACCAATAGTCGGTACCCATCTCTTCAAGACGATGGGTACCCGCAAACACAAAGTTCAACCGGCCGCCGTGCTGCATCAAATGGCGCAAAAAGCTGAAGAACGTCTCGGGCAAAGTCCCGTTCGCGATCATCTCTTCAAACGCTTCAAACTCGTCAAACACCAAAAGCAGTGTGGCATTGTATGGCAGCAGCTCATACACACGTGGCAGAAAACGACGTTGGAAATAATGGGCCGGGTCTTTCTCCCACACCAACAGGTCAGGCACATCTAATTCTAGCTCTCGTTCGATGAGGGCGTCAGAAATGAACCATGCCAAGTCGTACAAAAAGCCGGTCATTCCGGCCGAAACACCCAACGACTGACAGTCAATATACACGGGCAAAATATCCGGCGGGGCCACATCTGACAAGTGCAGCAGCGTTGAGGTTTTACCCGTGCGCCGTTGCCCCACCAACACAATCACGTTCGACTGGTTGGTGCTCTGGATCGTCTCCATAATAAAGTTTAAAATTTCGCGACGGCCGTAAAACAGCGGGCTCTGACGCCGCAACGGAGTCCCCGGAGCATACGGATTGCGAATCGGGGTAAACGGCGTGTCATGCGAAATCATTGTGGCCATGTCTGCAAAGTCGAACCCGTGCTGACGATGGGCAGCATCTTGGAAACCGATCTCAAATGCCAGGCGCAAATCGGCCGGTTCATGCGGCGTAATCTTGAACTCCAGCATGGTGGTGCGCCCCACGGCCAAAAACGGAATCGACTGTTCCGCGTTAAAGATCGAATAAGCGGGATCTTCCTCAAGCCGCACAACAACCTGCTCCGCCCCAGCTTGCCCGTTGTTGTGTAGCTCCAACGCCACCACAGACTCACCGGCCGCAATCAAACGGCGGGTTTTCAGGGATGGAATCAGCCACGGCCGGCCGCGCAGCTCTTCGATTGTCGCATTGATCAATGCCTGCCAGCGCCCATTAATCGCAATCGCTAACTGATTTGAAATGGTGTGCGGCCGCCACATCATCACCCCAGCCTCTTGCTGTAACATAACCGACCCTTCTTGCAAAAATGCGATGCGGTCACGCGCCATCTCTAACCGGCCTACCGCCTCAAGCGGCTCCATCGGGCCAGATAGCGCCACAAAAGATTCACCCTCAATATCGATGCTGGGCAGATGGGGCAAAAAGTCATTTAGCCGATCAGCGAAAAGACCCAGCTCAACAATCGATGGAGATGCGTACAGTTCGTCAGCCACTTCATACAGCTCTTGCCACAGCTCAATATCTTCCCAAGCATTCGCGTCATCTTCTTTCAATCCTTGAGCCAAAATCTCAATCGCCGTTCCCGGCCGGTCGGGCAGCAGATACAGCCCATCGCACAAATCGGCCAAGGCGGTTTTGCCCTGTTGCCGCGCACGCCCGGCCATGTACAGCAACAGGTCGGGTGATCCGGCCGATTGTCGATAGATTTCATTGAGCTTCGACAGCGTAAGGGTGTCGTCCGCAATTAGTTCGTTATAGCGCAGGCGGCTGCGGAACGGAATGGTCCGAATCAGCTGTCGGATCACAATGAACAGCGTGATCAACGACATCGCTAAAATACCACCCACCAAATAGTTAAACGGAAATTGCTGCCCTACAACTTCTGGTCCTGGGGTCGGCTCAACGCCGCCGATAAAGGTCCCATCGTTAAAAATGAAACGATAGCGGACAGGTTGATTAAACGTGATCGGATCAAATGTCCAGACCAAACGGTTGGCAGATGCCGGGGCTTCACGTTCACCCATCGAGACCCAAGCGGCATCGTTTGGCTCCCATATTTGCAAGTTCACCTGAACCGTATCCCCATCAATATCGTTTGAGCTCACGCTGATCGTGTACTGTTCACCCGTCGGGCCAGCAACCGCGTTTGCTAAAAACGGCGGCCGATTGGGGCGGGCCGAAAGGCTGGTTACAACCCCATTCTCGGTTAGTGAAATAAGTGAAGTTAATTCAGCCTGAGTCAGAACATCTAGATCAAACACATCGCTCGATGATTCAATCGTTTCTGATGGCCGCCCATCCGCCGTATATAGCTGAATCGAGCCATCTTCACCGCTAATCACCAGTTCAGAACGGCCGTTTCCATCGACGTCTCCCCAAATTGAAGCGGTCGGATTTACATCTCCGTTAATGGTCCAGATGCGGCGTAGAGGGGTAAGTGCGGACAAACTCAAGCGGACGATTCGGCCGTCATTCCAGCTCAGCAGCATCGAATTTTCAAGTCGGTTAATCGATTCCGGTCGGTCTGAAAAAGTGACGTCCCACCCGGGAACCTGATTGAGCGTTAGATTTAATCCCAACAGCTGATTGGCGGCCGTAAATGCCAGCAGCCCCACGCCAGAGTCGATTTCGTTTAGGCCAGCTCCTTCATCCACTGCAGGGAGCGAAATCAAGTGATCGATACGCCCATGCCGATTGGTTTGCCGAATGGTGCTGCCGGTAGACGGCGATAGCAAAACAAGCATTCCGGCCGAGGTTGAGGCGGCAATCACATCATTCGTTTCAATTTGATTGATGATCGCCACATCTAAAATACTGGTTCCCAAATTGCGCTGCCACAACGCCTCACCCTGATGGCTAAACGCCAACAGGTCCCCTTCTGTGGTGCCAACATAAATTTGCGCAGCTCGATTGGTGTTTCGCACGCCGAGCGTTTGCCCTGTGGCATCCTGATCGACCTGCATGACGGTAATCAACCCGCCAATTTGGACCGGCAATTCCCAAACGCTTGTGCCGTCTAACCGTTTTAAGTCGAGTCCGGCCGATTGAGTGATCGGATCCCCTGCCCCATTAGATATCGGAAGTCGGTTCCAGCCGATCAATACATCGGGCGGCCCTCCTTCATTCTGCCCGGTCTGAGGCACCGCTTCTAAAAATTCAATTGTGCCGTCAACGCTTTGTTGCCAAACGGGCAAACCCACCACCGGAGAGACATTATGCAAGCGGCCGTCTTCACCAGCGACCATCAGAGCAACCGTTTGCCCGTTTGCTCCCACAATCCCCCGCATAGCAGATGGGGCGGCATCTAAACGCCACGACCAATTGGTCACAAAGCCGGTAGCTTCTCCACCAAAACCGGAATCTTGCAGCGATACGGTTGAAAAGTTTGTGAGCAGTAGCTCGGTAAAACTGTCTTGGTTTAGATCGGTAAGCTCCGCACCGGCCAGTTCAGAAACACCGGTGATGCGGGATATCGGCCGGCCGTCTGGTCCTGGCACCACGATCTCAGCAACCCCGGCTCGCGCGCCGGTTTGCAGCGGCTCCAGCTCGATCATCACAACCGAGTCACGGCTTAAATCAGTTGCGATCTCGGCAACCTGAATTTCAACAATCCCTTGTTCGGGTGAAGCACCCATGACACGGTCCCACAGTCGAACCCCATCTAGCGTATAAGCCAGCACGGTTCCCGCATCGGTCCCTAGCAAAAGGGCCGGTTGCTGGTCGATAACCGCAGGTGCCATCGATGTAATCTGCCGGTTTGGGGTTCTAAACCAAACTTCATTTCCGGTTTCTCGATCCAGCAGAGCCAAGCGGCCGTCTAGCGAGCCGGTTGCGATATAAGATCGGCCGTCGATCAAAAACGGCAGGCCGGTCATAGCGGTTTGATAAACAGAGGTCGATTTTTCCCAAATCACCTGACCGCTGCTGCTCAACAAAGTTAAACGGCCAACCCCATCTGCCGTGCGGAACGACATCAAAATTTCTTGTTGGGTCTGGCCTGTTTCTGGATTGATTCTAGGCAAAATGGCAAAAACAGCTTCAGAGCCACGCACGCTAACCGGAGCGCTGCTTTCATAGCGCCAAATCCGCTCACCTGTCACCCCATTAATCCGCTCTAGAAAGCCAGATCGGGTCACCAGCAAAATGGAATCGGAGTTGATGCCCGGCAAACGTTCAACTTGCAGTGGCGACGAACTAATATCGTATTGAATCGAGAGCTCTCCGTTCGTGTCTACCCACTGTAACCGGCCGGGGGTTGCCATCACAATTGCCGCTTCGCTGGTGTTTCGCGTGGTATTTAAATCGATTAGGTCGAGTACTTGTAGACCGGGCAGTTCGACCCCCCAAATAAACTGACCATCAGCCCCTAAAAGGGTTAAGGTTTGCGAGTCATCAACTAGCAGAACTTCTTGAATGCCATCTGCATTTAAGTCGGCCGGATGAGCTTGTAGCAATCTCCCCTGTGTTTCAAACTCCCAATACACGTCTGACTGAGCCGATACAGTGCCGCCCAAATCTGCAAAAAATGGGGCAACAAGTAGCCCAACACCCAACAAAACAAGCCAAGAAATTTTGCTGGAACTCAATCGTGATAATAAGGTCATGTCAAAAACGCTTTTGTAAACAGAAAACGGGCGTTAGTCGGTCGGTTCACGCAGAACATAGCCCACGCCACGCTCGCTCACAATCCAGCCTTGCCAAGGTTCAATCGCTTTGCGCAACCGCTTAATCAATGTTTTTAAGCGATCAGGGTCATCAACCAGCGCTTCGCCCCAAACCGCCTGCTCTAAATCATCAGCGTCTACCACCTGACCCGGTGTGCGGGCTAAGCGAGATAGCAGGTCAAACTGACTGATTGTCAAGGTTAATTCGGTCCCTTTGGCCGTAGCCCGGTGGCGGTTCAAATCGATCACAAATGGATCAGCCTGGATCACGCTTTCGACCTGCTGGCGACGAACATAGCGGCGCATAATATCGCTGCTAAACGTCGGCTTCAGCAAGCCCGTTTGCCCCGGCCGACCCCGTTCCCAGATCAATGTTTGTTGATGCAAGCTGCGCAACACATCGGTTGCCCCTTCTCCAACCACCAGCGCATATTGCTCCGGTTCGGTTAGATTGTGCCACACGTAGCTGAGATGTGATTCCGCTTCCCGTTCAATCTCACGATCCAACGCGTTGTAATCGATCTCCATCCCATGATTTTCAACCAAGGTCTGCCAAGCATGGTACCCCGCCACATGCAAAAAGAACGGATTTGGACCAACGAGATAGATAATGTGCTCAACCAGTTCGGCCGAGAACGAAACGGCTGTCTCTTCTAATCGATCCGCCAAAAGCCCTTCCGCATCTTCGCGACTAAAAAGTCCAAGCGACAGGCTGACAAAAATATTGAAAAAGGGTGAACTCAAAATTTCTTCAGATGCGGTAATCGAGAACAACGGCCGCTGGCTAGCGGTAACAAAGGCGATCCCATAGCGGGTGGTTAAACCACGCAGTCGGGTAAAGAAGAACGGGGTTAAATTTTCATTGGCCGCCAACAGCTCAAATTCATCTAGCAGGATGACAATGGGCACGCCCAAACGGCTTACAGCCCCCAACATCCGGTCAAGCGCCCGCCAAGTCCCTTGCGGTGCTTTTGTCTCAATTTTGAGTCCCGCTTTTTCAATCGCCAACCCGATTTCGTCTAGCAAAACTTCGTAGACTTCTTCGGCCGGAGCGCCACCAATCATTTGGCAGTCGATCAAAATAAACAGCGCATTGGGGGTATCGAGTTGATAGGCTTCCCGAACGCTATCCTCGCACAGATTGAATAGCAAAGAGCTTTTGCCGATTCGTCGCGGGCCGGTTAAAGAAACGCTCTGCCCGTTACGCAGGAGCCCCAAAATTTGTGTTGTTTCAGATTCGCGACCGTAAAATTTTTCGATCTCACGGATCGCGCCACGGTGGTAAAAAGGATTGTCCATACTTTGGCTAATTAGCCGATCAGCTAATTGGCTAATCAGCGATGGGTCAATCATACCTGTTTTTATGTAAAACCTCTACTTTCGCTAATTGAAATTCATGATCGGCCGCATATAAATTCAGCAAAGCTATTCATTCAGCTTGTTGTCCCGCTCACGCAAGTCAATCACATGCTCGTACAGCACCCCAATCGCAGACGCAGGCGCAGCCTCTTTCTCCTGCCGATATTGCCGCTTTTTCTTGCTACGGCTAATGTGCAAATACAGCTTGGCTCGGGTGATACCGACGTATAACAGGCGCAACCGCTCAGAGATCAGCTCGATATGGGCGGCGTCTGTTGCCGTCCGTCCTAAATAGCGCCCGTAGCCACCATCCATCAGGTCATGCAGCGCGGCCGCCAATTCGGCCGAAGGGTCGATGCCGGAGTCTGAATCAACCCCCTGAAAGTGGCTCTCTAAACTGCTCGGAATCCACCCCCCATCAATCCCAACCAAGAACACCGCGTCCCATTCCATCCCTTTAGAACCATGCTGCGTGTTGAGCGTAATCCGGCCTGGCGTTGGCTCAAACCCGGTATCGTCCATCGAAACGGTGGCGATACGGATACGCCCCTCTGCGATTTGCTTAAGCTGTTCAACCAGCTGAGGCAAGCGCCAGTCAGGGTTCAAATCAGCCCACGCCCGCACCTGGTTTGCGATTTGATAGGCGATGGCTAAGTCTGTCTCGTTTGATTCAGATTCGTGCCACGCCAACAGCTCATCCGCCACAGAAATGATCAGATCATCGATCGGCAGGTGGCCAAGCTCAAAAATTTTCTGCGCAAACTGCACGTATCTGGCGATATCGGTCAGATCTTCTTGTTTGGTTACCCCGGCCGGTAGCGCCTCTAAAATCGCGTCTCCCCCGTGCCCATCTGGGTAAAACAGAGATTCCGGCAAAATAACGCTGTTGAGCAATGTAATCAGATGGTCGGCCCGATCATCATCGACATCTGCAAACGGATGATCGAGTTTGAACATCCCCTCCCAAAAATTAGCGATATTGGCCCGCTTGGTCGGTTCTGCCAGCAGGGCCAATGCGGCATGTAGCCCCTGCGCAATTTCCCGCTCGCGTGTGCCACCGCGCAGTAAATTGTCATACACCGCATCGTTTTGATCGAAAATTTCAGCGATTTTGTGGCCAAAATCATTGGTTGGCACCAGAACGGCGATGGTCCGCTCGGGGAATTTTTCGACATATTTTTGTGCAAAAAATGCGATTTTGGGAATCTCTTGATCTTCCCGATGATCGAACACTTTAATGTTTAGTCCGGCCAAATCATCGGGGGGATTGGGTCGTGCATCCCCCTCGGGGGCCGGCAACATTTTTTGATTGCGAAAAGCACTTTCACGTACTTCGAGCACAGGGTGATGCTCGATGGTCCAGCGGATCAGTTTGTTGGCAGCCTCGTAAATGCGGGGAGCACAGCGGCTGCTGTGTGGCAACGGCCGTTCGAGTACGTCGTCTCGCTTTAAAAAGGCGTTGAAAAAACGAGGATGCGCGGCCGTAAACGTGCTTGTAATCGCCTGATTCGGATCTCCCACCCGGACCCAGTTCCCGTCAGCACTGGTCAACCCATCCAGCAAAATTTCTTGCAGCGGCACGCTGTCTTGCGCCTCATCCTCCAGCACATAGGGCCAGCGGTGGCGCAATGCGTGGACCACCTCAGGCGCAGACTCGATCAGTTCGGTTGCTTGCCAAATCAAGTCGTTAAAATCTAACGCCCCTTGGCCTTTTACAATCCGCTGATAGTCGGCATAAATCATGGCGCACATGTGAACCAGCGGGGTTGATAAGTCTGCGCTTTCAGCCGGATCAAACTCAATCTCCAACTCATCATCGTCCACCTGGCTGCTGTTTTTGTCATAGATGCGGGTCAAAATGTCGGCCGGCCGATAGCGACCGTTTTTAGCTTCACGAATAAACGTGTTCACCATTTTATCAACCGTGCGCCGCCATTTATTTTGCCCATTTACCGAATCATCCGGTGTCATGCTGTGCCATTCATCAGGATGGTTCGCCTTCCAATTGTCGATCGCCAATCCCCGAAAATGGGCCGACTGCGCCTCATCAAGCACCAGCAGATCGTTCCCTCGCTCGCTGCTGCGGGCTGAGCGGACAATCTCTAACCCCAAACTGTGCAGAGTACGCACGTCGTACCCCTCGTCGGGCGGCAGTCCCTGCGCCAGCAGCAGTTCACGAATGCGTGAGCGAAAGGTGTCAACGCTAGCGTTCAAGTATGTGACTATGAGAATTTGCTGGTTGGATGCAGGATCGATCCGGCCGTCGCTGATCAACTTTGCCGCAAGGCGGGTAAGCGTAAACGTTTTACCGCTACCGGGGACAGCGGCCACAGCCATTTTGCCACTTTCGTAATTGAGAATTT